>DAMDJY010000085.1:0-14941 GCA_032100225.1 Mobilicoccus sp.
GCTGGTCGGGCTGGTCGACGACGGGGTCATCACGCCTGTCGTGGATCGAGTGCTGCCTTTCGCGCAGACCCAGGAGGCTCTACAGCAGGTGTTGACGGGCGGCACCCGAGGCAAAGTCCTCGTGACCACGCGACCTGATGCGGTCACCACTCACGCTCCCGGCCTGAAAGCAGAAGGCTCCGAGTAGTCGCTCGCGGAGTTCAGAGGTCGATGGCGAGGAATCGGCGCAGTGCGTCTGCGCCGTCGACGGTGATGGGGTCGTCGGGGCGGATGTCGGTGTCGGGAGTGACGAGGACTCGTTGGCTCTCGACGCCGACGATGCCCTCGGCGGTGCGTTGGGCGATGCGGTCGGTTCCGTTGTCGACGTAGCCCGTCTTGCGGCTCACCGCAGCCGAGGCGTGGTTGCCGGCGATGTAGGCCGACCCGCATCGCAGCGCCCCGAGCTCGTCGAACGCAAACCCGACGGCGAGCTGCCGCATGAGGGTGCCGGTGCCCTTGCCGTGGTGGGGGAGCCCGAGCCACGAGCCGGTCTCGATGTGGCGTCGCTGGGCGAAGTTCTCGGCGTGCAGGTCTTGCATGCCGACGAGTTCCCCGTCGCGCCGCACGGCCAGGGCCAGGCGCCAGTTGTCGCGTGCGAAATCGGCACGTTGGGTCCATCACCAGGCCAGGGAGGACGACGGGAATCCGTCCGGGGAACCCGGCGAATACGGTTGGCGGTGCCACTCGTTCAGGAACGGCATCGGGGCATCCGGGGCCTGCATCCCGCCACGAACGAGCTCGACCAACTCCGGAAAATCGTCGTCACGCAGAACCCGCAACTCGACGGGGCCCGACGCGATGCGCAGGCCGAGCGGCGGAAAGATCTCCTCCAAAGTGAGCACGGTCGATTGTGACCTACGCCTGGTCGGGGGCGACAGCGCATTTCGCGCATGTGAACTCCCCCGTGGCAGCGCCTGTGGCTCGCAGATAGCTCAGGCCCTAGCTATCGCACTACGCCCGTAATACGCTAGGGGGATGGAGGGCGCAGCCGATTGGACTCATCGCGGTACCTACATCGCGAAGCACTCAAGGACGCCCCTCGTGGCCAACGAAGCACTGTCTGATCCTGACCGCCTGGTCCTCGACCCGGATCCTGCGTCGAGGTCGGGCCGCACGCAGCGCGTCATCGGGTGGTCTACGACGATCGGGTTGCTTGTGACCGTGATCGTTCTGCCCGATAAAGGCGCTCTCTGGGGCGTCAATGCCTGGCTTTCCAACCCGACAGACCAACGCCGCTACCTAGAGGAGCGAACTGATGAGGATTGAAGATCTGATCGAGGCTGAGGCAGCAGTCTCGGAGGCGGACATGGATGCCGATCTGAAGCCAGGAACGGTGATGACGCGAGGTCACAGCCGGACGCGCACGCTGCAGGTCCGGCTCAACGATGACGAGCTGGCCGAGCTGACCGAATTGGCCACCAAGAGGGGCGTACCCGCCTCGACGCTAGCCCGCGAATTGCTGATGAATCAGGTACGAGCGGGTGAGGACTCACCACAGGCCCTCATTGCACGGCTGCGCACCGACCTCGCTACGCTCGCAGCCTCCGTCGCTTGATCTACTCGCCGCCAGGGATCGGAGCAGTCTGGCCCCGGTCACGCCGAGCGCAAATCGGTTGCCCGGCGGGAAAACTGAAGGCGTGGAGATCTTCCTCTTGCGTGAATCGGATGCCGCGACGCTTGGTCCGTTACACAACCGGATCTGGCGAATGGCCTATGCCGGGCTGCTGCCTGAGGCAATTCTCGATTCGCTCGACGACGAGGACAACACGCGTCGCTGGGCTGAGCGGGGTGCAGTTCACCAGGTGGCCGGGCATTCCGCGGAGGGAGCGACGACCCTCGTTGCACGCGCCGAGGGGGCGCCGGTGGGGTGGGTGTCGGTCGGGCCTGCCCGCGACGACGATGCGCCGATGGAAAGCGAACTCTGGTCCCTCTACGTCGACCCCGCGCACTGGGGAACCGGAGTGGCCGACGCGTTGCTCGCCGCCGGCCTCCCTGGGTCCGGGTACCTGTGGGTACTGGAGGGCAATGATCGAGCCATCGGTTTCTACCGTCGTCGGGGCTTCATCCTCGACGGCGCGACCAAAGGCGTCTCGGGACGTGTCGGCAGCAGACTCGACGACGCGTCAGGCGTAGAGCTGCGCATGACCCGCGCGAGGTGAGTCGTCCGCGCTGCCATACTGGCCTGATGGCGACCCAGTACGAGCAGATCGGCGACGGCCATCGCGCCTTCATCGAGGCGCAGCAGATGTACTTCGTCGCCACCGCGGCCCGAGACGGACGGGTCAATGTGTCCCCGAAGGGACTCGACTCCCTGCGGGTGCTCGGCCCAAATCGCGTCGCGTGGCTCAACGGCACTGGCAGTGGCAACGAGACCGCCGCCCACCTGCTTGACAGCCCGCGGATGACGCTCATGTTCTGCTCCTTCGCCGGCAAGCCTCTGATCCTGCGGCTCTACGGCACGGCCCGCGCCATCCACGAACCGGATGCCGAGTGGGCCTCACTCAGCACCCTCTTCCCGCCGATGCGTGGAGCACGCAACATCTTCGACGTGCAGGTGGACCTCGTGCAGACCTCGTGCGGATACGGGGTGCCGCTGTTCGGATACGAGGGTCAGCGCGACCTCATGGACTCCTGGGCCGCGGCGCGCGAGGGCGACCGGCTGCGCGAGTACCAGTCGAAGAACAATCTGCGCAGTATCGACGGTTACCCGACCGGTCTGCCCCTGTAGCGCTCAGGACAGGACGAAGTCGATGGTGCCGCCGCGTCCGGCCACGAACTACGCATGACCCATGCGAGTTGCGTCGTCCTCGTGTGTTGGGCGAGGGAGCAGCAGCGCAGTCAGGGCGATGGCAATGCAGATGCCCGCGAGAACGGCGCGCGGACCGAACGTCTGCAGTAGTGGGTGGTCGCGGCGATGAGGACCGGACCGGCGCTCATGCCCGCGAAGGTCCACAGCGCAGACACCCGGGCGTTGTGGCTGAGCGGTGTGGCTTTGACGCGGATAGCCCCCATGGACGAGTTGGCGAGGCTCGTCGTGAACAGCACGAGCCCGAACAGGATCATCGCGAGAACGACACCGAGTGTGCCGCCGATCAAGAGCGGAAACGCGAGGTAGAGGACGCTGCGCGCCCATGATGCGATTCGGAGGGTGCGGTCGAGCCCGATGCGCTGCGCCCCGTGGCGGGTGACCCACCCGCCCGCGAATCCGCCCAGCGACGGGAGCCCGAGGACGAGGCCGTATTGCGTCGGGGTGAAGTGCAAATCACGCAGGTAGAACACCTGGCTGACGGGCGAGAACGCGCTGGCCAGGCCGGCGAACGCCGTCCACGACAGCAGGAGTGCCCGCAGGCGAGGGTCGTTCCACACGAGGCGAACTCCGCCGGTGACTAGATCCCACCGACCACGCATCCAGGGCGAACAGGCCGGCCAGAGCCAGCATGGCGACAACCACCACTGCGGCGACGGCGATGATGCCGACCCTCCCAAGAGTCATGGTCACGAGGGTAATCACCGGACCGTGAGCTCTGCTCTTTACTGCCCCGCGCAGGCATGCTGGTCGGCATGACGATCTGGGAGTCGAGCAACGAGGACGTGCCGCGTCCACCAGACGGGCTGAGGCCGACGTTGGCTGATGAAGCTCGTCGACAGTCCGCCCTCGTTGCGGAGGCAGATCGAGCCACCGATGACCAGGCCTTCGTCGACGTCGTCCCCGACGACTGTACGAAGGATTGACGCGCTGAGCGAACCGGCGCGCACTGGAGTCCCGGCGCATTGAGGGGGAGGTTGGGGGTGTGGTCACTGTTCTCGGACTGAATGTCTCGGCTCCGACACCGGAGCGCGCTCGCGAGTTGCTCGCGTACCTGTGGCTGCGGGAAGAGCGGGTTCTCGTTCTCACCGAGATGACGGGCGGGGCCGGGTCGCGCCTGATGCTGCAGGTGTGCGAGGCCGCTGGGTACGTCGTCATCGCGCCGCCGTTGAAGGCGCGTGATCGGGGCTGCGTCGTCATCGTGCGGGACGCTGACCTGCAGGTCGGGACTGCGGAGTTCCCGGAGGGGCCGCGCGTGGTCCGGGTCCCCATCGACGGCGTGACGCTGATCGGCGTCTACGGAGTGGCGAGTGATCCGGTGCGCTATTCCGGCTCGGCGCAGCGCGACCGCAAACGAGCCCGGCTGGCGCGCTTCACTGACCTCGTTGCCGGTGAAACGGATTCGGCGCCGATCCTGATCATCGGCGACCTCAACATCGTCGACCCCGACGATCGGGACCGCCTGCCGTACGTCCTCGCTGAGGAACGCGCGGCGTATGACCGTCTCCTCGACCTCGACCTCGGGTTCGTCGACGCCTACCGCGCCGCCACCGGAACGACGAGCATCACGTGGTCCGACCACAGTGGCGTCGGTTGCCGCTACGACCACGTTTTCGCGCGCGGTCTGCGCATCGTCGGAGCAGAGATCGACGACACACCTCGCCTCGACGGCCACACCGATCACTCGGCCATCGCTGTCGACGTCACCGCCGTTGGCTGACCATCTCAGCCAGCGCCTCGGGTCTCACATCGCCGCCTTCGCTGGCTGGCGCGAACTCGGACCTCAAGAACTGCACACATCGATGCAGTCGTCACAGCGTGACCATTGCGTCCTCGCAGGTCAGCCGGACACTGGTGGCCGCCCTCGTGACCCCATGTGTGTAGTTCTTGAGGTTGCGGGTGTGCCTGTCTCCCTGCTCGGGCCCGAGGTGCGCGGTCGTGTCGTCCTGGCGGTGCCGTCGCTAGTCTTGGGGGCTTGCTCGCCGCTGTTCTTACTGTCTATAGTGCATATACACAGTAAGGAGGCGTTGCGATGCGCATCGTCATCTCGAATGCATCGGGCAGACCGATCTACGAGCAGATCTCCACACAGATCAAGCAGGCCATCCTCGCCGGAGACCTGAAAGAAGGGGAGCGGTTGCCCTCGATCCGAGGGCTCGCGCGCGACCTGCGGGTTTCGGTCATCACGACGACCCGCGCCTACTCCGACCTCGCCGCCGAGGGCTTCGTCGCAAACGTGCAGGGCAAGGGCAGTTACGTCCTCCCGCGAGACAGCGACCTCATGCGCGAACACGCGCTTCGGGAGGTCGAATCGCACCTCGCGCTCGCCGTCGACACCGCGCGCCTCACTGGGCTGGCCGACGCGGACGTCCGCGCCGCGCTCGACGCCCTCCTCGCCAGCGACGACATCGGCGGATCAAACCGGTCTGCGGCGAGCAACACAGCGACAGAGAACAGCGACACGAACGGGGGAGCACGATGAACCACACGCTCAGCAGGGACGGCTCGGGTGGGGCAGCAGTCGCCGAAACGACGGACTGCGCCCTCTCGATTCGCGGTCTGGTCAAGTCTTTTCGGGGATTCACGCTGGAGGGCATCGACCTCGACGTGCCGCGGGGATACGTCGTCGGTCTCGTCGGCGCGAACGGGTCGGGCAAGACGACGACGATCGGCTCTGCGATCGGCACGGTGATTCCCGATGCCGGCCGGATCGCCATGCCGCCGATGGATTGCGTCGGGGTCGTGCTCGACACGCCCTTCTACATGAAGGCGTGGACGCCGACGAAGATCGAGAAGGCCGTCCGGCCGTTCTATTCGCGGTGGTCGACGGACCGCTACGCGTCTCTGCTCCAGCGCTTCGGCCTGAACTCCGACACGAAGCTCAAAGACATGTCCCGCGGGCAAGGCATGAAGCTCCAGGCCGCCGTCGCTCTCGCGCACGACCCGGAGCTGCTCATCCTCGACGAGCCGACCTCCGGACTCGACCCCCTAGCGCGTGACGAATTTCTCGACCTCATCGCCGAGTTCATGGAGGACGAGCAGCACTCGGTGCTCTTCTCCAGCCACATCACCACCGACCTTGAGCGCCTCGCCGACTACGTCGTCGTGCTCGACGCCGGGCAGGTCGTCACGGCCGCTCCGACCCAGGACCTGCTGGAGCAGTACCGCGTCGTGCGCGGCGGAGTACGTGACCTCACTGACGAGATGCGGCAATCGATGTACGGATTCCGCATCCATACAGCCGGATTCGAAGGTCTGGCCCCCACGGCCGACGCCGATACCTGGCGCGGCGACCTCGTCCTCGACCCGCCCACCCTCGACCAGATCGTCGTCGGCGTCGCACGCGGGAGGGCACGATGAGCACCGCACTGACGTACCGCGATGCTCGAGATGTCGATGCCGATCGACCGCCGAACATCGCCGCAGCTGCTCGTGTGGATCGTGACTCCGGCACGCTCGGAGGGTGGATCGGTGCCGGTCTGCTCGGTGTCTTCGGCGGGGCGGTCGCTGCTGTGACGGGCAACGACTCGTCGCCGATGATGATCGCCGTTGTGTACACGATGCTGCTGGTGCAGGGGCCGTGGCAGATCGACGAGACCGACGGCGGAGCGGACCTGCGTCGCGTGGTTGGACTGACTCGTCGGAGCGTGGTCACCGCCCGCTACATCACCTTCGCTTGGTACTGGCTGGTCTTCGTCATAGCTGCCCTGGTCGCGCCTTGGACGATGGCGGCTGCGGGCGTCGGACAGGTGGGCTTCACGATGTGGGACCTGGGGTCACGGGTCGTGCCTGCTGGGTCCGGCCAGGTCGGTGCCGCCATGTTCGGCGTCTGGGCCGCGGCGATGCTCTCAGCAGTGTCGGGGTGTTTCGGGATCGCAGCCCGGATCAGATGGGGGAGTGCGGGGAGTGTTGTGTTGCTCTGTCTCGTCGCTGTGCTCGGGCCGCTGGCGATCATCCTCGTCGGGTCGTTCGGCGTCTCCGACTACGCCCTGCGCACTCCCGGCGACATCGCCGTCGCGCTGGGGCTTCTCCTGCTTGTGGTCGTCGGTGGTGGCCTCGTCTCTCACCGGTCTGCGATTCGCGCGTATGAAAGGAAGGATCTCTGATGCGCCGCGCACTGGCACTCGACTTCCGTGTCGCTCGTCATCACCTGCCGTATGCGGGTGTCGCGCTGTTCGGTCTCGTCGTCGGGGCGGTGGCCGGATCGCTCATTCCGTTGTGGTTGTTCAGCGCGATGTGGATCGGCGCGACCTCGATGGCCGACCACCGCGCCCTGGCAGTCGAAGGCCCCGTCGGAACGTTGCAGTCCATCCTCGGCGTCTCGCGGGCAGACGCGGTACGTGCTCGGTTTATCGCGCCGTTCGCCGTAGCGGCGGCCTGTCTGGTCGGCGGGTCGGTCGTCGGGGTGATCTGGTCGCTGCTGGGGTGGGACATGGTGAGCCTGTGGGGCCTCGCCGCGATCGTGTCCGCGGTCCTGCTCGTCGGAGCTGTCGCGTCGACGCTCACGTACATCGCGCCACCCGTGGTTCAGCAGATCGGTGTTCTGGTGATGGTCGTCGCGATGGCCGGGGTGGGTTTCATCCCGATGTTCACGGCGAACGGGAGCACCTCGACTCAGGCACTCGTCGACGCGCTATACGGCGGGCCGGTTCCAGTCGTGGCGGTACTGGCGGTGGGGGCGGTGCTTGCCGCGGTCATCGGCTGCCATCTCTCGCTCCGCACCCACTCCCGCCGAGACCTCTGAGCGAGCGAGTCGACGGGCAAGTTGTCACAGCATGTGAATCCGCAGGTCAGAGGTGCGATCCGCTATCGGTGCCTGTTGATCGCTCTTATCGCTCTACGTCTGCAGCGCTGGGGGCCTGAGCCAGGCTCAGGCTCGCCCGCGACGGCACTCAAGAGGGTGCGACAGCGATGACGACGGCCTGAGGGTCTGGCTCGGAGCCGGCCGGTCCGCGTTCCAGCCGGGTGACTACCTCGAGGCCGTGCGCCTCCAGCTGCGAGGCCATGTGGGACACGGAGCGGTGGTAGCGGTTCATGACGACGTCGACGCCCAAGGCGGCAAAGCCCTCGCCGACTCGACGCGCCCCTTCGCCGACCTGGAACGCGACGAGCAGGTGGCCACCTGGACGGAGCACGCGCACCATCTCGGCGAGCATGCGTTCGAGGTCGTCATCGGGATGGTGGATCGTGGAGTACCAGGAGAACACCCCGTCGAACATCCCATCTTGGTAGTCGAGCTCGGTGAGGCTGCCGATGGTGACCGGGTACTCGGGGTGATCCTGGCGAGCTCGGCGGATCATTTCGGGGGAGAGGTCAACGCCCTCGGGCCGACACCCACGGGCAGCCAGATAGGGCAGCAGGCGACCCGCGCCGCAGCCTGCGTCGAGCACGCGCCTCGGCTCCCGCAGCAGCCCGATGAAGTGGTCGATCACCGCCAATTCCAGCGGCTGTTCGGCCGCCGTGGCGGTGAGGTGGTCGGCGAACACGTCTGCGACTGCGTCGTATGCGGTCCTCGTCAGGTCGTCGTCGGCTTCGGGCATGGCGACATCCTGCCCGCTCGGGGTGCGGCCCGGTGTCTCGATCGACACGTCCCCGATTGGTGTCGGCACGTTCGCCGGAGCGTTTAGCGTCCTCGGTTGCGGGGATGGTTGCGAGCCTGACGCTCGTTGCCGCGACGGTAATTGCCGGTCAGGCGCGCCATGAGTTCCTGCGGGTCGTCGCGCTCCACGTCCTCGAGAAAGGCAGCGGCCCTGGCGCCACGCAGGACCGTGGCAACCTGCCCGCGGTGGGTGATGACGACCTCCGCGCCTCGGAGCGTGTACTCGAAACCATCGGGACCAGGCATGACAGTCAGGCGATCCAGGTGGAGGTCATCCCGAGGACGGCGGAGCCGTCGAGGTCGGCGAGGGAGCGGGAGGCGAAGGCGCGGGCGGCGTCACCGGTCTGGTGGCGGAAGCGGTACTCCTCGGCCAGGGCGGCGTCGGCGATGGAGGCACCGGCGGACTCGGGCGTCTGCGCGGTGGCGAACGCCGAGGAGGTGCGGTCCAGATAGGCAGCAAGCTGGGCTGCGTAAGGGCTCGACTCGCCGCCCATCTGTTCGACGTTGCCGACGAAATCCGATGCGACTGCAGCGGGTTCGATGACCGACACGCGAACTCCGTGCGCCAACGCGACCGGCGCCAGGGACTGCATGAACCCCTCGACCGCGAACTTGGCTCCGCAGTAGGCGTCGGCGAAGGGTTGGCCCACGACGCCGCCCACCGACGTCACGGTGAGGATGGTTCCGCTGCCCTGGACGCGCAGATGCGGCAGGGCGGCCTGGGTTAGTGCGACGACGGACAGGTAGTTGACCTCGATCTGATCGCGGACGGTGTCCATCGACAGGTCCTCGGCCGTGCCGACGCACCCGCGCCCGGCGTTGTTCACGAGGATGTCGAGGCGGCCGTGGTCGGCGACGACCTGGTCGATCAGGGCTCGTCCCGCCTCGTGGTCGGTGACCTCCAGGGTGCGGATGTCGAGCTCCACCCCGCGCTCGCGGGCAGCATCACGCAGGGCGCCCGCGCGGTCCAGGGAACGAACCGTCGCGACGACGGTGCAGCCGCGAGCGGCCAATTCGAGAGCGGTGTGCAGACCGATGCCACTGTTGGTGCCGGTCACGATGGCAACAGATGTCACGAGATTCCTCCTGGAGTCGAGGCCTCCAGTGTGGGGCCGTGGCGTCGCCGTCCGATGCACGCTCGCCGCCGGAAAACAGCGGGCCCGGCTCGACACGACGTCGAACCGGGCCCATCAGTCAACCGGGGGAGTGCGTCAAACGACGCCCCCCTGGCCGCCGGCCGAGTTGCGGGCGGCTGCGTCCCCCGTGGCCGTGACGACCGTGGGGTCGTCGTCGACGGGCGACGCCGCGAGGCCGGCCGTGTGGCCGCGGCGGCGCAGGCGGGCCTCCACCCTGGTCGCGAGCGTCGTCATCGCGTAGTTGATGGCGATGAACAACAGCGCCACGACGATGAACGCGGGGATGAGATTCCCCTTGTACGAGCCGATCTGGTTCGCCTTGTTGAGCAGCTCCTCGTAGGTGATGACGTACCCGAGCGCCGTGTCCTTGAGGACGACGACGATCTGACTCATGATCGCGGGCAGCATCGCCGTGAGCGCCTGCGGCAGCAGGATCGAGCGTGTCGTCTGCGATGGGGTGAGCCCGATCGACAGACCCGCCTCACGCTGGCCCTTGGGCAGGTTCTCGACACCGGCGCGCACCAGCTCGGCCACGACGGAGCCGTTGTACAGGGTCAAGGCGGTGACGACGGCGGCGAAGCCCTCCTGAGCGGAGAACAGTCCGTTGAACAGGTAGATGTAGAAGAAGCCGATCATCATGACGAGCACCGGCACGGACCGGAAGAGCTCGACGACGACGCTGGACACCCAACGCACGGGGGCGAGGTGCGACAGCCGTCCGACGCCGAACACGAGGCCGAACGCCGCGGCGAGGACGATCGACACGGCCGCTGCCTTGAGGGTGCCGAGTAGACCCGGCAGGAGGTACTCGGTCCAGATCTCGCCATCGAAGAAGGGGGTCCACTTCGCGGCGGTGAACTGGCCCTGCTGGACGAACTGCCACAGCACCCAGGCGCCGAACGCGAGGGCGAGGACGGTCAGGGTGACGCCGACGATGAGCTGGTTGCGGCGGGTTTTCGGCCCGGGCGCGTCGAAGAGGACCGATGCGGACGTGGTGCTCATCGCTTCACCGCCAGGCGCTTGCCGAAGTGGGTCGTGGCCAGGCCGAGGGGCAGCGTCAGGACGACGAAGCCGAGGGCGACGACTGCGAGGATCCAGTACATGAGGTCGGGCCGCTGTTCCATGGCGTCGGCCTGCAGGTAGGCGATCTCGGCGACGCCGATGATCGAGACGACGGTCGAGTTCTTGATCATCGCGATCAGAGTCGAGCCCAACGGCACGATGGCGGAGCGGAAGGCCTGCGGGAGGACGATCGAGCCGAGAGTCTGCCGAAAGCCGAGCCCCAGGGAGCGGGCGGCCTCGGACTGGCCGACGGGCACGGTGTTGACGCCCGAGCGGATGGCCTCACACACGAACGCCGCCGTGTACACGCCGAGCGCGACCGCGCCCCACCGGAAGTTGTCGCTGTACAGGTCGGCCTTGTCGAGATGCCAGCCGAGGGTGCTCGCCAGGCCCATCTGCGAGAACGCGACGAGGAGCGTGAGGGGAGTGTTGCGGATGACGTTGACGTACAGCGCACCCATCGAGCGCAGCACCGGCATCGGGGAGAGGCGGAAGATCGCGACGAGGGTGCCCACCGCGAAGGCGATGGCGCCCGCGAGCAGGCACACCTTGATCGTCATGAAGAACGCGCTCCAGACGGGGAACTCGCTGAACAGCTCGCCCATGGCGCTCCTTTCGGGTCAGTGGGGCCGACGCACCGGATGCCGCCCGCCCGGGTGAGCGGACGGCATCCGGGTGCCGCGACGGTGTGTCAGGAGCAGGCGGCGGGCTCAGGCATCATGTCGTCGGTGACGGTGAAACCGGCCGGGCCGAGGTTGGCCTCGACGACCTTCTTCAGCTCACCGGAGGACTTCATCTTCTTGAGGGCGTCGGTGACCTTGGTGCACATCTCCTTGTCGCCCTTCTTGATGCCGACGCCGTACTTCTCCTCGGAGAAGGGCTTGCCGGCGAGCTTGAGCTTGCCCTTGTACTGCTCCTGCGCGGCGTAACCCGACAGGATCGTGTTGTCCGTGGTCAGGGCGTCGACGGAGCCGGAGATGATGGCCTCGACGCACTTGGAGTAGGTGTCGTACTCCTGGATCTGCACGTCGGGGTACTTCTCCTTGAACTTCGTTGCCGATGTCGAGCCCTTGACGGAGCACATCTTCTTGCCCGACATGGCGTCGGGGCCGGTGATGGGGGAGTCGGCCTTGACGAGGAGGTCCTGTCCGGCGATGAAGTACGGGCCGGCGAAGTCGACGTCCTTCTTGCGGGCGTCGGTGATGGAGTAGGTGCCGACGATGTAGTCGACCTTGCCGGTCTTGAGGAACGTCTCACGCTGGGACGACACGGCCTCGGTGAACTCGGGCGTCTTGCCGAGCTCCTTGGCGATGTAGTTCGCGATGTCGACGTCCATACCGGTGTACTTCGACCCCTCCTTGAGGCCCATGCCCGGCTGGTCGTACTTGATGCCGACCTTGATCGTCTTCGAGTCGGAGCCGGAGCCCGAATCGGATGAGCCACAGGCGGCGAGGGAGGAGATGGCGAGGGCTGCGGCGCTGAGGGCGACTGCGGTACGGCGAAGGGTCATGAGTCTGGCTTCCTTGTCAGGCTGTGATGAGGGTGATGCGGGTGCAGCCAGATGAAGCGGCTGCGATCGACGACAGACGAGTTCGGACGAGCGTGGACGAGTGCGGTCAGTGCGTGAGGATCTTGCCGAGGAAGTCCTTGGCGCGGTCGCTCTGCGGGTTGGTGAAGAACTCTTCGGGGGTGGCCTGCTCGACGATCTGGCCGTCGGCCATGAAGACGACGCGGTCGGCGGCTCGGCGGGCGAAGCCCATCTCGTGGGTGACGACGACCATCGTCATGCCGGACTTGGCGAGTTCGGTCATGACGTCGAGGACCTCGTTGATCATCTCGGGGTCCAGCGCCGAGGTCGGCTCGTCGAAGAGCATGACCTTGGGGTCCATCGCGAGGGATCGGGCGATGGCGACGCGCTGCTGCTGACCACCGGAGAGCTGGGCCGGGTACTTGTCGGCCTGGTGGCCGACGCCGACGCGGTCGAGGAGTTCGCGGGCGCGCTTGTCGGCGTCCGACTTCGACATCCCGCGGACCTTGATCGGGCCGAGGGTGACGTTCTCGAGGATCGTCTTGTGCGCGAAGAGGTTGAACGACTGGAACACCATGCCGACGTCGGCGCGCAGTTTGGCGAGCGACTTGCCCTCCTGCGGGAGCGGCTGGCCGTCGATGGTGATGGACCCCGTCTCGTACGTCTCGAGGCGGTTGATCGTGCGGCACAGCGTCGACTTGCCCGACCCGGAGGGGCCGATGAGCACGACGACCTCGCCCTCATGGATCGTGAGGTCGATGTCCTGGAGCACGTGAAGGGCACCGAAGTGCTTGTTCACCTTGTCGAGGACCACGAGGGGCCTGCGGCCGGTGGCGGGACTGGTCATGCGGGGAGCGTACCGGCGTGGGGACACGCGGAGTGTTACGACACCAGAACGATTGACGGGCGCTTCATCGGCTCACCAGACCCGGATCATGGCAGATCGGGCAACACCGGTGCGGGACATACACGTCACCTTCGACTGCGCTGATCCGGGGCGCAGACAGCGTTCTGGTGTCAGGTGATGGGATATCGGATCGAGCCTCCGCCCGCCGACTTCGCCACCTGGGACGAAGCCCTCGACGCGTGGGGTGTGCCGGAGGACCGCCGCAACGACCGCTCGGCCGCCTCCCCGCCGGAGGGTGCACCTGGGCCGAGGCTGTTCTTTCAGAAGGTGCCGGAGGGTAAGTCCGCGAAGAACCGGGTCACCTCGACGTCCGCGCTGCGCCGGGGCTGCAGGGCGACGCGCGGATGCAGGCGTTGCAGGCCGAGGCCGACCAGCTGGCGGCCCACGGTGCACGGATCGTTCGCCGAGTCGAACCCGACGGACGCCTCGAGGCCGGGTTCATCTGGATGGAAGATCCCGAAGGCAACGAGTTCTGTCTGGACTGACCGGTATCGCGACCGGTGAAGTTCAGGGCCCGCCAGGGGCCGATATCGCGACGCCTATGAAGTGAGCACTCGTGACCTTTCGTCTCCTCGTCGCGAGACTGGACCAATGACTTCCAGCGAGGTGTGGACGGCGCAGGATGCCGACGAGTACGACGAACGCTACGCCGACCGGTACACCCCCGAGGTCCTCGGCCCGAGCCTCGACCGGCTCGGGGCGCTCGCGGGCGGGGGTCCCGTCCTGGAGCTGGCGATCGGTACCGGTCGCATCGGAGTGGGCCTACACGAGCGCGGTCTCGATGTCGTTGCCTACGCCCACGTCGACGATCCGGCCTCACTGCGGGTGCTCGAGAAGGCGGGGCTGCGGCGTGAGCTGTACGCGAAGCAGTCGCTGTGGAACGCGGTGGAGGGCTGGGTCGACGAAGTGGGATACGGCTTGCTCGCCGACGAGTGGCGGGCCGAGCAGCGGGTGCTGCGCACACAACGTCTCGTGCTGCGGCCGTGGCGGGAGCACGACGTCGACTTCCCGCTCGACCTCTACGGCCGGGAGGACGCTGCCGGGACTACTGCATTGCCGCCCGGCGCTGCATCCCACTTCGGGATTCATGGGGGTATTGTCGGTGCATGACCACCCAGATCGCAGTGCGCCTGCCCGATGACGTCGTGGCCTTCCTCGACGCGAGCGTCGCCGCGGGCCTGGCGCCGAGCCGCGCAGCCCTGGTGTCGCTCGCGGTCGAGCGGGAGATGCGCCGGCAGGCGGCCCTGGCGGATGCGCGAACGCTCACTGCGAAGGGCGCGGATGACGACCTCGACGACCTCGTGCAGTGGTCGGTCGGCTCACTCGACCTCGAGGACTGAACCGTGCGGGAGATCTGCCTGGCGCGTCTCGACAAGACCCGACCCGTGCTGGTGTTGACCCGTGATGCAGCCCAGGGCGCGATGACCAAGGTGACGGTCGCGCCCATCACCTCGACCGTCAAGGGATTGTCGAGCGAGGTACCGCTCGGGTCACGCAACGGCCTCGACCACGAGTGCGCAGCGGCCATCGACAACACCGTGACCATCCCAGCCGCCCTCCTCGGCCGCACGATCGGGTTCCTGCATCCCGATCAGGAATGCGCACTCGCCGAGGCCGTCATTCGCGCCTTCGATCTCGACATCCCGATCCTCACCGACTGACGAGATCCGTGAGACGCAGAGAAAACTCTCATCAAGGGTCTCGCGGCAACAAGGGTCCCGGTCCAGACCCCCCAGCCCGGCTGACGCGCGCTCTTGCCGCGAGTCGAACGCTGGGGCCGGCGGAGCCGCGTGGCCCGGTCACGCGGGCAGGAGTAGCGCTACCACGACGATCGCGGCGATGCCGCTCCCCTTCCCCCGGTGCT
>DAMDJY010000086.1:0-4245 GCA_032100225.1 Mobilicoccus sp.
GCGATGGTCGTGATCTGGAACGACCTCGCCTGCGGCGACCGTGAGGCAGGCGCCGTACTGGTCGCGCTCAACTCGGTCTTCCAGGTCGTGATGTTCGCCCTCCTCGGGTGGTTCTATCTCTCGGTGTTGCCCGGGTGGCTGGGCCTCGAGCAGGCGGCCCTCGACGTCTCGATGGGCCAGATCGCCAAGAGCGTCGCCATCTTCCTCGGTTTGCCTCTACTCGCCGGCTTCTTGTCCCGCCTCATCGGTGAGAAACGTTGGGGCCGAGCGCGGTACGAACGCGAATTCCTGCCGAAGATCGGCCCGTGGGCCCTCTACGGCCTGCTTTTCACGATCGTTCTGCTGTTTGCCCTACAGGGGGACGCGATCATCGAGCGTCCGTGGGATGTCGTCCGCATCGCACTGCCCCTGCTGGCGTACTTTGCGATCATGTGGAGCGCCGGTTACGCCCTGGGGCGGGTCGTGGGACTCGGATACGCCCGCACCGCCACGCTGGCCTTCACCGCTGCCGGCAACAACTTCGAACTCGCCATCGCGGTCGCCATCGCCACGTTTGGAGCCACCTCGGGGCAAGCCCTCGCCGGTGTCGTCGGCCCCCTCATCGAGGTGCCCGTGCTCGTCGGCCTCGTCTATGTGAGCCTACGACTGCGCCGTACGTTCCCCGACGCGCCGGATCGCCTCTCCCGCTGACCGTCCTGCCCCCACCCATCACGACCCGAAGGTGACGACCATGACCGAGACCCGACCCGCTGTGCTGTTCGTCTGCGTCAAGAACGGCGGCAAGTCCCAGATCGCCGCAGCGCTCATGCGGCAACTCGCCGGTGACACGGTCACCGTGCACTCGGCGGGCACCCGCCCGGGCGGCCACCTCAACGTGGAGGCCCGCGCCAGCGTCGAGGAGGTGGGCGCCTCCATGGCCGAAGAGCAACCCACCCCTATCGACCCGGCACTCCTGGAGGAGGTCGACCGCGTCGTCGTCCTCGGCACGGAGTCCGTGATCGAGAAGCCGGGTACCGCGCCCATCGAGGTCTGGGAGACCGACGAACCCTCGACCCGTGGGATCGAAGGGGCCGAACGGATGCGACTCATCCGGGACGACATCGCGGCGCGGGTCGCACGGCTCCACACCGAGCTGACGGGACCTGCCGCAGGCTGACCACGTCGCCCGTCCGAACGCTCTACGGTGGAGGCGACCCCCGAGGAAAGGACCTGTCATGAAGCGCGGCGCCCCGATGGTTGCTCTGCTGCTCACCGTCGCGCTGGCCGGGTGCGGCGGTGGCGATACGAAGGAACTCGAGGTTCCGGCCAACCCCAACGCGACGCAGACCCTCACGATGACGGACGTCGCCAAGCACGCCGACGATTCCTCCTGCTGGACCGTGGTCAACGGCAAGGTCTACGACGTCACGACCTGGATCGGACAGCACCCCGGCGGAGAACAGCGCATCCGTGGCCTCTGCGGCCAGGACGCCACCCAGATGTTCAGCGACCAGCACGCCGGCCAGAACACCCCCGAAGAGCGACTCTCCTCGTTCCAGATCGGCACCCTCACCGGCTGAGGTCGTCTGCCCACGCAGCGCACGTCCACATCGTGGCGGCATCACCACGTTGGCGCAACACGATTCGCCCCGGCGAAGTAAACCTTCACCGAGATCCTCCGATGTGGGGCTCCAACCGCCGATGAGGTGGACGTGACTGTGGCTGGAATGGAGGGCGTCGACCCCATGCGAGCGTCGGCCGTCGCGGCCGCCGCAACGAACAACGTGTCTGGAGTCGGCTCGCCGGCGCCAGTGCCCGCACCTACCCGGGCTGGACAACGGGACGCCCGCCCCTCCGGAGGGTTCGACAACCCCGAACTCACCTCCGGTCTCCTCTCGGACAACGTCACACCCGTGCAACGCGAGGGTCTCGGACGCCTCAGCCGCTTACTGCGCATGCAGCCCCGCGACCTGCTCGACAGCCTGCGGGGCGGCACCGGCCTCGGATTTCTGCTCGCCGCACGCAAACTCGGCGCCGGATCCCTGTTCGGCATGTTCGACAAGGGCCTCCTCATCGACGCGCAAGCCTGACCCGCTGACTCGACGACTCTCCAAGGCCGAAGCCAAGGATGAGACGCCCAGGCCGTGGGAGCGACCTCGGCGCCACATTCTTCGCGTCAGTCTTGAGCGCATCGATGGGGCCTCGACCGCTGGACAGCGCGCGTCAGCCCTGACCGACCCAGGTCGGGCGCGTCAGGTGCACGACCTCACCGGGCAAGGCCCACTCGTCGAGGCCCAACCGCGCCAACGGCCGCAGCCGCTCATAACTCGGGTGGTCGGGGTACTTCGGGTGATCGAACATGTCCTCGCGGACCGCAGCGTGCACGACCCGGCCGATGATCATCGCGCTCGTCTCCAGATCGACGATCTGGTGCACGACGCACTCCAGCGCGACCGGCGACGCGACCACCCGTGACACCGACACCATCCGCCCTGGAGCCCGCTCGATCCCCACGTCGTCGAACTCGCTGACGTCACCCGGCTGCCCAGCACCACAGCGGTTGACCTCGTCCATCAGGTCCTCGGAGGCGACGTGGACGATGAACTCGCCCGTCTCACGGACGTTGCGCAGCGTGTCCTTGGCGCCGATCGACGTGAACGCCACCATCGGCGGCGCCGCACACGCGACGGTGAAGAACGAATGCGGCGCCACGTTGTCGAGACCGGCCGCCGACCTCGTCGACACCCAGGCGATCGGCCGCGGCACCACGACCGAGTTGAGCAGGCGGTATGGCGCGCGCTCGTCCTGCTCGCTCAACGCAGCCATGTCGATCTCGCGAAAGCTCATGCCGGCGAGTCTACGAAGCCCTGCTGATCCGAAAGTGGGCGCGTGACGGGCACACTGCAGAGATGCTGCCTGCGCAGATCCCCGTGCTGACGCACCCGCTCGTGACCCTGCGGCCCTTCGAGAACCGTGATGCCGACCTCGTGCTCGAGGCCGGAACCGACGTCCTGATCCCCCTGATCACGACCGTGCCGACCACGGGCGAGCACGACGACGCACTCGCCTACATCACGCGTCAGAACGACCGGTTGCGCCGCGGCCTCGGATACTCCTTCGCGATCGCCGACTCCGCCACCGATGGCGCCGTCGGCCAGATCGGCCTGTGGACCAGCGAGATCCGCTCGGGCAGAACGACCATCGGCTACTGGATCGCGGAGCGTCACCGGAGGCAGGGATACGCCGCTGCCGCGCTCCGGACTCTCACCGACTGGGCACTGACCCACGACGGCATGCACCGCGTGCAACTGCACATCGAGCCGCACAACACCGCGTCACGAGGCGTGGCGCTGGCCTGCGGATTCGAACGCGAAGGCTTGCTGCGCGCCTGGCAGGACATCGGCGGAGAACGCCGCGACCTCGAGGTGTACTCCGTCGTCCGCTACTGAGCCCCGCTACCGAGTCACGGGGCGCACCGCTGCGGGAGGCTCAGAGAGTCACTCGGGCAGGCGGTCGGAGAGGGCGTAGGCCGCGCCGGCGCTCACGGCGGTGACGGCGAATACCGACGGCCAGGCCCCGATCTTCTTGGCCAGCGGGTGCGAGACACCCATGCCGCCGACGTAGATCGCGGCGAGAGCAGCGGTGGTGGCGGGGTCGGTCTTGGCCAGCCAGGTGCGACCGGCGTAGGCACCCGCGGCGCCCATGACGACGCCACCGAGCGATCGGATTCCGGTCTCGCGCGCGGCGACGAACCCGCCGAGGAGACCAAGAGCGACGAGTCGGGCGGTGTTGACGGTGGTGGCTTCGGAGACGGTCATGCCCTGAATCCTAGGCGCGGTGAAATGGCTGGTCCCCTACTCAGCGGTGTGATCCACTGAGCGACATGGCCGACCAGACGTTCCCTGATGTCGTTCCCGTGTTGCAGGAAGGGCGGGTCCGCCTGCGCGCCCACCGCCCCGAGGACCGGCACGCGATCGTCGAGCAGGCGACCGATCCCGCCAGCGTCGAATGGACGACGACTCCGCGGCCCTACACCGACGCCGATGCGCAGAGCTGGATCGAGCACATCGAGTCGAGCTGGAAATCCGGCGGCATCCGCTACTGGGCCATCGAGTGGACCGACGACGACGACGCCCCCCGGTTCGGCGGCACCATCGACCTGCGTCCCCGTGGCCAAGGTGGCGCAGAGGTGGGCTTCGGACTGCACCCCGATGCGCGAGGTCGTCAGATCATGTCGACGGCGCTGCGGCTCGCGTGCCGGTGGTG
>DAMDJY010000086.1:4255-14877 GCA_032100225.1 Mobilicoccus sp.
GCGGTCAGCGCGTGACGTGGTGGGCCAATGCTGGCAACGTCGCCTCCTGGCGCGTCGCCTGGGCGTGCGGATTCACCTGGCACGGCCAGGTTCCCGGATACCTGCCCCACCCCGAGGGACTCAAGGACGCCTGGCTCGCCTCTGTCGGACGCGACGACGACCTCACCCGGCCGGTGGCGCCCTGGACCCACGATCCCGGCGATCCCGTCGTGCCCGAATTCGAGGACCCCCGCGAGGACTTCTTGATGACCGGCGGCGAGCGCGACACTCTCGACGCGTGGCTCGAGATGTACCGGCAGAGCGTGCTGCTCAAGATCGCGGGTCTCGACGCCGACCAGCTCTGCCGGCGCCCCGTTCCCGGCTCCGACCTCAGCCTCATCGGCCTCGTGCGTCACTTCACCGAGGTGGAGGAGTACTGGCTGCGCATCGTGCTGCACGGCGAGTCACTGCCCAATCGCTACTCGGACCGCGCGAACCCCGACGGCTGCTTCGACGACGTCTCCCCCGCCGAGACGGCCACCGATGTCGAGACCTTCCGTGCTGCGGTGAGCGAGTGCCGCGAACGCGCTGCGGCGTGGACCAACCTCGACGGCCCGGTCGTCGGCCGACGTCACGGCAACGAGGTCAACCTGCGGTGGATCCTCACGCACCTCATCGAGGAGTACGCCCGCCACCTCGGCCACATGGACCTGATCCGCGGCGCCATCGACGGGCAGACCGGCTACTGAAAAACGCGTACCCGCCCGAATGACTCGGGCGGGCACGCGGAGAACGGGTCGAGGCCGACGCGTCAGTGCGACTCGGGCAGCTCAGGCGATCGACGCGCAGATGATGAGGCTGATCGCGATCTGCGCGGCAGCGGCGGCGATACCGGCCGGGTGCAGGCCGGGCGAGACCACGATCTCGCGGAGGCTGCCCGGGGTGACGAGGTCGAGGACCACGAAGCTCACGGCCTGGAGCACGATGCCGAGCAGGCCGAACGCGAGCGTCCACCCCAGGGCCGGGCCGAGGCCCGCTCCGGCGTTGTGCCAGATGACGGTGAACAGGATGGCGCCGACGCCGAGAAACCCGGCTGCGACCATGACGCCCGCGTTGAACGAGTCGCCCCGAGTCAGGTGCGCGCCGAGACGGCCGGGGGTGAGCAGGTCGAGCATGTAGAAGCCTGCGACCAGCAGGAACAGGCCGAGGAGGCTGTAGGCGGCGCCGAATCCGAGGGCGGTGATCATCTGCGGGAGTCCTTGTCGTCGGTGGGGTCGGCTGTACCGGAGTGCGTGGGGCGGTCGTAGCTGGGGTCCGACAGCGGGTCCGGTCGAACGGTGTCCTGGATGTCGCTGATCCCGCTCAACGATGGAATCGGCGAGGTCATGGGCGTGATGACCGGCAGGTCGCTGGGCGACTGCCCACCGCGCGCGGGAGTCCGACCGCCGGGGAGGACGTCCTGGATCTCGGTCTGGCCCTGGCGTGCGTCGTCGAGCCACTGGTTGCGTTGCACCGGACTGGGGACGTTCGCCGAGATGACGTGCGGCACGAAGCGTGCGTAATAGTCGGTGACCCACCCGTCGCTCTCGCGGATGCCGACACCGGCGGACTTGCCGTCGATGACCCACGACCCGAGGACGACCTTGTTGTCGTCGAACTCCGGCAGGGGACACCACTGCTGGTAGCACCAGCCCTCGGCGCCGTACTCGCCCGGCTGGTTGATCTCGATGCCCGGCGCGTGCACCCGGATGTTGTCGCCTTCGCGGCCGTGCAGCGGCTTGGCCACCCATGCCGTGAGGTCGCGCGGGTTGTCGAGATAGGCGGGCAGCAGGTTGGGGTGATTCGGATACATCTCCCAGAGCACCGCGAGCAGCGCCTTGTTGGAGAGCACCACCTTCCACGGCGGCTCGATCCACGTGGTCGACAGCACCCCGCGCGGGTCGGGCTCGATGTGGTCACCGAAGTCCTCGCCGAGCATGTTCTCCCACGGGTAGAGCTTGAAGCAGGTGCGGAGCGGCTCGGCACCGTCGGCGACGAAGCAGCCACGTGCCGGGTCGTACCCGATGGCGCCGACCGTGATCGACCCCGTACGCAGCCCGGCCTGGTCGGCCGTGTCACGCAAATACATGCAGGTCATGAGCTCTTCGCCCGAGTCTTCGTCCTCGTGGTGGGCGAACCACACCGTCGCGTCGGCCAGGCGGGGCCGCATCGCCTTCCACGCGAGGATGAGTCGCTCGTGCACCGAGTTCCACTGGTCGAGCTCGGGGTGGGTGTCCTGCAGCCAGTACCACTGGGCGATGGAGCTCTCCACCAGACCGGTGGGGGTGTCGGCGTTGTACTCGAGCAGCTTGGCCGGGCTCATCCCGTCGTAGCGGAGGTCGAAACGGCCGAGCAGACTCGGCGGGTCGACGGCCAGCGACTCCTTGGCCGCCTTGAGCGCGCCCGCGGGCAAGCCGAGGTTGCCGAACTCACCCGTCACCATGCGGCGAGCAGCGGCCAGGCACATCTCGTGCAGAGTCTCGGTGACCTCTTCGAGCTCCTCGACCTCGGGCATCGTCAGCTCGTAATAGGCACCCTCGTGCCAGTACGGCATCTCGCGGCCGTCGTCGGTGTAGGTGACGGGGTACACGAGCCCCTGCGACTCGACCCGAGCGCGCCAGTCGGATCGTGGGGCCGAACGGACTCTGCGCATCAGCCGCCACTGCCCTTCGAACTGCTCCCGAACCCGCCGCGGGCCGTGGTCTTGGTGCCGCCCTTGACGGACGACGCGTTGACGGCCCCGCCCTCACGCGGCACTCCACCCTTGACGTAGGTGCCCGAGGCCGGCGGGGTGTACGAGCCACCACCGGTGACCGGTGCGCCTACCCGAGGCGCGCTGTAGCCGTAGGCGAAGAAGAACCAGCCGACGTGGCTGTGCCCACCGGAGCCCGAGGTGCTGCACTGGTCGTCGTCGACGCGAGTCTGGGTGTCCTGATCGACGCACACCGCCGCATGGGTGGGTTCTTCGTCGTCATCGTCGGCGATCGCCGCCACGATCCAGACGCCCGCACCCACGACCGCAGCCGTCACACCGAGCTTGACCAGAGTCGACGACTTACGGCCACCAGAGTCACCGACAGCCGTCGACCCGACGTGGTCCTGGATCGGGTCGCTCGCTCCCCGCGGCTTCCACGGTGAGACCGGCTGGTCATCGGCCGTACTCATGCGTTCTCCCTGCTCGGTCGGCCACTCGTTTCCCCGTCGTTCACCGAACGGGGTGTTCTCCATCATCGCGGACGACCTCGCCGGAGCGGGCGGCGACCTGCGCAGAAGACTGACCCATGAAACACCCACGTGCTCGTCCTGTGGGAGCAGAAAAGCGCGCCTGTGGTCAGCGCAACAGGAGCGGGACGTTCTCGACGGCGACGAAACACGCCACGCAGACGAGCAGGGTCGTGAACGCGAGGTTGAGCTTGGCCGAATCGACCCGTCCGGCGACACGTGCGCCGAGCAGGCTGCCCAGAGCGCCGAGGACGCTGAACGTGGCGATCACCGGCCAGTCGATGCTCACACCCGCACCGGCCCGCGAGGCCAGCGCGGTCAGACTGTTGATGACGATGACCAGCAGCGAGGTGCCGACCGCCTCGGGCATCGTGAAACCGAGCACCAGGACCAACGCCGGGGCGACGGCGAATCCCCCGCCGACACCGAAGAACCCGGTCAGCAGACCGACGATCGTCGCGGCACCGACGAGCACCGGCAGACTCCGCCGCTCGCCACTCGAGGCGGCCTCACCGGCATCACGCGCACGGGCGTCACGACGACGACCCCGCGTCATCAGTGCAGCCACGAGGAACAGCAACCCCGCGAACGACGTCATGAGGATCGGGCCCGGCACCACGTGGTTGAGCAGCGACCCGGCGACCGAACCGGCGACGCCCAGGGCCCCGAAGGCGATCCCGTCGCGGACACGCACGTGCCCGGCGCGGCCGTGCGGGATCAACCCGGCCAGCGACGTCAGCCCGACGATGATGAGCGATCCCGTCGTCGCCGCGGCCGGACTCTGGCCGAGGAGGTACACGAGGATCGGAACGGTGATGATCGCGCCACCACCACCCAGCGCGCCCACGACGACGCCGACGGCGAGGCCCAACGGGGCGATCCAGGCCAGGCTCACGAGAACCCCCAGGGACGATCGGCCGGTGCATCGGGCAGCTCGGAGCGTACCCAACCGGAGGCGGTGCCGTCCGGCGATTCGGCGGGGCGCACGCCTACCCTGGGGCGATGAGCGAGGCGAGCAGCACCCGCATCGACGTGTGGCTATGGTCGGTGCGGATCTTCAAGAGCCGCTCCCTGGCCACGTCAGGGGTCAAGGCCGGGCACGTGCGCATCAACGGCGCCCCCGTCAAGCCCTCCACGGCCGTCAAGATCGGCGACCGGGTGACGATCTCAGGCGTCCGACCCCGGATACTCGTGGCGCGCCAGCTCCTCACCAAGCGGGTCAGCGCACCGCTGGCCGCCGAGGCCTACCTCGACGAGTCGCCGCCGCCACCCCCGCGTGAAGAACGCCCAGCACCCGTCGCCTTGCGTGAACGCGGTGCGGGCCGACCCACCAAACGGGATCGTCGCCGCCTCGACCGACTCCGTGAGCAGGGCTCTCCGCCTCCCCCATGGGGGTAGTCCGCATCAAGGGTGACGCTGCTGAGAGAATGAACGGCCCAGTGGCACAACGCGATTGATCGGAGAATCGAATGCATCGCCCCACCCTCATGGCAGTCACTCTCATGGCCACTCTGGCGCTTGCCGCCTGCGGCGACTCAGCCCCCTCGTCGGACTCCGCCTCGACCTCCGGGGCGCCGGCCGCCACGCCGGCGCAGTCGCCCGAGGCGACGACGGTCATCACCCACTCCGACCCCGCGCCGCACAACGCCGACGACACGATGTTCGCGCAGATGATGATCGTGCATCACCAAGGGGCGGTCAACATGTCCCGGCTCGCGGCCGAGCGCGCACAGAACCCGCAGGTCAAGAAGCTCGCCGCCCAGATCGAGGAGGCGCAGGGCCCCGAGATCGAGCGGATGACGCAGTGGCTGCAGGCCTGGGACGAGCCTGTCGAGTCGGGCGACCACGCCCACATGCACGACGACTCGATGCTCATGAACGGCAAGACCCACGAGCAGGTCATGACCGAGCTCGGCGGCCTCACGGGTACGGCGTTCGACAAGGCCTTTCTCGAGGCAATGATCCCGCACCACGAGGGCGCAGTGACGATGTCGCAGGACGTCCTGAAGACGAGTCAGAACCCGGACGTCACGGCCCTGGCCCAGACGATCATCGACAGTCAGAAGACCGAGATCGCCCAGATGAAGTCGATGCTCGACTCCCTGTAAGCACGACAGCATTGCCCGTGGAGGTCGCGCACTCGCGGTGACAGCGCCGTGCGTGTCAGGGTGTGAACGACCAGGCGCGCCCGTTCACCGGAGCGCCACCCCCGACCCAGGAGGAGTGACCATGAGCGAGCAGACTCCCGAGATCCACCCGCACAACAACCCCGAGTCCCAGATGGCCGAGGAGGGCGCGAGCCAGACCGGCACGACCACGGCCGGTGACACCGGCGTCGTCATGTCCGATGCCCCCTCTGCCGAAGAAGGCGCCGACGGCGTCATCGGCGAGCGCATCACCGGCACCGACGACGGCAACGTCCTCGGCGGCCTCACCGGTGGAGACACCGACACCAGCGCCTGATCACTCAGCGCACCTGTTCCACTCAGCACCTGTTCCACAGCGCTGCGCCCCCGCCCGGTCTCCTGACCTGGCGGGGGCGCACTCTTGTTCGAGCGGTGACCGGCTCAGACGAACGCGACCCAGCGGGCCGTCTCGCCGACCGGCGCGGTGCTCACCTCGGTGAGAGAACCGTCGTCCTGGATGCGCAGCAGTGCCGCCTGGGGCGACTTCTCACCCACGACGACGAGGTGCCCGCCATCCGGGGTGACGGCAAAGGCGCGTGGCTGTTTCTCGGTGGACGTCACCGACACGACCTGGCCGAGCCTGCCGTCGCCGCCCACCCGCACGGTCGCGATCGTGGAGGCGGTGCGCTCGGACGCGAACAGCCACGAGCCGATGCGCTGGATCTCGGCACCCCAACGCAGGTGCTCGGCGGCGGGGTCGGCCTCGATGTTGCTGTGTCCCAGGCCGGCCTTGGGGTCGTCGATGCGAACCGCCTCGGCCCGGGTCAGGGTTCCGTCGCCGGCGACGTCGAAGCGGATGGCCTCGCCCGAGAACTCCGTGACGAGGTAGGCGTTGGTGCCGTCGACGATGAGGTGCCGCGGCCCGGCGCCCTCGGGCGCGTCGGCGGTGGCCGGGTCGAGCGGCGTGAGACGTCCGTCTCTCTCGATGCGGTACTGGCCGATCTCGTCGTCGCCAAGGGCCACGACGTACGCCGTGTCACCGACCGGGCGGATGCAGTGCGCGTTGGCGTGCGAGACCCGCGCGACGTTCTCGGCGAGGACTCCGTCGGTGACGGGCCAGGTGAGCGCACAGTTGCCGTCATAGGAGGCACCCAGGACGAGACCACCGTCCTGGGCCAGGGAGATGTAGGCGAGCGGCACATCGATCTGGCACCGGGAGACCTCGGTGAGGTCGCCCGAGACCGCGTCGACCCGCAGCGTCACCACCGCCGGCTCCTTCGTTGCGGCGTAGACCAACCCACGCGCGGCGTCGACCGCGAGCGTGCCGCAGCCCTCCCCCACGGTGGTCGTCGTCAGCGGCTCCAGAGTGGGCTCGCCTGCGGTGTCGAGGCGCAGCGAGGTGATGGTGCCGTCACCGGCATTTGCGACGAAAACGAGGTGCATGAATCGACCGTATCGGCGGCCGGGCGCGAACGCGACCGACGACTCGACACGGTGCCGGTTCGACTGTCGCCCAGGTCGATCGCGCCCCACGTACGCTCGGGGGATGGACCGTCGCTCGGCCGCCCTCGCCGCACTCGTTCTGCTCGCCGGGTGTTCACCCGCTCCCTCCCCGACTGCCACCACCAGTCCGGGTGGCGTCGCGACGAGTGGCGTCACAACCGCCCCGGGCACGACAACCCCCGGGGCGAACGGGACGGCGACGACCCCGCTCCCCTCCGGGACCGTCCGAGACGGGCAGCCGTTCGCGATCCGCGAGGTCGCGACGCTGGATCAGCCCTGGGCGATGACCTTTCTGCCCAGCGGCCAGGCGTTGATCACCCTGAGACCCGGCGCGATGCTGCTTCTCGACCCGGCGACCGGACGATCCCAGGAGGTCGGAGGCGTACCCGAGGTGGACGCCACGGGTCAGGGCGGGTTGCACGACGTCATCCTCGGCCCCACGTACGCCGACGACGGCACGGTGTATCTGAGCTGGGTCGAGTCCGCGGACGGCCTCACCCACGGCGTCGTCGGGCGAGGCACGCTGCTGCTCGACGGCGACGGGAGTCCGCGTCTGAAGGATCTGCGTCCGATCTGGCAACAGGACCCCACAGCCGGTTCCGGCCATTTCTCACTGCGGCTGGCGCTGAGCCCCGACGAGGAGAACCTCTTCGTCACCTCGGGCGACCGGCAGAAGATGGCCCCTGCGCAGCACCTGCAGACCAACCTCGGCAAGATCCTGCGCCTCACCCTCGACGGCGAGCACGTGCCTGACAACCCGTTCGTCGACGAGCACAACACAGCCGCGCAGATCTGGAGTTACGGCCACCGCAACCCGCTCGGCATCGCCTTCGACGAGGCGGGCAACCTCTGGTCCACCGAGATGGGACCCAAGGGCGGCGACGAGCTCAACCTCATCGAACCGGGCGCCAACTACGGCTGGCCCAACGCCTCCGAAGGCGAGCACTACGACGGGCGCGAGATCGCCAAGCACGCGACGATCATGGGCGTCGATGCGCCTGCGGTCTCCTGGGTGCCGTCGATCTCCCCCGCCAATCTGATGATCTACACGGAAACGTCGTTCGGTCAGTGGACGGGTGACGCCTTCATCGGTGGGCTCTCGGGCAAGACCCTCGTGCGCGTCGACCTGGACGGCAAGACGGCCCGCAAGGCCGACCAATGGGATATGGGCGCCCGCATCCGCGAAGTCGAGCAGGGCCCCGACGGGTCGATCTGGCTGCTCACCGACGGGCCCGATGGACGCCTCCTGCAGCTCACACCCGCGCCGTGACGTCGTACTGAAGCGGCCGTGTTGCACCCTCGTCCCTGCCGGACAGGAGGAGGTGTGACTACCACGAAGCCCGATCCACGAACGGCCTTCACCGCGATCCACGACGGGTCGGCGGTCCCCGACGGCGCGGACGCTGCGGTGTCCCGCGCCGACTTGGCCCGGGCCTGGGCCCGGCTCTCGCCCGTCGATCAGGAGGTCCTCTCCCTCACCGTCTTCGAGGGGCTCGAATCGGCTGCCGCCGGCAGCGTTCTCGGCACCAGCGCGGCCTCTTACCGCGTCCGCCTCTCGCGGGCTCGCGCCGCCCTACGCCGATCACTCGGCAACGACGCCCCTGAGCGCGACGCCGCCACCCACACTCATCTTCGCCCGGTCCCTGACAAGGAGACGCCATGAGCACCCACGCCTCGGACGCACAACTGGACGCCACGCTGCGCACCCTCGATCCCGCCGATCAGACCCTCACTGCAGACCAGATGGCAGGCAAGGACGCCCTTCTCGCAGGCCTCCTCAAAGCCCCGGATGCCTCCAGCGGCTCGGCCGTCATCCCCCGAGCGGGGACCACCATCACCGACATTCGTCGGGGGCGGCGACACCTGCGCTGGGCCGTTCCCGCAGCTGCGGCAGCAGCCCTCGTCGGCGTCATGACCGTGTACGGCGGCCCCGGAGGACAGAGCCCCGCCTACGCCTCGTGGACGCCCGGCCCCACGGTCGTCGATGCGGAGACACGTGCCAAGGCCGAGTCGGCATGCCGAGCGTCGATCTCCGAGTCGACGGGACGACTCGGAGATAGCGGGTCCGATCCGTCGACCGCACCGACCACGAGGCCGGAGGACTTTCGGACCGTCGCCGCCGAGCGACGCGGCAGCTTCATGCTTCTCGCGATGGCTGCTGACGACGGCAGCACTCAGGCCTGCTTTTTCGACGCCGGCAAGCCCGACCGGGTAGCGGGGGCGGGAGGGTCGTTGGCGACAGCCGGGAGCGAACCTCCCAAGACGCTTGCTCCCGCTGGGATCGAAGCCGCTGGAGGGGGCATGTCGAGCGGACCGGAGGGCACCTATGCCACAGCACAGGGCCGGGTCGGCGCCGATGTGACGGGCGTGGCCCTACGCACGGCCGGACAGACCGTTCAGGCCACGGTGTCCAACGGGTGGTTCGCCGCCTGGTGGCCGGCGACCTGGGTCGACGCGAACGCCGCCACACCGCCCATCGCCTACGACGTCACGCTGCGTGACGGCCGGATCGTGAAGGACGTGCCCGACGGATTCATGAACTTGCCCCACCTCGACCCAACAGGGATCGGTGGGATCGGCCTCGGCGGTGGCGCAGGCGAGGACGGGACGAGCGTTTCCACCGTCACTGGATACGCCGGCCGGGACGTCACGAGCGTCACCGTCCGTGAGGGGATGACAGAGATCACCTCACCCGTGACGGACGGCGTCTTCTACGTAGAGCTGCCCGCGGCCGGGAACGCCGAACCACACCCGAAGTACGACCTCACACTGAAGGACGGCCACGTCCTGCGCGATCAGATACCGGTCGCCGACAGCTGAGGGGTCGCCGGTCACCGGAGGACGCGGGGCCAGGAGCCTGCCGGGCCACGCCCCGCGTCCGTGGGCGCGGAGCCCTCGCGTTCTTCCCGCCTGCCTGTCCGGAATGTCGACGGGCAGGCGGTGTCGCGGGGGACGGCGGGGGCGAGAGAGAATCGCCGGGTGCAGTGCGACTACTTCGACGCCGGCGTGTGCCGCTCGTGTACCCGGATGGGCGAGCCGTACAACGCCCAACTGGCGAGCAAAGACGCACGCGTGCGCGACATCGTCGGCGAACGCCCCGGGCTGGCGTGGTCGGCGCCGTTCGCCTCGCCCGAGTCACACTTTCGCGCCAAGGCCAAGATGGTCGTCGGGGGAACACCGCAGGCGCCCACGCTGGGGATCCTCGACGCTGACGGGCGCGGCATCGATCTGCGCGCCTGCGGCCTGCTCGGCCCGGTCACGACGGTGGCGATGCCGGTGCTCGCCGAGTTCATCCGCACGACCGGCCTGCGTCCCTACGACGTGCCGTCACGCACCGGCGAACTCAAGAGCATCCACGTGCTGGAGGCCGACAGCGGCGAGCTGATGATCCGGTTCGTCCTGCGCTCCGAGGGCCAGATCGGTCGGATCCGCCGGGCGCTGCCCTCGCTGGACGCCGCCCTGCCCGGCCTGCGTGTCGTCTCCGCGAACCTGCTGCCCCAGCACGCGGCGCTGCCCGAGGGCGATGAGGAGATCCTGCTCAGCGAGTTCGGCACCCTGCCGATGCCCGTCGGCGACGTGACGCTTCACCCCATGCCGGGCGCGTTCGTGCAGACGAACTCGGTCGTCGCCGCCGGGCTGTACCGGGAGGCCGCCGCGTGGATCGACGAGCGCGATCCGGCGTCGGTCCTCGACCTCTACTGCGGTGTGGGCGGATTCGCGTTGCACGCCGCCCGGCCGGGCCGCGACGTCCAC
>DAMDJY010000087.1:0-2667 GCA_032100225.1 Mobilicoccus sp.
TGGCGTCGCCGAAGAGCATCTCGGTGTTCTCCTTGAAGAACAGGGGGTTCTGCACGCCTGCGTAGCCGGTGTTCATCGAGCGCTTGAACACGACGACCTCGTCGGCCTTCCACACCTCGAGCACGGGCATGCCGGCGATGGGGGAGGACGGGTCGTCCTGGGCGGCGGGGTTGACGGTGTCGTTGGCGCCGATGACGAGGACGACGTCGGCGTCGGGGAGGTCGTCGTTGATCTCGTCCATTTCGAGCACCACGTCGTAGGGCACCTTGGCCTCGGCGAGCAGCACGTTCATGTGGCCGGGGAGGCGGCCGGCGACGGGGTGGATGCCGAACCGCACGTTGACGCCGCGTTCGCGGAGACGGTGGGTGAGGTCGGCGACGGGGTACTGCGCCTGGGCGACGGCCATGCCGTACCCGGGGGTGATGACGACGGAACGGGCGTCGCGCAGCATGGCGGCCACCTCGACGGCGCTCGTCTCGCGGTGCTCGCCGTACTCCTTCTCCTCGCCGACAACGGCACCGTCGGAGCCGAAGCCGCCGGCGATGACGTTGATGAAGGAGCGGTTCATGCCCTTGCACATGATGTAGCTGAGGTAGGCACCGGAGGAGCCGACGAGGGCGCCGGTGATGATCAGCAGGTCGTTGTTGAGCAGGAACCCGGCCGCGGCGGCAGCCCATCCGGAGTAGCTGTTGAGCATCGAGACGACGACGGGCATGTCGCCACCACCGATGGCGGCCACGAGGTGCCAGCCGAGGAACAACGCGCCGAGCGTGACGATGCCGAGGAGCATCTGGCGCCAGAAGAGCTGGTCACCGGGGGTGAGCACGTAGACGACGGTGAGGACGACGAACCCGACGAGGATGCCGAGGTTGACCATGTTGTGCTTGGGCAGCATCGTCGGGGCCGACTTGATGCGGCCCGAGAGCTTGAGGAACGCGACGATCGAGCCGGTCAGGGTGACAGCGCCGATGAACACGCCGATGAACACCTCGGCGTCGTGGATGCCGGGGTTGGGCAGGTCGTGCTCGTAGGAGCTGTTCCATCCGACGAGGACGGCGGCGAGGCCGACGAAGCTGTGCAGCAGCGCGATGAGTTCGGGCATGCCGGTCATCGCGACCTGCCGAGCGCGCCAGATGCCGATGGCAGCGCCGATGGCCATGGCGAGCAGGATGAGCCCGAGGCCCAGCATTCCGGTGCCGACACGGTCGCGGTCGACCCCCACGGCGTCGACGCCGAGGACGGCCGCACCGATCGTGACGACGAGCGCGATGCCCATACCGATGATGCCGAAGCGGTTGCCCGAGCGGGCCGTCTCGTGCTTGGAGAGTCCGGCGAGGCTGAGGATGAAGAACAGCCCCGCGATGATGTAGGTGCCCTGCAGCAGGGTCAGCGCGAGCATCAGGCGTCCTTCCTGAACATGTCGAGCATCCGTGCGGTCAGGGTGAATCCGCCGAACACGTTGATGCTGGCCACGAGGATGCCGATGAACGCCAGCACGGAGATGCCGGTGCGTCCCGGATGCCCGACCTGAAGCAGTGCGCCGACGATGATGATGCCGCTGATCGCGTTGGTGACCGACATGAGCGGCGTGTGCAGCGCGTGGTGCACGTTGCCGATGACGTAATAGCCGATGACGCAGCTCAGCATGAACACCATGAAGTGGCCGAGGAACGGCTCGGGCGCGAAGCCCGCCGTCAGTAGGAACAGTGCTGCCGCGCCGGCGATGATGCCGAGTTTGGCGCCGCCGGACATAGGCGCCTTGCCGGCCTTCTCGGCCTTCTCGGGCATCTCGACGGCCGTCGCGCCGGTACTCGCGGCGGGCGCTGCCGAGACCTGCACCTTGGGCGGCGGCCACATGAGTTCGCCGTCGAGGACGACGGTGACGCCGCGCTGGACGACGTCCTCCATGTCGAGGACGTACTGCCCGTCCTTGCCCGGGGTGATGAGCTTGAGCATGTTGACGAGGTTGGTGCCGTACAGCTGGCTGGCCTGGGTGGGCAGCCGGCCCGCGAGGTCGGTGTAGCCGAGGATGATGACGCCGTTCTCGGTGACGACCCGCTCACCCGGCACGCTGCCCTCGACGTTGCCGCCGGTGGCCGCGGCCATGTCGACGATGACGCTGCCGGGGGTCATCGTCGCGATCATCTCGCCCGTGATGAGGCGCGGGGCGGGACGCCCCGGGATGAGCGCCGTGGTGATGATGATGTCGACGTCGGCGGCCTGGCGGGCGTACATCTCGGTCTGGCGGCGCTGGTAGTCCTCGCCCATCTCCTTGGCGTAGCCGTCGGTGCTCACCTCGGCGGCGGCGTCCTCGACGCGCACGAATTCGGCGCCCATCGAATGGACCTGCTCGGCGACCTCGGGACGCACGTCGTTGGCACGCACGATGGCGCCGAGGCTGCCGGCCGCGCCGATGGCGGCGAGGCCCGCGACGCCGGCTCCGGCGACGAAGACCTTGGCGGGCGGCACCTTGCCTGCAGCGGTGACCTGGCCGGTGAACAGGCGACCGAACTCGTGGGCGGCCTCGATGACGGCGCGGTAGCCCGACAGGTTGGCCATCGAGCTGAGCACGTCCATCGACTGAGCGCGGGAGATGCGGGGCACGGTGTCCATCGCGAGCGCGGTGATGCGGCGGGCGGCCAGCTTCTCGACGAGCTCGGGGTGCAG
>DAMDJY010000087.1:2750-14722 GCA_032100225.1 Mobilicoccus sp.
CGGGAGCGAGGATGGCGGCGAGCAGGCCGCCGTCCTTCATCGCGGCGATCTCCTGGTCGGAGGGGGCCTCGACGGCGAAGACGATGTCGGCGCCCCAGGCGTCATAGGCGGTGCCGAGGTGAGCTCCGGCCTCGGCGAAGGCGGAGTCGGGCAGCGAGGCAGCGGTTCCGGCCCCGGCCTCGACGACCACGTCGTAGCCGAGCTTGATCATCTGCCCAACGGTGGTGGGGGTGGCGGCGACGCGGGTCTCGCCCGGTCTCCTCTCCCGTGGGATTCCGATGAGCACGAGCGACTCCTAGGGATCGTGGGGTGCAATGCAGCACTCCTGAAGGGTTCTCCTTAGATGTACCCAAGAATGCCTAGGTCTCGCGAGAACACCAGGGGGTACAACGTCCTGCGACGTAAGTGTGAGGAGCATCATCCATGGCGGCGCCGGGTGTCGGTGACGCGTGCCGTCGGCGGGATCGGGCAGCGCCGGGAGGGCACCGTGGCGCACACTGTCCCGGAGGGTCGGCCCCGTCGAGGGGACGACCACAGGTGGCCGAAGCGCCGATGACCTGGGCCGGTCCGGCCCGCGTCGGCCCCCACCAGCTCGCATCGGTCCCGTACGCACTGCCTTCAGGAGGACAACCATGGCCGCCTCGTCACCGACGACGTCGACCCCCACCGCGCCGGCATCCCCGAGCCGACTCACCGCGCGTGACCTCGCCCTCGTCGCCGCGATGGCCGGCCTCGTCGCCGTTCTCGGGGTGCCGGGAGCGTTCTACGCCTTCGGGCAGGCGGCGCCCATCACGTTGCAGTCGATGGGGGTCATGCTCGTCGGCGCGCTGCTGGGGTGGAAGCGCGGCGGGCTGGCCATCTTGTTGTTCCTCGCGCTCGCGGCCATCGGCCTGCCGGTGCTCGCCGGAGGTCGCGGCGGGCTGGCCGTCTTCGTTGGTCCGACGTCGGGGTACCTCCTCGGGTACCTGCTCGGCGCGATGACGACCGGTGCCCTGGTCCAGATGCGCGCCCGCCGCCTCAACCACGCGTGGCTGGCCGTCGCGATCCTCGTCGGCGGCATCGGCGTGGTGCACCTCTTCGGCGTGCCCGGGATGGCGCTGCGAGCCGGTCTGCCCTGGGACAAGGCCCTGATGGCGGGTCTCGCCTTCGTCCCCGGAGATCTGATCAAGGCGGTCCTCGCCACCGTCGTCGCCGCCGGTGTCCACCGCGCGATCCCGACGCTGCTGCCCTCCACGTGGGCCGGTCGTCAGCGGTGACGTCGCGACCGGGACACCGTCTGTGATCGAGTTTCGCGGCGTCCACCACGCCTACGGAGAGCGCGAGGTCCTGCGGGGTGTCGACCTCATCCTGGGCGAGCCTCGGGTGGGCATCGTCGGGGCCAATGGCTCGGGCAAGTCGACGCTGGCCCGCATGATCAACGGACTGGTCACGCCCACGGCGGGGACGGTGACGGTCGACGGGCTCGATGTAGCGACCCAGGGCAAGCAGGTGCGGCAACGCGTCGCGTTCGTCTTTCCCGATCCCGAGGCGCAGATCGTCATGCCGACGGTGAGCGAGGACATCGCCTTCTCGCTGCGTAGGCACAAGCTGTCTCGGACGCAGGTGGACCAGCGCGTCGACGAGGTGCTGGCGCGGTTCGGCCTGTCCGAGCATCGCGATCACCCCGCCCACCTGCTCAGCAGCGGTCAGAAGCAGCTTCTGGCGGTCGCGTCGGTGACGGCCACGCACCCCAGTGTCCTCGTGGCCGACGAACCGACCACGATGCTCGACCGACGCCACGAGCGCGCCGTGATGCGGCATCTGACCTCGCTGGATCTCCAGCTCGTCGTCGTCACCCACCAGCTCGATCTGCTCCTGGAGTGGGAGCGCGTGATCGTCCTTGACGAGGGCCGCGTGGTCGCGGACGGCACCGGTGCGGAGTCCATCGCGTTCTACTGCGACCTCATGGATCGTGCGGATGCCGGACCGGCGATGCGCCCCGCCGACCCTGGTCGTCCGGAAGGACCGTCGTGCTGAGCGCGACCTATCAGGCCGGGGACTCCTACCTGCATCGCGCACGCCCGGGCTGGAAACTCCTCGGTGTGCTCGTGTTGACCACCGCCCTCGTCGCGATCCCGCGCCCCGTGGCGGTGAGTGTCGCTGCCTTGGGGGTGGTCGCCGTCGCCCTGACCTCCGGGCTCGGCCTGCGCACGCTCGGGTCGCTGGTGTGGCCGCTCCGGTGGATCGTGCTCATCCTCACGCCGTTCCAGGTGTGGACGGCGGGGTGGGAACGGGCCGTGGTCGTGGTCGGCGGGCTCGTGGTCGCGATCGCGGCGGCGGGCATCGTCACCCTGACCACGCGGGTCGCCGACATGATGGACACGATCGTCGCCGTGCTGCGTCCGTTAGAGCGACTGGGCATCGACTCCGACCGGGTGGGCCTCGCGATGGCGCTCGCTCTGCGGTCCATCCCCGTCATCCACCGCACGATGGGGGAGTGCAGTGAGGCGCGCCGGGCCCGCGGCCTGGAACGCAGCCCTCGGGCGCTCCTCGTCCCGTTCGTCGTGCGCACCGTGCGGCATGCGGAGCGAGTCGGTGAGGCTCTCGTGGCTCGCGGACTGGACGACTGAGGCCGCCGACAGGAGTGTTCCGGTGGGCGCGTTCAGGCCCAGGAGCAGCGCGGATGTGGGCTGGCCCTCGCTGCCACGAGTCGGATTTCACCTTGAGACCCGTCACCGTGTATCGTCGTTCAGGCGCCAACACGGCAGCACTACGCTGCAGTGATGACGTTTCCGGGCTTGTCCCGGGTGCCCCGATAGCTCAGTCGGTAGAGCGTCTCCATGGTAAGGAGAAGGTCTAGGGTTCGATTCCCTATCGGGGCTCAGGTCGCGATCGACACGGCCGAACCGTCTCGCGCGGATCAGATCGGTCGTCGCACCCCTGGCGGGGTAGCTCAGGTGGTTAGAGCACACGACTCATAATCGTGGTGTCGCGGGTTCGAGTCCCGCCCTCGCTACTCGCGTGACGTCTCCCGCCCGGGGAGACCGTCATGCAGGGAATCATCCGAGAAGTCTCCGTGTTGAACTCCCGCATCCTTCCCGAACGCGAAAGACAGGTAGTCCCGTGGCCAAGAGCACCGACGTCCGCCCCAAGATCACCCTGGCGTGCGCGGACTGCAAGGACCGCAACTACATCACGAAGAAGAACCGTCGGAACGACCCCGACCGTATCGAGCTCGCGAAGTTCTGCCCCAAGTGCCGCAAGCACACCGTGCACAAAGAGACGCGCTGACCTCGGTCCGCGTCTGGGCCTCGGTCCTCTTTGACTGTGCAGCCGCTCCCCGGTGGGGGGCGGCTGCAGTCATGTCTGCGCCCGGTCGACGTGCCGGTGTCGACCTGCTGCTGTCGAAGGGCTGTCGGCAACCTGCACTAGGGTTTCGCTCATGCCGGTCAACGCTGCCTACGAAGGCCGTTCCTATCCCCCTGGAGAGCCGTTCGCCGTGGGGCGTGAGCACGTTCGTGCTTTCGCCGCCGCTGTCGGTGCGTCGGATCCCGTCCATCACGATGTCGCCGCGGCACGCGCCGCAGGCTTCGCCGATGTCGTGGCGCCGCCCACGTTCGCGGTCGTCATCGCGCAGCGTTGCGAGGGTCAGTACGTCACCGACCCCGAGGCGGGCATCGACTTCTCCCGCGTCGTGCACGGAGACGAGGCGTTCACCCATCACCGGCCCATCGTCGCCGGCACCGAGGTGATCTCCGTTCTGCACGTCGACCGCATTCGTGAGGCAGGCGGCAACGCCATGATCTCCACCCGCGTCGAGTGCAGCGACGCCGAGGGTGAGGCCCTCTGCACGGTCACCTCCAGCCTGGTCGTCCGAGGGGAATGAACATGTCCGATCAGCAGATCCGTCCGCGACTGGCCACCACCGAGGTCGGTGACACCTTCGGTCCGATGACCGTTCACGTCGATCGCCCGCGCCTCGTCGAATACGCGGCGGCCTCCGGTGACCGCAACCGAATCCACTGGGACGAGGCCTTCGCCACGTCCGTCGGCCTGCCGGATGTCATCGCCCACGGCATGTTCACGATGGGTGCGGCCGGTGAACTCGTCTCGCAATGGGCTGGTGGTCCGGCGTACGTGCGCTCGTACGGCTGTCGTTTCACCAAGCCCGTCGTCGTCCCCTATGGGGGCGGTGCCGACATCGAAGTCGCGGGCGTCGTCAAAAAGGTCGATGCCGAGTCCGGGGAGGCCATGGTCGAGCTGACGGTGACGCACGACGGCGCCAAGGTGCTCGTCAAGGCCCAGGCTCGGGTCGCGCTGGAGGTCGACGCGTGAGCTCGGCCGAGACCGGCCCCCACCTGCTGGCCGACCACACGACCATGCGCCTCGGCGGGCCCGCAGCGCGCTTCGTCACGGTCGAGAACACCGACGAACTCGTCGATGCCGCTCGGGTGGTCGACGAGGCCGACGAGCCGCTGGGTGTGCTCTCGGGGGGATCCAACCTCGTGGTGGCCGACGCGGGTGTCGAGGCCACCGTGGTGCACGTCGCGACGCGCGGTATCACCGTCGAGTCCTCGGACGCCTGTAGTGGCGCGTTCGTCCGGGTGGCGGCAGGGGAACCCTGGGACGCCTTCGTCGCATACGCGTGTGAGCAGGGCTGGGCCGGGGTGGAGGCACTGTCCGGCATCCCCGGGTGCGTCGGTTCGACCCCCGTGCAGAACGTGGGCGCCTACGGCCAGGAGGTCGCCCAGACCATCGCGCGCGTGCGCACCTGGGATCGGGCCCGTGCCGAGGTCCGCACATTCACGGCCGCGGAGTGCGGGTTCGGGTACCGCGTATCGCGCTTCAAGTCGTCCCCGATGCCGGGCCGCACGACGGGAGACGACGTCTCCGTCGATCTCGGTGGCTTCTCGCCGCGCTATGTGGTCCTCGACGTGCTGTTCCAGTTCGAGATCGCCGACCTGTCCCGTCCGATCGCCTACGCAGACCTCGCTGCGGGGCTGGGCGTCGAACTGGGGGTTCGAGTGCCCTTGGCCGACGCCCGGGAGGCCGTACTGGAGCAGCGCCGTCGCCGCGGGATGGTGCTCGACGCGGCCGACCCCGACACGTGGAGCTGCGGGTCGTTCTTCACCAACCCGATCATGTCCGCCGCCGAGTTCGACTCTCTCGTGCAGCGGGTCCACGCGGAGATGGGAGACGACCTGACGCCGCCGCGCTTCGACGCCGGAGACGGGCAGGTCAAGACCAGTGCGGCCTGGCTCATCGACAAGTCCGGATTCGGCAAGGGGTACGGACTGCCCGGCCCGGCGAGCCTGTCGACCAAGCACGTCCTCGCGGTCACCAACCGGGGGGAGGCCACGACGGAGCAGGTCCTCGACCTGGCTCGCGAGGTGCGCGACGGGGTGCAGGCGCGCCTCGGCATCCGGTTGGTCAACGAACCCGTGCTCGTGGGCACGACGCTCTGAACCCTGCGCCGGGGCTGTTCAGGCGCTGAGGGGCGTCGCCGGGCGCGTGAGGCGCCTCGGCGTCGCTCGATCAGGCGAGCCAGGCGTCGATGTCGGCGTAGGCCTTCGCCTTGATGTCGGCAGGGGCGCGGCTGCCCTCGATGGAGGAGCGGGCCAGGCCGGCCAGCGTCGCGTCGTCGAAGTCGTGAACGACGCGGGCGGTCTCGTACTGATCGGTGAGGCGCGAGCCGAAGAGCAGCGGGTCGTCGGCGCCGAGCGCGATGCGGGCGCCGGCTGTGACGAGCTGGGGGAGGGGTACCTCGAAGGGCGTGCCGTACACGCCCAGACCCACGTTGCTGCCCGGGCAGACCTCCAGGGTGATGCCGCGACGCACCACGTCATCCAGGACAGCGGGATCCTCGACGCTGCGCACGCCGTGTCCGATGCGATCGGGCCGGGCGTACTCCAGGGTCTCGCGAACGGCGTCGGCGCCGAGCAGCTCACCGCCGTGCGGCACGATCGCGAGCCCGGCGTTGCGGGCGATCCGAAAGGCGCCCGAGAACTCCTCGATGTGGCCACGACGTTCGTCGTTGCTGAGCCCGAATCCCACGACATCACCGGCGTTCTCGCCCGCGTAGCGCGCAGCGAGACGTGCCAGGGTGCGGGCGTCCAGCGGGTGCCGGATGCGGCTGGCGGCCACGACGACCCCGACCCCGATCGCTCCCTCGGCGCTGACCCGGCGTGCCTCGTCGAGCACGATCTCGAGCGCATTGACGAGCCCGCCCACGTGAGGGGCGTAACTCGTCGGATCGACCTGGATCTCCAGCCAACGTGAACCTTCGACAGCGTCGTCCTCGGCGGCTTCGCGCACGATTCGGCGCATCGTGTCCTCGGAACGCACGCACGCGCGGGCTGCGTCGTAGAGGCGTTGGAAGCGGAACCAGCCTCGTTCGTCGCGACCGGCAAGCTGAGGCGGCCAGTTCTGCACCAGAGCATGGGGGAGTCGGACTCGCTGTTCCGCGGCCAACTCGGTGAGGGTGGTGAACCGCATCGACCCCGTGAAGTGCAGGTGAAGGTGCGCTTTCGGGAGGGTCTGGACGGCGCGGCTCACCGGACCAGTCTCCCAGATCCGCTCTGAAGCTCCGACATTCGCCGTGTTCATCAGCGTCGCGGCGAGGCGGGCACGAGGGTGCGGGTTGGCAATCCGGGCCTGATCTCCCGTATGCTCTCCGTCTGGGTGATGTTCAGTACGTCGATACGTGCTGCCCCTCACCCGTAGGGCAGTGGCTCAATTGGTAGAGCACCGGTCTCCAAAACCGGCGGTTGGGGGTTCGAGTCCCTCCTGCCCTGCGAAACACGAAGACGCACGAGACGAAAGGGTCGCCGCCTCTCTCATCACGGTGCATTTGCGGATGGCGACCCGAGAGATGAGGCACAGTGACCGACCACGGCATGACGACGCATCAGACGTCGTCGCCGCGCGAGCGTCGGCCCCAGGGCGGCAACGCGTTTTCGCGCTTCTTCTCTTCCATCGGGCTGTACTTCGCCCAGGTGATCGACGAGATGCGCAAGGTCGTCTACCCGACGCGCAAAGAGCTCATCACCTACACCGTGACGGTCATCACCTTCGTCACGGTCATCATGCTCTACACCATGGGGCTCGACGCCGTCTTCACGCGGCTCGTCACCTGGGTGTTCGCCGGAACGTGGTGACCTCGCGGTTCGTCCGCGATGACGCCCCTCCGTTCAACGATTCCCACGAATGCCCAGCCCCGGATCTTCGTATCCGGGGCGCGGCGCGTCAGGTAAGGAAGTGAGTTCGCCCGTGACCGATTCGGAGAACCAGGCCGAGGCCACCGAGGAGACCCCCGAGCTGAGCGACGAGGTCGTCGCCGACAGCCCTGAGGAGGACCTCACGACGGATGTCCTGGACCGCGTCGCACCGCTGGACGACGACTCCTCCGATGACGCCGATGTCGATGTCGACACGGAGGTCGAGGCGGACGACGAGTCCGACGCTCCGGTCGAGGAGACCGGGGAGGTCGCCGAGGACGGTGTCGACGAGATCGACGCTGCAGAGGCTCCCGAGTCCGGCGACGACTCTGCTGACGCAGACGCAGATGCAGAGCAGGGTGACGACGAAGAGCAGGTCGACCCGGTCGAGGCGCTGCGCAAGGAGCTGCGGTTCCTCCCGGGCGAGTGGTACGTCATCCACTCCTACGCGGGGTACGAGAACCGCGTCAAGCAGAACCTCGAGCAGCGTGCGACGTCCCTCAACATGGAGGAGTTCATCTTCCAGGCCGAGGTTCCGATGGAGCAGGTCACCGAGATCAAGAACGGGCAGAAGAAGACGGTTCGCCGCGTGCGGATGCCCGGGTATGTTCTCGCGCGTCTCGAGCTCACCGACGAGAGCTGGGGCGCCGTGCGTCACACGCCGGGTGTCACGGGCTTCGTGGGCAACGCCCACCAGCCGGTTCCGCTGAGCCTCGACGAGGTCGTCTCCATGCTGGCGCCGCAGGTCGAAGCGGAGGCTGCTGCCGCGGCTCCCGCTTCCGGGCGCCCCGCCGCTGCGTCGTCCGCGTCGACCCCGATGCTGGTCGACTACGAGATCGGCGAATCCGTCACGGTCATGGAGGGCCCCTTCGAGACCATGCCGGCCACGATCTCCGAGATTCTTCCCGAGCAGCAGAAGCTCAAGGTTCTCGTTTCCATCTTCGGCCGGGAGACCCCGGTCGAGCTGTCCTTCGGTCAGGTCGCCAAGATCTGATCTGCCGAGGGCATCCTTGCCCCCGCCGTCCGGTGGGGGTGCTGCAACCGGGTCATCGCCCACGGCGTGGGCCCACGATGAGGAAGTGAGGGAGTCATGCCTCCCAAGAAGAAGGTTTCCGGTTACATCAAGCTGCAGATCCAGGCAGGCGCCGCCACCCCGGCCCCGCCGGTCGGTCCGGCCCTGGGTCAGCACGGCGTCAACATCATGGAGTTCGTCAAGGCGTACAACGCTGCGACGGAGTCCCAGCGCGGCAACGTCATCCCGGTGGAGATCACGGTCTACGAAGACCGTTCGTTCACCTTCATCACCAAGACGCCGCCGGCCGCCGAGCTGATCAAGAAGGCTGCCGGTGTGGCCAAGGGTTCGGGCGAGCCGCACAAGACCAAGGTCGCCAAGCTCACGCAGGACCAGGTCCGCGAGATTGCCGAGCAGAAGATGGAAGACCTCAACGCGAACGACATCGAGGCGGCGAAGAAGATCATCGCCGGCACCGCTCGTTCCATGGGCATCACCGTCGGCTGACACTCGTCACCGACGTCGCAGGAGCGTCGAGCCCACGCTGTGTCGTGGCTCGGCGCTCCTGCCGTTTGTCGCACATCTCCTCGTCTGCCCGGCCCGATTGGGGCCGAGTGGCCCGGGGCGATACGATGAACGACGGTGCCCCTTGCGTGGGCGCCGGTGGCAGGGCCGGGTGCGGCCCATCACGACCACGACTCCACCCGATTCACAGGAGCTTTCATGAAGCACAGCAAGGCTTACCGCGCCTCGAGCGAGAAGATCGACCGCGACCGCCTGTACGCGCCGCTCGAGGCTGTCCGCCTCGCCAAGGAGACGGCGACGACGAAGTACGACTCGACCGTCGAGGTCGCGATGCGCCTCGGTGTCGACCCCCGTAAGGCCGACCAGATGGTCCGTGGCACGGTCAACCTGCCCCATGGCACGGGTAAGACCGCTCGCGTCCTCGTGTTCGCCAACGGCGCCAACGCCGAGGCCGCCACTGCTGCCGGGGCCGACTTCGTCGGGTCCGACGACATGCTGGAGAAGGTCCAGGGCGGATGGCTCGACTTCGACGCCGTCGTCGCGACCCCCGACCTGATGGGCAAGGTCGGTCGCCTCGGTAAGGTGCTGGGCCCGCGTGGTCTCATGCCCAACCCGAAGACCGGCACGGTGACCATGGACGTCGCCAAGGCCGTCAACGACATCAAGGGCGGAAAGATCGAGTTCCGCGTCGACAAGCACTCGAACCTGCACTTCATCATCGGCAAGGCCTCGTTCTCCGAGCAGGCCCTGGTCGAGAACTACGCCGCTGCCCTGGATGAGATCCTGCGTCTCAAGCCGTCGGCCAGCAAGGGTCGCTACATCAGCAAGGCCACCATGGCCACCACGATGGGTCCCGGCATCCCGCTGGACCAGAGCCGCACCCGCAACCTCATGTCGGAGGACGAGGAGGCCTGAGCCTTCCCACTGTTCTGCAGGCGGCGCCCATCCAGGCCACACCAGGCCGGGGTGGGCGCCGTCTTCTGTCCTGGAGGCCTCGCCGATTTGGTGTAGCGCGGTGCGTTCACGTATTCTTCTCGGCGACCCATGACCGCCGGTTGTCGCGTCTTTCGACACGACCGAAGGTCCCCGGATGGGGGCGACCCGCGCAGGCCACCGAGAACGACCCGCGAGCATTCTCATGCTCGTTTGTCAGCTCCCGTTGCCCTGTGCGCGGGAGCTCTTGTCATTTCGGGGGCCATGGGTGCCGGCATCACCTTTAAGGAGGCCCTATGGCAACGCCCGCTAAGCAGGCAGCCATCGCCGATCTCACGGAGAAGTTCCGCGAGTCCGGTGCGGCCGTGCTGACGGAGTACCGCGGACTGACCGTGTCTCAGCTTTCCGATCTCCGCACCAAGCTGCGGCCGGTCGGAACGTACGCCGTCACGAAGAACACGCTCGTCGAGCTTGCTGCCAAGGATGCCGGTGTCTCGGCTTTCGACGGTCAGCTCGTCGGCCCCTCGGCCATCGCCTTCATCACGGGTGACCCCGTGGAGGCGGCCAAGGTGCTGCGTGACTTCGCCAAGGCCAACCCCCTCCTCGTCATCAAGGGCGGCGTCCTCGACGGCAACGCCATGACGACGGAGGAGATCACCAAGCTTGCCGACCTCGAGTCGCGTGAGGTCCTGCTGGCCAAGGCCGCAGGCGCGATGAAGGGCAAGCTCAACCAGGCCGTGTCGCTGTTCGCCGCTCCGCTGTCGCAGACGGCGCGCGTGATCGACGCCCTCCGGGCGAAGGTCGAAGAGACCGGTGGGGCCGCTGCGGCTCCCGCCGAGGCCCCCGCAGACGCCGCCGAGGGTGGCGACGAGGCCTGACGCATCCGCGTCCGGTCACCCCCGTTCAGCCACTCACGGCACGGTTCGTATCAGGAAGGAAGCCAATCATGGCGAAGATGTCCACCGAGGAGCTCCTCGGCGTTTTCGAAGAGATGACCCTCATCGAGCTCTCCGAGTTCGTCAAGGCGTTCGAGGACAAGTTCGAGGTCACCGCTGCGGCTCCGGTCGCGGTTGCGGCCGCGGGCGCCCCTGCCGGTGGCGGCGACGCCCCCGCCGCGGAGGAGAAGGACGAGTTCGACGTCATCCTCGAGTCCGCCGGTGACAAGAAGATCCAGGTCATCAAGGAGGTCCGCGCCCTCACGAGCCTGGGCCTCAAGGAGGCCAAGGACCTCGTCGACGGCGCCCCCAAGCCCGTCCTCGAGGCCGCGAAGAAGGACGACGCGGAGAAGGCCAAGGCTGCCCTCGAGGGCGCCGGCGCCACCGTCACCCTCAAGTGACGTCTCTGCAGGTCTGAGCGGCTCGCTGCTCGGTCCCTGCGCCAGGGCGGGGTGGACTTCGGTCCGCCCCGCCCTGCGGCATTTCCCCACCCGCTGTGCGAGGGCGGGGGAGGCCCCGATACGGGTGGTCCTTGACCGGCGGGTCGCCGGGGGCCATGCTTGCTCAAGGCGTCGCCTTGGATTCTGGGGTCGATGCGGTTCGTTGCTCAGCCCGCGCCACCCGCTCTACAGCTCGTCCCACCTGGTGTGGTCCCGCCCCATTCGCTCAGGCGGATGGGGGTCCGGTCGATCTATCCCGGGGAACCCTGCTGCCCGGCTTTACAAGCCGCGAGGCGGCGGGTAGGCTATGCCTTTGCGCTGCCTATGTTTCTTAACCCAGCCGTCATGCCCGCGCCACACATGACGGCCCGTCCTCGCGAACATCTCTCTGACCTGGGGAGATCCGTGTTCGTCGAGGATCGGGTTCGAGTCGGCAGCGACGACTTGCCGCTCACCAGGCCTTAAGGAAGGACCCTCCTTGGCTGCCTCGCGTACCGCGACCCAGAAGATGTCCAGCGCAATCACGGCTTCCGGCCGTGTCTCGTTCGCAAAGATCCGCGAACCCCTCGAAGTGCCCGATCTGCTTGCTCTCCAAACGGAGAGCTTCGACTGGCTGCTCGGGAACGAGCGCTGGCAGGATCGAGTTGCGGAGGCCCTCGAGGCCGGCCGCAGCGACGTGCCCACCCGTTCCGGACTCGAGGAGATCTTCGAAGAGATCTCCCCGATCGAGGACTTCTCCGGATCGATGTCGCTCAGTTTCCGCGACCACCGCTTCGAGGAGCAGAAGTACTCCATCGAGGAGTGCAAAGAACGCGACATGACGTACAGCGCACCGCTGTTCGTCACTGCCGAGTTCATGAACAACAACACCGGCGAAATCAAGAGCCAGACGGTCTTCATGGGCGACTTCCCGCTCATGACCGCGCGCGGA
>DAMDJY010000088.1:0-14538 GCA_032100225.1 Mobilicoccus sp.
GGCACCCGCATCGTCCCGGCCGACTTCATCGCGTTCGCCGAGCCGACGCACGCCCTGGTCGACGGCGACGCCGACGTGCACGAGCTGTTCCTCGCCAACTTCTTCGCGCAGACCGCGGCGCTGGCGTTCGGCAAGACCGACGACGAGGTCCGCGCCGAGGGCACCGACGAGTCCGTCGTCCCGGCCCGTGTATTCGAGGGCAACCGCCCCACGACGTCGATCATGGCGCCGGCGCTCACCCCGAGCGTGCTGGGTCAGCTCATCGCGCTGTACGAGCACATCACGTTCGTGCAGGGCGTCGTGTGGGGCATCGACTCCTTCGACCAGTGGGGTGTCGAGCTCGGCAAGCAGCTCGCCAAGGCACTCACCCCCGCCGTCGCCGGTGACGACGCCGCCCTCGCCGAGCAGGACTCCTCCACCCAGTCGCTCATCCGCTACTACCGCGAGCACCGCTCCCGCTGACGCGACCGATCCACCAGCGCGTGCGAGGACGCCGGGAGCCTGCTGTGGCCCCGGCGTCCTCGTGTTCACCCGAGGTTTATGGAGGGAGGACTAGGTCCAGTCGCCACAATTCATGCGATTGGTCGTGGTCGGCCCGCCATGCCCTGCCGCGAGTTCCGGCGCCCGCCCGGTCTCGGACCAGCGCACAAGGCAGGCCATCTGAGATGCGACGTCTTCCAGATCGCGGAGACTCAGTTCTTTCTCCATGGACTCGCCCACGAACATGTATTGATTGACAAGCCAGGGATGGACAGCGAGACAGTCCCCCTCGCCGGCCACGATGCGAAAGACCTCCCAGACCGGTCTGTGCGGCTCGACGCCCGCTTCGCAGATGACCAGCTCGATTCCCTCATCCTCATCGACCCAGGGGGTCACGGCCAGGCCGACTGTGAAAACATCCCCAACTCTCGACATCAGAGCCGCCACCTCCGGGAGCGGAGACCCGTGTTCATCGAAGCGCGCCATGCGGTCAGCCATGGCACTCATAATGGCAGGACACCGCTGGTCGGGCGGCACGCCGCACGGGCAACGTGGTGCGACCAAGGCCCGCGGGGGCAGACTGACACCCCAACGAGGTAGCCAGCTTGAGGAGGCGGCTCATGAGCATGAACAGCAGGAACGTCGCTTAAGCGACCTTGCCCGGGATGCAGCGCAGGCCACGGGGCGCTCGCAGACGTCCGTCGTCGACGAGGCGTTGGAGCGGGACGTGCGAAAGGTCACCGTCGACACCGACCAGCAGCGCCGCCACGAGCTTGCCGACGACATTCTTGCTGCCTTTCACCAGACATTGTCGGGGCCGCGGCCCCGAACTCCGGGCCGCTATCGAGGACCTGTACGACGACGAAACCGGTCTCCCCCGCTGATCGACGACCCGCGATTCACCCTGTGGCCTCGCCTCGTTCACCCGGGCGAGGCCACGTTCTTTACAGGTCGTAAACGCCTGTCGCTTGGCCTCGTGCGGCGCGGCTGAGCGGGGCAGACTGCCCCCATGAGCCGTTTGCGTACCGCCCTTGCCGTCCCCGCCGCTGCCGTCGCAGGTCTGGCCGTCCACGACATCTTCCAGAAGAAGCACTCCCTCCTGCGCGCTTTCCCCGTACTTGGTCACGGGCGCTACTTCGTGGAGCAGGTCGGCCCCGAGTTGCGGCAGTACATCGTCGCCAGCAACGACGAGGAGCGCCCCTTCAGCCGCGACCAGCGCCGCTACATCTACAGCGCCGCCAAGGGCGTCAACACCTACTTCGGATTCGGCACCGACAACGACCTCGACCACACCGACGGCTACCCGATCATCAAACACCGCACCTTCACCGGCGACGGAGTGTCGACGGCCGCCGCGCACGGGCATCACGCCGCCGACATGCCGCTGCCGTGCGCCAAGGTCATGGGCGCCGCACGCGGTCGCGCCAAGGCGTTCCGGCCCAACTCCATCGTCAACATCTCGGCGATGAGCTACGGCAGCCTCTCCGGGCACGCCATCCAGGCCCTCAACGCCGGTGCGGCCGCGGCCGGCTGCATGCACAACACCGGTGAGGGCGGCCTCTCCCCCCACCACCGCCAGGGCGGCGATCTGATCTACCAGATCGGCACGTCGTACTTCGGCTGCCGCGACGAGCACGGCAACTTCGACCTCGACAAGCTCGTCGCCCTCGTGGCCGGCGCCCCGGTGCGAGCCATCGAGATCAAGCTCAGCCAGGGCGCCAAGCCCGGCCTGGGTGGCGTGCTCCCCGCGGCCAAGGTCACCGAAGAGGTCTCGGAGATCCGCGGCATCCCCATGGGCAAGGACTGCATCAGCCCCTCGCGGCACACGGCGTTCCACGACATCGACTCGATGCTCGACTTCGTGGAGCGCATCGCCGACGCCACCGGGCTGCCCGTCGGCATCAAGTCGGCAGTCGGAGACCTCTCGTTCTGGAACGACCTGGCCGAGGCCATGAAGGACGGCACCCGCGGCGTCGACTTCGTCACCGTCGACGGCGGCGAGGGCGGCACCGGCGCAGCGCCGACGGTGTTCAGCGACTCGGTGTCACTGCCGTTCCGTATCGGATTCCCCCGCGTCTACAAGGCCTTCGCGCAGGCCGGCCTCGCCGAGCGCATCGTGTTCATCGCCTCGGGACGCCTCGGCCTGCCCGACCACGCCATGGTCGCGTTCGGCCTGGGCGCCGACATGATCAACGTGGCCCGCGAGACCATGCTGGCCGTTGGCTGCCTGCAGACCCAGAAGTGCCACACGGGCGCCTGCCCCACGGGTGTCGCAACCCAGAACAAGTGGCTCGAGCGCAGCCTCGACCCCGACGACAAGGCTCCCCGCGTGGCCGGGTACATCACGACCCTGCGCCGCGACCTGATCAAGGTGTCCGAGGCCGCCGGCCTGGCACACCCCGGGCTCATCAGCACCGACGACATCGAGATCCTCTACGGCCCCGACACGCCCAAGACCCTGCGCGAGGCCTACGGTTACGAGCTCGGCTGGGGCCAGCCGAGCGAGGCAGACCGCGCAGCGATCACCGCCCTCATGGCGGAGCTCGACAAGACGGGCCCCGAGACCGACGTCACCCACGCCGAGATCCCCGCCGGTACGACTGAGGACGAAGGCCGCGAGTCCGACGAGCAGACCTCGGAGGGTGCTCCGCGCAGCTGAGACCACGACGCGAGACGCCGCAACCAGATAATGCAGCGTTATCGCATCTGATTTGCCTTGTTATGGACAGGCTCCTATAGTCGACGAGTCATCTACCACGACGCGCCCTTCCGGGTATCGCTGATCGCCTCCCGATCACTGCCGCAGGCTCCGTGGTTCGCCCTCGCCCCTATCAGGAGCCTGTCCATGATCCTCACCGGACTGCTGCTCGGCGCCGCTCTCGGCTTCGTGCTTCAACGCGGGCGTTTCTGCGTCACCGGCGCGTTCCGCGATGTCTTCGTCAGCAAGAACACACGCTGGTTGACGGCCTTCCTCATCGTCATCGCCGTGCAGAGCGTCGGTATCTTCGCCCTCCAGGCCGCGGGCATCATCGCCCCCAAGACCACCGACCTGCCGATCCTCGCCGTCGTCATCGGCGGATTCATCTTCGGCTTCGCCATCGTCATGGCCGGAGGCTGCGCAACCGGCACCTACTACCGCGCCGGCGAAGGCCTCGTGGGCAGCTGGCTCGCGCTCATCACGTACGCCGGGTTTGCCGCCATCATGAAGACCGGCGTGCTCAAGCCGTTCAACGACGGTGTGCGAGACGTGACCGTCCCGGTGCGCAGCATCCACGAGTCGCTGGGCATCAGCCCGTGGATCCTCGTCGTCGTGCTCGCCGGTGTCGTGGGTGCCGCCGCGTGGCACCACCTGAGCAAGCCCAAGCGCACCCTTGCGACCCTGCCGCCGCGACGTACCGGCGTGTCACACCTGCTGCTCGAGAAGGCGTGGCACCCGTTCGCCACCGCCATCGTCATCGGGCTCATCGCCATCGCCGCCTGGCCGCTGTCGACCTGGGCCGGCCGCAACGGTGGTCTGGGCATCACGACGCCGTCGTCCAACCTGGTCAATCTGCTGGTCACCGGCGATACGACGTACCTCGACTGGGGTCTGATGCTCGTCGTCGGCATCCTGGTCGGCTCGTACATCGCGGCCAAGGCCAGCGGCGAGTTCCGCGTGCGTGTGCCCTCGGCGCAAATCGCGACGCGCTCCGTCATCGGTGGTGCGCTCATGGGCATCGGCGCCGCTCTGGCGGGTGGCTGCACTATCGGCAACGCCATGGTCGAGACCGCACAGTTCACCTACCAGGGCTGGCTCAGCTTCGCGTTCATGCTGCTCGGCACCGGCGCCGCCGCCAAGGTCTTCATCATCGGCCACAAGCGCGCCGAGAACGTCCGCCCCGGCACCGCCCGGGCCGAGGCCGCCGCCACGTCCATGACGACCGGCGCCTGAACCGCCACTCTGGACCACCGCTCCCAAGCGCCGCGCTGGAACGAGCGCCGGCGGAACCACCACTGTCGACCCGCCACTGCACTGACTCAGAACCCCACCCCGAAAGGAGCCACGACATGGCTACCCACGTTCTCGAGACCGAAGGCCAGGTCTGCCCGTTCCCGCTCGTCGAGGCCAAGCAGGCCATGGCCGAGCTGGACCTGGGCGACGAACTCGTCATCGGATTCGACTGCACCCAGGCCACCGAGGCCATCCCCAACTGGGCCGCCGACAACGGCTACCCGGTCACCCACTTCGACCGCACCGGATCGGCCAGCTGGACCATCACCGTCCAGAAGGCCTGACCCTCACACAGGTTCGCCGACCGCCGCCCCCTTTCGGGGAGCGGCGGTCGTCTGCGTTCGGGCGCCGTCGGCGACGGTCAGGCGTTCTGGCCGCGTCCGGTGACCTGCTGGAGACGGTCGATGTGCTCGGAGGCCTGCGCCTTGGTGAGGTCGGCGGGCAGCGTCTCCCCCGCCTCGCGGGCGAGGGTGTCGAGGTAGCGGCGCTGGGCGCCGGTCATCGGCTCGTCGCCGGTGACCCACTCCTGCGGGTCCTTCTCGGTGCCATTGCCGCCTGCGCCGGCGCCGATGACCTCGCCACTGGTGTCGGTGGTCGCGGCGGCTCGCTCGTCGCCCCCGGCCATGCCCGCCTCGGGGCGTCCGGTTCCGTCGACGAAGGCGCCGCCACCGACGACGTCGTCCGGCGTCTCGACACGGGTCGCGTCGTCACCCGCGTCGGTCAGGGTCTCGATCTGAGGTTCGGGTGCATTGCTGTCGCTCATGGGCGTCATGATAGATCGACCCACCGACAAGCCTTCCACCTGCAACTACGATGACGACGGGCGCAGCGGCCGATCCGGTCAGCCCTCCGTGCCCAGACGTCCGGTCAACAACTCGTGTCGCGCGCGCGAGGCGTCATTGAGCCCGACGATCTCCACGACCTTGCCCTTGCTCGCGTACTTGGTCTCCACGGCGTCGAGCGCAGCGACGGTCGAGGCATCCCACACATGTGATCCGCTGAGGTCGACGATCACCCGCTGCGGGTCACCCGCGTAGTCGAACTGGTAGACGAGGTCGTTGCTGCTCGCGAAGAACAGTTCTCCGACCACGCGGTAGTGCGCGACCTCCACGCCGTCCTCGACGCGCACGCTCTTCTCCACGTCGGCAAAGTGGGCCACCCGGCGGGCGAAGACGATGAAGGCGACGTTGACTCCGACGATCACGCCGTATGCCAGGTTGTGCGTGGCCACGGTGACGGCCACGGTCGCGAGCATCACCAACGTCTCGCTGACGGGCATGCGGCGCAGCGTCGAGGGCCGGATGCTGTGCCAGTCGAAGGTGGCGACCGAGACCATGATCATCACGGCCACCAGCGCCGCCATCGGGATACGACCGACGGCCTCACCCAGCCCGACGACGAGGACGAGCAGGAAGGCACCGGCGAGGAACGTCGAGAGCCGCGTGCGTGCGCCCGAGGCCTTGACGTTGATCATCGTCTGCCCGATCATCGCGCAGCCACCCATGCCGCCGAAGAAGCCCGAGGCGAGGTTGGCGATACCGAGCCCCCGTGCCTCCCGTGACTTGTCGGAGTGAGTGTCGGTGACGTCGTCGACGAGCTTGGCCGTCATGAGCGACTCCAACAGACCCACGAGAGCCATCGCCAGGGCGTACGGGCCGATGATCTGCAGGGTCTCCAGGCTGAGCGGGACCTGGGGGATGAAGAACGCCGGGAGCGAGTCGGGCAGTTCGCCCATGTCCGCCACCGTCGGCACCCGCCAGCCGAGCAACACCGCCGCCGTCGTGATGACGACGATCGTGACCAGCGGCGCGGGGACGATGGTCGTCAGCCGCGGCAGACCGAAGAGCAGCACGAGACCCACGCCCACCAGCGGATACACCAGCCAGGGGACGCCGACCAGATGGGGTATCTGCGCCATGAAGATGAGGATCGCGAGTGCGTTGACGAAACCGACCATGACCATGCGCGGGATGAACCGCATGAGTCGGGCGACCCCCACCAGGCCCAACACGATCTGGAGCACACCGGCGAGCAGCACCGTGGCCACGAAGTAGTCGAAGCCGTGTTCACGCGCCACGGGGGCGATGACGAGAGCCACCGCGCCCGTAGCCGCGGTGATCATCGCCGGGCGTCCCCCGACGAACGCGATCGTCATCGCCATGATGAACGAGGAGAACAAACCGACGCGCGGGTCGACGCCCGCGATGATGGAGAAGCTGATGGCCTCAGGAATGAGCGCCAGTGCGACGACCAGGCCGGCGAGGATCTCCGTCTTCAACCGTCGCGGGTCACGGAGTGCTGCGCGCACCGAGGTGGCACCGTCATCGGCATCCGGGACGGAGGTCGTGCGGCGGTCGAGCGGCGGGTGGGACATGATCGGCGACTCCGTGCAGGGTCAGGGCGCGCCGGTTCGTCGGGCACACGCGACAGGGGACGGCCTCAGGCCGACAAGAGACCCTGCCGTTACGTCGGGGTGAGGTGCGGTACGTCATCAGGCAGGGGGCTCCCCGTCCCAGCACGACGCCGGCCACCCGCAACGATGCGTGGCCGGCGTCGTGGGTGGTCAGGGCGCGACGTCGACGATGCGCGACAGAAGCCCGTTGATGAAGTTCGGCGACTCGTCGGTGGAGAGCACGGTCGCGAGGACCACGGCCTCCGACACGGCGACGGCACCGGGAACATCGGTGTTGTACAGGATCTCCCACGTGCCCACGCGCAGGATGGCGCGATCGACGGCAGGCATGCGGTCCAGGCGCCAGCCGCGGCTGTAGGTCGAGATCGTGTCGTCGATCTCGGCCCAGTTGCTCACGACCCCGCGCATGACGGTGACCGTGTACTCGCGCAGAGGCGTCTGGGTCGTCGGGTTCTCCAGGCGGCTCTCCAGCAAGGTGCTCGCGTTCATGCCACGCTGCTCCGCCTCGAACAACAACTCCACTGCCGCCTTGCGAGCCTTGCTGCGGGCCGAGGTCAACCGACCACGGTCCGTGCGAGGCGCGGGACGCTCGTCGAGCACCGCCCCTTCGGGCAGCGACGACGGAACGGGCAGCGGCCCCGAGGACCAGCCCTCGTCGAGGTCCGGGCTGTCCTCGGGTTCGGAGTCTCCAGCGTCGCCGACGCCGACGGTCTGAGTCGACGCTGCAGCCACGGCCGCCTCGGGCAGCTCGACGGAGTGGGCCGGATCGGCCTCCTCGCGAGAGGCCTCGGGACGATCGGTCATCAGTTGACGCGACCGAGGTAGCTGCCGTCGCGGGTGTCGACCTTGACCTTGGTGCCCGTCTCGAGGAACAGCGGCACCTGGATCTCGGCGCCGGTCTCGAGGGTGGCGGGCTTGGTGCCCCCGGTCGAGCGGTCGCCCTGCAGACCCGGCTCGGTGTAGGTGATCTCGAGCTCGACCGAGGTCGGGAGCTCGACGAACAGCGGGCTGCCCTCGTGCGTGGCGACGACGGCCTCCTGGTTCTCCAGCATGTACTTCTCGGCGTCGCCGACGACCGTGTTGCTCACGTGGATCTGGTCGAAGGTCTTGCCGTCCATGAAGACGAACTCGTCGCCGTCCTTGTACAGGTACTGCATCGTGCGCTTGTCGACGTTGCTCGTCTCGACCTTGGTGCCCGCGTTGAACGTCTTGTCGACGATCTTGCCGGACAGGACGTTCTTCATCTTGGTGCGGACGAAGGCAGGGCCCTTACCGGGCTTGACGTGCTGAAACTCGAGGACGGTCCAGAGCTGGCCCTCGATCTTGAGCACCATGCCGTTCTTCAGGTCGTTCGTGCTGGCCACGGGTGAATCTCTCTGTGTCGGGGTCGTTTCGGGTCGGGCGCCCGTCCCGAAAAGGAACACCGAGCGCCGGTGCCGCGAAACAGATCGCGGCGGCAACTCGCTGATTCTACCGGCGGGGCGCGCTACGTTCGTCATGCGCCTGCTTTCGTGCCGGCCAGAGCCGCCCGTCCCGTGCGTCGAGGCCTCACGCCCCTGCGAGAATCGACACCCGGCCCACCCTGTGGGGCAGGAGAACGGCAAGCCCATGGAGCCCGCCGCCGGCACTCACGAGAGGAGAGCGCACGTGAGATGGCACAGCCTGATCGCCGCGAGCGCGGCCGCTCTCGTGCTGGTCTCGTGCTCGCCGCCTGTGCCCGTCGAACAGGCGCCGACGACGGCCCACACGCCCGCAACCGGTGACCCCGTCGTCGTCAACGCCCTGACGCTCCCGACGTCGTACGATCCTGCCGACACCGACGACCCCTACGCTCTGCGCATCGCGGGTCTGATCCAGCGGGGTCTCTACCGGTTCGACGCCAAGGGCAAAGGCGTGCTGGAAGTGGCCGAGTCGGTGGAGACCGCCGACGACCGCGTCTTCACCGTGACGCTGGCGCCCGGGTGGCGGTTCTCGAACGGCGAGGCGGTCACGGCCGATTCCTTCGTCGACGCGTGGAGTCGAGCCGCCGACCCCGCGCACCCCCGACTCCACCGCGACCTGTTCGCCCCCATCCTCGGGTTCACGCCGGACGTGCCCGTGGTCCAGAGCACGCGGGCACCCGCGGCACCCACGGGCGCCCGCGCCACATCCTCGCCGTCCTCTCCCACCACATCGGCCGCATCAGTGCCCACGGCTGCTCCGGCTCCGGACGGGCGGTCGCCGCGGTTGCCCGGCCTGCAGGTCATCGATGCCAGGACCTTCACGATCACTCTCGACCGCCCGCGGCCTGACTTCGTTCAGCGTCTCGCCCACGCCGCCTTCATGCCACTGCCCGACGTGGCGTTCACGGATCCGCAGGCCTACGGCCGCTCCCCTGTCGGCAACGGCCCCTACCGGCTCGACGGCGAATGGACCTCGACCGGCACCGTGCGCCTGCGGCCCGACCCGATCTACACAGGGATCGACGGTGCCCGCAATGCCGGCATCGATTTTCGGGTCTACACCGACCCCGATCTGGCGCTTCGCGACATGGAGGACGGCCGCCTCGACATCCTCGACGTTCTGCCGACCACCGCCCTGACCGACTACCGCGCCACCTTTGCCGAGCGGGCCGTCAACCAGCCCGTGGGTGCCCGGCTCGACATCGTCTTTCCGACCGGCTCTGCACCGTGGACGGGGACGGAGGGAGCCGATCGACGCCGGGCGATCTCCCTGGCCGTGGATCGGGAGGCCCTGGCGCGGGAGGAGCTGGCCGGAACGAGCGCGCCCGCGACCGACCTCGCCACTCCGCTGGTCGAGGGCCATTCCCGCGAGATGTGCAACGAGACGTGCCACCTCGACCCGGCGAACGCGACCAAGGCTCTCACCGAGGCGGGCGGCATGCCCGGCACGATGACGCTCGCCTACGCCGCCGACACCGACGGCGGCGCTGTGGCGCGGGCCGTCTGCGCCGATGTCGTCGAACACCTCGAGATCGCCTGCACCCCCCGGGCCCACCCGACGACGGCAGCGCTGCGCGAGGCTGTGCGCAGCGGCGCCGAGCCGGGCCCCTACCTCGGCCGATACCAGATGGACTATCCCCTGCTCGAAAACTTCCTCCTGCCCCGCTTCACCCCCGGCGCACCCACCAACGACTCCGGATTCCGCGATGCAGGCATCGCCGCCGCCCTCGACCGCGCCGATGCCACCGCCACACCCGAACGCATCCCCCGATTCCAGAGCGCCGAGACACGCCTCCTCGAGGCCCTGCCCGTCGTGCCGCTGCTCAACCTCAACGCGACGACCGTCTCCTCCACGGCCGTCCGTGACGTGCACATCGACGTGTTCGGGGCGCCCGGGTACGCCGACGTACAACGCCCCTGACGGCTCACCTACCGACTTTGGTCGGGGCATCCCGTGGACCTGCGGCCCTGCCGGGCGCGCGACATGACTCCCTACCCTGAGACCATGCCCAGTCAGCCCCCCACCGAACGCCGCCGACGGCCACCGGTGTCCACCGTGACGGCGTACGTGGCCGCGACGCTGGTGACGCTGACCTGCTGGGCACTCATCATCCCCGCCGACGACCCGGCCAATGTGCCCGACGCCATCGCGTGGAAGGTCAATCTCGACCTCGCCATCGGGGTGCTCGGCCTGGCTCTGCTCCCGCTGCGTCACCGATTTCCGTTCGCACTCGCGCTGGTGCTGTCCGTGCTCCTGGCGTTCTCGTCAGGCGTGAGTGGAGCGTGGGGCTACGCCGCCATCACTCTGGGGTACCGACGCAATGTGCCCCGGTCGGCGGCAGTGATCGTGCTCGCCATGGCCGCCTCTGTCGCGACCCTGTGGTGGATGCCGCCGGACAGCGGCGACGAGACCACCCCCCGATGGGTGCTGATCCTCGCCCTCGTCCTCGGGCTCATCTACACGCTGGTCACGTCCATCGGGTTCTATGCCGGCGCAAGGCAGGACCTCATCCGCTCGTGGCAGGAACGGGCCCAGACGGCCGAACGCGAACAGACCTCGCGCATGGCCCAGGCACGCGTGGCCGAACGCACCCGCATCGCCCGCGAGATGCACGACGTGCTCGCGCACCGCATCTCGACAGTCGCCATGCACTCGGGCGCCCTCGCCTACCGCACCGATCTCGAACCCGAACAGGTTCGCGATGCCGCCCGACTCATCCAGGAGAACGCACACAGCGCCCTGGTCGAGCTCCGCGAGATCCTCGGTGTGCTGCGCGACGAGTCACAGCCCGGATCCGTCGCCCAGCGCCCCGAGCCACCACAGCCGACGATCTCCGACATCGACGCCCTGGTCGAGGAGGCCGCAGCCGCCGGGCAGGAGATCCACCTGCAGGTCGACGTCGATGTAGCGGACATCCCGGCAGGACTCGGGCGGCACATGTACCGCGCCGTGCAGGAGTGCCTGACCAACGCCCGCAAACACGCGCCCGACACACCGGTCGACGTGCTCCTCACCCGCTCGGCCGACCACGGCAGTGACGACCTCGTCGTCGAGGTGTCCAACCCGCTCGTCCGTTCCGGCAGCCACGCGCGGACCGGGCGTGGCGCTGCGGCCGGATTGCCCGCACTGCACGTGCCACCCAGTGGAGTCGGGCTACTCGGCCTCGCCGAACGCGCCGAGCTGGCCGGTGGGCGCCTCGACCACGGTGCCCACCATGACCGCTATGTGACCCGCCTGACCGTGCCCTGGCCGAAACGGAGTACCTCATGACCCAGCCCACCGGCAGTGACGAGCGCGTTCGCGTGGTCGTCGTGGACGACGACCCACTCGTGCGGCAGGGGCTGGGTCTCATCCTCGGCGGCGCGGGCCCGGTGGAGATCGTCGGCGAAGCCGCGGACGGCATCGAGGCAGAGTCGGTCATCGCCGAGGCGCGTCCCGACGTCGTGCTCATGGACATCCGGATGCCGCGACGCGACGGCATCGCGACCACTCGCGCGCTGCGTGCCCAGCCGGGCGCGCCACGCATCCTCGTGTTGACGACGTTCGACACCGACGACGCCGTCCTCGAAGCCCTGCGTGCCGGTGCCAGCGGGTTCCTGCTCAAGGCGACTCCACCCGAGCGGATGATCCAGGCGATCCTCGCCGTCGCAGCGGGTGAACCCGCGTTCTCCCCCACCGTCATCGGTCAGGTCGTGGCCGCCGCGACCCGCGGTGACGGCGGACGACGCCGACGCGACGCACTCACGTCACTCGGGTTGCTCACCGAGCGCGAACGTGAAGTGGCCGTCGCTGTGGCCCGCGGCTGGTCCAACGCCCAGATCAGCGCAGAGCTGTTCATGAGCGTGGCCACGGTCAAGGCGCACATCTCGAAGATCTTCGAGAAGCTCGGTTTCGAGAACCGGGTCCAGATCGCCGTCCGTGTCCACGACGCCGACCTGCTCTGAGCTGTGCTGATCCCCGCGAGCGCTCCCTTTGACACTCCAACAGCGCGCTGGGGTGTCACACGCAGCGAGGCCGGCTAGTTCGCGGTGGTGACCGCGTCGTAGGCGGCGCGGAGCTGCTCGACCGACGGGCCGACGAGCCGAGTGGGCCGGGCCACGCCCTCCAACGCGACGAACCGCAGCGTCGAGCCGCGAGTCTTCTTGTCGCGGCCCATCACGGTGAGCAACTCGTCGAAGCGGCCGGGCGAGTAGGACGTGGGCAGACCCAACGAGCTCAGCACCGAACGGTGACGAGCGACGGTCGCGTCATCGAGCAGGCCTGCGAGCCGGGCCAGTTCGGCCACGAAGATCATGCCGAGCGACACCGCATCGCCGTGACGCCAGCGGTACCCCTCGAACTGCTCAACGGCGTGCCCGAAGGTGTGGCCGTAGTTGAGGATCTCCCGCAGCGACGACTCCTTGAGGTCCTCGGTGACGACGTGAGCCTTGACCGCGATCTTGCGTTCGATCAGCTCACGCAGCACGTCTCCTGACGGGTCCAGTGCCGCCTCGGGGTCGGCCTCGATGAGGTCGAGGATGACCGGATCGGCGATGAAGCCGCCCTTGACGACCTCGGCCATGCCCGCAGCCAGATCGGCCCGCGGGAGCGTGGCGAGCACGTCGAGATCGCACAGCACACCCGCGGGCGGGTGGAACGCGCCGACCAAGTTCTTGCCCCCGGCCGTGTTGATGCCGGTCTTGCCACCGACCGCGGCGTCGACCATGCCGAGCAGCGTCGTCGGGACGTTGACGAGGGCCACTCCGCGCAGCCACGAAGCCGCGACGAACCCGCCGAGGTCGGTGACCGCTCCGCCTCCGACCGCAACGACGGCATCCGTGCGGGTGAAGCCCGCCTGGCCGAGCACGCCCCACAACCGTGCGGCCACGTCGACGGTCTTCGCGGCCTCCGCGTCGGGAAGCTCCTCGACGAACGTCGAGATGTCCTTGGCCTCCAGCGCTGCAGCCGTTGCCTGCGCGAGGTGCGCTACCGGCGCGGCGTGAACGATGAGCACGCGTGTGGCGCCCTCGGGGACGAGCTGTGTCACCCGATCGGCGATGCCCCGCCCCACGAGCACGTCGTAGGCGCCTGCGCCGCTCCCGACGCCGATGGTCGTCACGTCTGCCGTGCTCATGCGTCCGCCCCCGTCGCCGGATCAGTGTGGTTCTCGCTGCTCTCGCCCGTGATCGCCGCTGCGATCTCGGCGGTGATCTCCTCGACGGATTTCTCGTCGGTATTCACCCGCAGCCACGCCAGCCGCTCGTAGATGGGACGGCGATCGGCCATCAACTGCAGCCACTGGCCGCGCGGGTTGAGAGCCAACAGCGGGCGCCCCTGGTCGAAGCCGGATCGGCGCGCGGCGTAGCGCAGGCTGACGTCGAGGAACACGACCCGGTGTCCGGCGAGCAACCCCTGAGTCTCGGGTGCGAGGATCGCTCCGCCGCCGAGGGCGAGGACGCCGTCGTGACCGGCGAGCGCGTCGGCCACGGCCTGTCGTTCGAGGGCGCGAAAGGCCTCTTCGCCCTGGTCGACGAAGATGTCGGTGATCGACATGCCTGCGCGGGCCTCGACGAGCTCGTCGGTGTCGACGACGCTCGTGCCGAGGCGCGCGGCCAGGGCTGCGCCGACGGTGGACTTGCCCGCCCCGGGCGGACCGGTCAGGACGGCGACGGGCCTCACCACGACTTCATCCCCTCCGGGATGGCGGCCAGGTAGGACTCGACGTTGCGCCGGGTCTCGCCCACGCTGTCGCCTCCGAACTTCTCGGCGACCGCGTCTGCCAGCACCAGCGCCACCATGGCCTCGGCCACGACGCCTGCAGCCGGCACGGCGCAGACGTCCGAGCGCTGATGGATGGCGGTAGCGGGTTCACCGGAGGCCACGTCGACCGTGGCGAGCGCCCGCGGCACGGTGCTGATGGGCTTCATCGCGGCCCGCACCCGCAGGACGTCACCGGTGGACATACCACCCTCGGTGCCGCCGGCGCGGTTGGAGTCGCGGCGGATAACACCGTCGTCGTCGCGGCGCATCTCGTCGTGAGCGGCCGAACCACGGCGGGCGGCGGTGCGAAAGCCGTCGCCGACCTCGATACCCTTGATGGCCTGAATCCCCATGAGGGCGGCGGCGAGTCGTGCGTCGAGGCGGCGGTCCCAGTGGACGTGGGAGCCCAACCCGGGCGGGCAGCCGTAGGCCAGGACCACCACGACACCGCCGAGGGTGTCGCCGTCAGAGT
>DAMDJY010000089.1:0-14524 GCA_032100225.1 Mobilicoccus sp.
CGGGAACGGGTCGAGCGCTGGCCGATCAGCCGGATCAGCCAGGTCGAGCACGACACGTAGTCGCGCCTGACGCCCTGACCGGGAGCAGCGGGCCCTGTTCTCGGAGGCCACCGCGAGCGTCACATCACCAGATGCGGACTCGCTCGGACTCCTCCAGCCATAGGTCGTCGCCCGGCTTCACATCAAAGGCCTCGTGGAACTCGCTCAGGTTGCGCACGATGTTGGCGCGGAACTCACCCGGGGAGTGCGGGTCGATCGCGAGACGGCGCTTGGCCTCTTCGGGCCGCGCGAGGATGCGCCAGATCTGAGCCCACCCGGCGAAGAGTCGCTGGTCACCGGACATTCCGTCGATGACGGGAGCCGACTCCAATCCGCCCTCGCCGAGGCTGAGTCGGTAGGCCAGGTGCGCGATCGTGACGCCGCCGAGGTCGCCGATGTTCTCGCCGACGGTGAGTGAGCCGTTGACCTTCTCGCCCGGCAGGTCACGCGGTTCGAGCTCGTCGTACTGAGCGATGAGGCGGCCGGCGAGCTCGTCGAAGGCGGCGCGGTCCTCCTCGGTCCACCACTCGACGAGGTTGCCCACGCCGTCGTAGCGCGAACCCTGGTCGTCGAACCCGTGGCCGATCTCGTGACCGATGACCGAGCCGATGGCGCCGTAGTTGACCGCGTCGTCGGCGTCGGCGTCGAAGAACGGCGGCTGCAGGATGGCGGCCGGAAACACGATCTCGTTCATGCCGGGGTTGTAGTAGGCGTTGACGGTCTGCGGCGGCATGAACCACTCACCGCGGTCGACCGGGCCGCCGAGCTTGGCCCAGTCACGGTCCGTCTCGAACTCGTGGGCGCGGCGCACGTTGCCCAGCAGGTCTTCGGCGTCGAGCACGAGCGCGGAGTAGTCGCGCCACGTGTCGGGGTAGCCGATCTTGGGGACGAACGTGCCGAGCTTGTCGAGGGCCTTGGCCTTGGTGTCGGCGCTCATCCACGTGAGCTCGGCGATGTCGATGCGGTACGCCTCGATGAGGTTGGCCACCAGTTCGACCATGCGCTCCTTGGCGCGGGCCGGAAAGTGCCGGTCGACGTACAGGCGCCCGACGCCCTCACCCATGAGGGAGTTGACGAGGTCGACGCCGCGCTTCCACCGCTCACGCTGGCTGGGAGTGCCCGAGAGGGTGCGGCCGTAGAAGTCGAAGTTCTCCGTGACGAACGCGGTCGGCAGGAACGCGGCGACCGACCCGAGGAGTCGGCGCGTCACCCACGCCTTCCACTGCTCCAACGAGAGCCCCGACACAGCGCCGGAGAGCGCCTCGAGGTAGCTCGGCTGCCGGACGACGACGTGCTCGAGCTGCTGCATGGGAGCGCCGAGCGCCTCGAACCAGGTGCGCCACGGCACGTGCGGCGCAAGGGAACGCAGCTCGTCGAGCGACACCTTGGTGTAGGAGGCCACGGCGTCGCGGGTGCGGACGTTGTCCCAGTGCCCTGCGGCCAGCGTGGCCTCGACCTCGTAGGCGGCCTCGGCGTCGAAGGAGTGCTCGCCCAGCAGCTCGCTCATCCGGCCCAGGTGGGCGCGGTAGGCCTCGCGCAGCTCGGCGTACTTCTCGTCGCGGTAGTAGGACTCGTCGGGCAGCCCCAGCCCCGACTGCTCGAGGTAGACGATGTAGCTCTGCGAGTCGCGGTCGTCGTTGTCGACGAAGACGGCCGACGCGCCACCGACGCCCTGCCGCTGCAACCGGCCCAGCACCGCCCACAACGCCTCGACATCGGCAGCGCCGGCGATGGCGGCCAGGTCGTCGGCGATGGGCGTGATGCCCGCCTGCTCGACCCGCTCCTCGTCGAGGAACGAGCTGTAGAGCGCGCCGATCTGACGCCGCACCGCCTCGGTGTCGTTGTCGCCACCGGTCGCGCCCTCGGAGCCTGCCCCGGCGCGGGCCTCGTCCAACAGCACCCGCACGTCGGCCTCGGCGTTCTCGGCGAGGATGTGGAACGGGCTGTAAGCGCCCTTGTCCTCGGGGATCTGCGTCTGCGCCAACCACGTTCCGTTGACGAACCCGAACAGGTCGTCCTGTGGCCGCACCTCGCGATCCATCGCGGCGGTGTCGAGTCCCGATCGTGCGTGGACAGTCATGACTGGCTCCTTCGATGGCGTTGTCACCACGGTAGCGACCGCCACCGACAACGCGTGATGACTCACGGAGAGCACGGCCGGTGTGTGACGGTAGGGGCACCGCCCGGGGCGCACGCACGCCCACCGACCGACCAAGGAGACCGACGGTGAACGCCACCATCGACCTCATCATCACCCTGCTCGCCGTGGCCGGTGTGGCGTGGAGCGGCCTGCGCATCGCGCGAGGTCAGGCCCAACGCAGCCTGTTCATGACCGCCACCGTGGGGCTGATGTGCCTGCTCGTCCTGCTGTTCCAGTACGTCACACCCGCGCCCTCCTGAGCCGCGACGGTTCCGCAGTTCCACCGGCGACCCTCATCACGCGTGCACGCCTCACGCACCGCCCCGAGCGGCGAAGCGCGAGGTCAGCGACGCGGCTTGGTGAGTTCCTTCTTGAAGCCGGTGTGGCTGGGGACGAATCCGAGGTGCTCGTAGAAGCGGTGGGCGTTGCCGCGTGAGGCGTCGGAGGTGAGCTGGATCAGCGCCGCGCCACGTCGTTGCGCCTCGGCGAAGGCCCAGTCGAACAGCGTCTCGCCGATGCCGCGGCCGCGCAGGCTCGACAGGGTGCGCACGCCTTCGATCTGCGCCCGGGTCGTGCCGCGGCGCGTCAGGCCCGGGATGATCGACAGTTGCAGCGTGCCGACGATCTGTCCGCCCAACTCGGCGATCGCGAGGGTCTGGCCCGGGTCGGCGGTCACCCGCGCGAAAGCCGCGGCGTAGGGCGCGAGGTCGCCGCCCTCCCGCGTGGAGCCGAGCGCGTCGTCGGCGAGGAGGTCGACGATCTCGGCCAGGTCCTCGATCCGCGCCTCACGAACCGTCACCTCGGGCGCCTCTTGTGCCACGGGTGCGGGAGGAGCGGACTCGGGCGACGCGTTCAGGTTCGACATGGCCTCATTCTTGCTCGCGACCTCACTCACTGCTCTCGCCGAGTCCGCGCGACCCTGCTCAGCCGACGATCAACCGACGTCCGGCCGACAATCAACCGCTCAGTCGCTCGTCCCGAGGGCTCGCACGACGGCGGAGGCCGAGGGGCGGCCGAGCTGCTGCGACATCCACATGCTGGTGGCGACCATCTTCTCGAGGTCGATGCCGGTCTCGATGCCGAGTCCGTGCAGGGCCCAGAGCAGGTCTTCGGTGGCGAGGTTGCCGGTGGCGCTCTTGGCGTAGGGGCAGCCGCCCAAGCCGCCGGCTGAGGCGTCGATGATGGTGATGCCTCGGCGCAGCGCGGTGAGCGTGTTGGACAGGGCCTGCCCGTAGGTGTCGTGGAAGTGGACAGCGATGGTGTCCAACGAGATTCCCGCGTCGACGAGTCCGTCGATCACGGCCTCGACCTGCCCGGCGGTGGCGACGCCGATCGTGTCGCCGATGGAGAGTTCGTCGCAGCCGAGGTCCATGAGCCGCCGCGCGACGGAGACGACCTGCTCGGGGGCGACGTCACCCTCCCACGGGTCGCCGAAGCACATCGACACGTAGCAGCGGACCCACATGCCCCCGGCCTTGGCGGCTTCGACGACCGGGCCGAACATGTCGAACTGCGAGTCGAGGGTCGCGTTGAGGTTCTTGCCCGCAAAGGTCTCGGTGGCCGAGCCGAAGATCGCGATGGCGCGCACGCCCGCCGCCTTGGCCCGCTCGAAGCCCCTCATGTTGGGCACGAGCACCGGGCGGTGGATCGACGTCGCCGACTCCCCCAGCGAGGTGAGCAGCTCGGAGGCGTCGGCCAGTTGCGGCACCCACTTGGGCGAGACGAAGGAGGTGGTCTCGATGACCTCGACGCCGGCGTCTTCGAGGCGGCGCACGAACTCGGCCTTGACCTCGACGGGGACGACGCTCTTCTCGTTCTGCAGGCCGTCGCGCACGCCGACCTCGTAGATCCGCACCCGCTCGGGGAGTCCTGCACTCTGCTGCACCTGTGGCGTCCGCATCGTCGCTCCTTCCTCGCCCGCCTGTCCTTGCCTCCATCCTCCCCCACCCGGCCTGGTCGAGCGGCGGAACAAGCCGGGCCGTCGCGGGCGTTGATGCGGGCGATGCCAGGAGCCCTCATCGTCCAGAGCGACAAGACCCTGTTGCTCGAGGTCGATCACGACGACGCGACCGCGGCCCGCCGCGCCATCGCGCCCTTTGCCGAGCTCGAACGCGCCCCTGAGCACGTGCACACCTACCGGGTGACGCCGCTCGGCCTGTGGAACGCTCGGGCTGCCGGATTCGACGCCGAGCAGGTGGTCGACGCGTTGGTGACGCACAGCCGCTACCCGGTTCCGCACGCGTTGCTGGTCGACGTGGCCGACACCATGGCCCGGTACGGCCGGCTCGTGCTCGACAAGGAGTTCGCCGATCCCGACGGCGGCGCGGCCCGGCTCGCGGGCGAGGACCAGGGTCGCCTGGTTCTGTGCAGCACCGATCGCTCGGTGCTCGAAGAAGTGTTGCGGCACAAGCGCATTGCGCCCCTGCTGGGCGAGCGCATCGACGACCTCACCGTCGTCGTGCACCCGAGCGAGCGCGGTCATCTCAAGAAAGAACTGCTCAAGGTCGGGTGGCCCGCGGAGGACCGCGCGGGCCACGTCGACGGCGAGGCGCACCCCATCGCCCTGGCCGGAGACTGGCAGCTGCGCCCCTATCAGGACCACGCGATCGAGGGGTTCTGGCACGGCGGCTCGGGCGTGGTTGTGCTCCCCTGCGGCGCGGGCAAGACGCTCGTGGGCGCCGGCGCGATGGCCCGCGCGAGCGCCACGACGTTGATCCTCGTGACCAACACCGTCTCGGCGCGGCAATGGCGTGACGAGTTGTTGCGCCGCACCACCCTCACCGAGGACGAGATCGGCGAATACTCGGGCTCCCGCAAGGAGATTCGCCCCGTCACGATCGCGACCTACCAGGTGCTCTCGACGCGCCGCAAGGGCGCCTACACACACCTCGATCTGCTCGACGCTCGCGACTGGGGCCTCGTCATCTACGACGAGGTGCATCTGCTCCCCGCCCCGATCTTTCGGATGACCGCCGATCTGCAGGCCCGCCGCCGCCTGGGCCTCACCGCCACGCTCGTGCGGGAGGACGGCCGCGAGAACGACGTGTTCTCCCTCATCGGCCCCAAACGGTTCGATGCGCCGTGGAAGGAGATCGAGGCGCAGGGGTACATCGCGCCGGCCGACTGCGTCGAAGTGCGGGTGACGCCGCCGGAATCCGAGCGTCTGGCCTATGCCGTCGCCGACCCGCAGGAGCGCTACCGGCTGGCCGCGTGCAGCCCGGTCAAAGACAAGGTGGTGGAGCGTCTCGTCGCCCGTCATCCCGACGCGCAGACCCTCGTCATCGGCCAGTACCTCGACCAGCTCGAATCGCTCGCCGGGCGCCTCGACGCGCCACTCATCACGGGTGAGACCAGCGTCAAACAGCGCCAGGTGCTCTTCGACGGATTCCGCGCCGGCACCATCCCCCGGCTGGTCGTCAGCAAGGTCGCCAACTTCTCCATCGATCTGCCCGAGGCGTCGGTGGCGATCCAGGTCAGCGGATCGTTCGGCTCCCGACAGGAGGAGGCGCAACGACTGGGCCGCGTGCTGCGACCCAAGGGCGACGGCCGCACCGCGCACTTCTACACCGTGGTCACGCGCGACACCGTCGATGCCGACTTCGCCGCCCACCGCCAACGCTTTCTCGCCGAGCAGGGGTACGCCTACCGCATCGTCGACGCCGAAGACCTGTGATTTTTCCCGCTCCCCGTTTCTGAATCCAGCTGGTGCGGATCAGCACGGCGCGCCTGTCGGTGCGGGAAGATCGAGCGGGCGCGATGTGCGCGTCGAACATCGGAAGGACTGCCATGCGTTTTCTGCCCGTCCCCTCTGTGGAGCAGACCCTCGAGCGGTACCTCGACTACGTGCGCCCGCTGTTGAACGACGACGAGTTCGCCACCACCACCGCTGCGGTGCAGGAATTCGGTGCCGGTGACGGGCCGGCCTGCCAGGAGGGGTTGCTCGCCGACGCCGAGCGTGCCAACGAGCAGGGGTTCAGCTGGCTGACGGAGATGTGGCTCGAGAGCTACCTGACGGTGCGGACGTCGTTGCCGTTGTCGAGCAACGTCGGGTTCGAAATGACGTGGCCGTCCTCCCTGCGCGGCACCGCGCGTGCCGCCGACCTGGCACACCGGTTCGCACAGGTTCACCTGCAGCATCTGCGTGGCGAGACCGAACCGACCGTCTCACCGCGGGGTGAGCCGTTGTGCATGCGTCAGTGGACCTACCTCGCCGGTGGCCTGCGTCGTCCTGAGCCCGGCGCCGACGAGATCATGCCTGGCCCCGAGGAGGCGGCCGACCGCGAGATCCTCGTCATGCACGAGGGACGGGGGTTCGCCGTGAAGGTCTCCGACGCGCAGGGGCAGGTGCTGCCGTTGGCCACGCTGATCGAGTCGCTGGACGCGCTGGTCGCACACGAGCCCGACGATGCGCCTGACGGGATCGGGTTCTCCGCCTGGTCCTACCTCGGCAGCGACCTCGCCCTACCCCACCAGGAGGCGGCGCTCGCCGACCCGCACAACGACGCCGTACACGAGCGCCTCACCAACACCTTGTTCGCTCTCGCCCTGGTGGAGGAGAAGGGCGAGCTGACCGACGTTCTGCGCCACGAGGTGTTCGACCACGGGGTGCTGTGGCCGCACAAGCCCGTCACCTACGTCGTCTCCCTCAACGGCGAGCACGTGGGCATGCACATCGAGCACACGATCGCCGACGGCGGCACCCTCACCGCTGTCGTCGCCGCAGCTCAGGCCCTGCCAGAAGGAACGCCCGATGTGGGCACTGAGGATCACGAGGCCGAGGCAGCGTCGAGCACCGCTCCGGAGCAGCTGATCTGGAGTCTGGACGCTGATGCGCAGGCACGTCTGACGGCAGACATCGTGCGGTACCAGGAGGCTGCCGACCGGATGCGGATCCAGATCCTGCAGATCCCGGCGGTGCGCCCGGCGGCGGGGCTCAAGGTGAGTCACGACGCGGCGCAGCAGTTCATCCTGCAGTACGCCCAGCTCGCGGCGTATGGCGAAGTGCGCAGCACGTACGAGGCGGTCGACATGCGGGAGTTCCAGGCGGGTCGTACCGAGACGATGCGCCCGATCTCGAGCGAGTCCGTGGAGTTCGTGACGGCGTTGCTCGCGGGTGAGGCGAACCATGCCCAGCTCGCTGCGGCTGCCGACGTGCATCGGTCGCGGATCATCCGGTGCAAGACCGGTGAGGGCGTCGACCGGCACCTGTTGGGGTTGCGCGTCCAGGCGGGGCGTCTGGGTCGGACCCCGGCGATGTTCGAGGATGCCGGTTATCGGCGTCTGGTCACCGATTTCCTCTCGACGAGTTCACTCGGTGGCACGGCGCAGATCGCCCGTTTCGCCTTTGGGCCCACCTCTGAGGGCGGCATCGGTGTCGGCTACAACCCGCTCGTCGATGAGGACGGCACCGTCGTCGAGTACGACTTCGTCGTCAACTACCGCAGCGACCGCGACGACGACATCGAGAAGTTCATCGCCGGCATCCGTCAGGGCGCAAAGGCTCTCGGCGACCTCGTCGCCACACCGGCTTCATAGCCCGACTTCTGGGGCCGCGCTCAGGCACCTTTGGGTCGATTGATCGCGAAAAGCACAAGGCCACAGACGACCATGCCTGCCGCGCTCACCATGACTGCTTGACCGGTGCCGTCGCTGTGCTTCACGCCGAAGACGACCGCCGCGTAGACCAGCAGAAAGACGACCGCCAACAGGACCTTTCTGGATCCCTCATTCCGGTGCCCCTGCTCACCACATCGTCACGGTCGACCGGGTGCACAACCACTCGTCGCCGTGGCGCTCCAGGGCCTGTTCACAGCGCAACCGCCACGTCTGCCCCGACCCGTCGTCGGTGACGCCCGTCGTGATGCGCCCGACGAGGCGGGCCGCGTCGCCGTCGACGTCCACCTCGACGTCCTTGGGCACAACCCGGTGGTAGACGAAGGTGCCCGCGCGGATACCGGCCATCCATTCGTCGACGGGCTGGGCGTACCCGGTCAGGTGCACGAGCACGGCACGGGGGTGAAACAGGCGGTGAGCGACTCGGTGTCACCGTCATCCATCGCACGGAGCTGCGCCTGCCAGTTGTCGAGCACGTCGTCACGATCGGTCATCCCCCAAGGGTAGAACCGTGGCGAACACCGCACGGGTGCGCGCGACCGCACCATGCGCAGCGACAGTCACAAGAGCGCCCGTGCCACACCGCCGTTGTCGGGCGCGGTGTGGCGTCGACGATCGTCGGCGGCGGCGTCAGCCCTTGCCGGCGTCGAGGGTCGGAGTGTGGTCGACCAGTAGACGCGTGTAGTCGTGTTGGGGGCGGTCGAGGACGTCGGCGGTCAGGCCGTTCTCGACGACGCGGCCGTCCTTGAGCACGAGGATCCGGTCGGCGATCGTGCGCACCAACGGCAAGTCGTGCGTGACGAACACCATCGAGACGCCCCGTCCGTGCTTGATGTCGAGCAGCAGCTCCACGATCGAGCCCTGAATGGAGACGTCGAGGGCCGACGTGATCTCGTCACACACCAACACCGCCGGCTCGGCCGCGAGCGCACGCGCGATGGCGACACGCTGCAACTCCCCACCGGAGAGTCGATTGGCCCGCAGATCGAGCATGCGCGAGCCGAGCTGCACGTCGTCGAGCAACTGCGCCGCGCGGTCGCGAGCATCCTTGGCCGACGAGGCGACTCCGAACAACCGCAGCGGACGACTGAGGATCTGCGCGATGGTGCGGCGCGGATTCAGCGAGCGATACGGGTTCTGGAAGATGTACTGCACCTGACGCCGCTGCTCCGCCGACCGGCGCCGAGCGGACTGGGCCAGCTGCGTCCCTTCGAGGCGGATCCCACCCTCCCACTGGCCGTGGATGCCGCCGATGCAGCGGGAGATCGTCGTCTTGCCCGAGCCGGATTCGCCTACCAGCGCCACGATCTCGCGCTCGGCGAGGTCGAACGACACGTCGTGCACGACCTGCGCCGAACCGTAGAAGATGTCGAGCCCCTCGACCTTGAGAACGATCTTGCGCTCCGCCTCGGGGTCGGTGTCACGCACGAACCGGCCACTGGGGTCGTAGGGCGGCAACTCGTCCAGCCGGATGCACCGCGCCTGATGCGCACCCGTGCCGACCAGAGCAGGCTCGACCTGCGTGCATTCGGCGATCGCGAACTCACAGCGCGGGTTGAACCGACACCCCGGCGGACGATGCCCGGGCGGGGGCGTCGATCCGGGAATGCCCGTGAGCTTGAACGCCCGGTGCAGGTGCGGGATCGCCCCGAGGAGCGACCTCGTGTACGGGTGTTGCGGCGCGTCGAAGATCTGCCGCGTCGGCCCGACTTCGACGGCCTGACCCGCGTACAACACGACGACCCGGTCGGCCACCTGCGACACCACCGCGAGATCGTGCGTCACGTACAGCGCGGCCACGTCGTACCGCGCACACAGTTCGGCCAGCGTCGAGATGACCATGCCCTGAGTCGTCACGTCGAGACCCGTGGTCGGCTCGTCGAGCACCAGCGCCTTGGGGTGCGGCAGGAACACCATCGCGAGCGCGACGCGCTGCACTTGGCCACCGGAGAGCTGGTGCGGGTAGCGGCGCAGGAACTCGTCGTCACCGGGCAGGCCGACCTCGCGCAGCATGGCGCGGATCGCATCGGTGCGGGAGCCCGCCTCCCCGATGTCGTGCTGGTCGAGCAGTTCACGCAGTTGCCGACCCAGGCGGTGGGCCGGATTGAGGGCCGAGCTCGGGTCCTGCGGCATGTACGCCACGTCGACGCCGCGCACCTTGCGGACCTCGTCCACGCTCATCCCGCGGATGTCGTGGCCGGCGACGTCGATGCGGCCGTCGACGATCTCGGCGCCGCGGCGGGCGTACCCGAGCAACGCGGTGCCGGCCGTGGTCTTGCCGGAGCCCGATTCGCCGACAAGACCGACGATCTCGCCGGGCGCGAGGGTGATGTCGACACCGTCGACGACCACCGGACCGCCGTCACTCAGCGCGACGCGCAGGCCTTCGACGACGCAGACCGGCCCGGTCGCGAGGCGGTCACCTCTGTCCTGATCCATGACTGTCATGACCGCCCCTTCGCGGCACGGGCGCCGATCCCGTCGGCGACGAGGTTGGTGCCGATGGTGAGCAACGCGATGAGCAGCACGGGAGCGACGACGCCCCACGGCTGCACGAGCAGCGCGAGTCGGTTCTCGCTGGTCATCTGGCCCCAGTCGGCTGCGCCGGGGTTGGTGGCGAACCCGAGGAACCCGATTCCGGCGACCATGCCGATGGAGTACGTGAACCGCAGGCCCGTCTCGGCGAGCAGCGGGATGAGCAGGTTGGGGCCCAGCTCCGCTGCGGCGATCCGCCAGCGGGATTCACCCATCGCCTCGGCGGCGGCCACGAAGTCCTGACCGACGAACTGCAGCGCCACACCACGGGCGACGCGGGCCACACGTGGGAGGTGCGCGAGGGCCACGAGCAGCACGATCATCCACCACTGCGGTTGATCGACGGCGCTGAGCACGGCGAGCGCGAGGAGGATCTGGGGGAACGCCAGCAGCACGTCACCCAGGCGCATGACGACCTCGTCGACCCAGCCACCCGCGTAGGCGGCGAGCACGCCGGCGACGACACCGAGGCCGACTCCGACGATGGTCGCGAGCAGCGAGATCAGCAGCACCGACCGGCCGCCGAACAGGACACGACTCAGCACGTCCTGGCCGAGGTAGTCGGTGCCGAGGAACGAACCCTCGTGGGTGAACGGGCGGCCGACGATGTCGTACTCGCCGTGCGGGGCGAGCCACGGACCGAGCAGCGCGATGCCCACCACGAGCAGGGTGATGATCGTGCCGATGACGATGCGCGGGTCGCGCAGACCGTCCTTGAGAGCGGCGCGCCAGGGCGCCACGGGCTTGGACTCGACCTGCACCATCGAGAAGCTGCCGGTGTAGGGCGTGGCGCCGGAGCGCTGGGGCGTGTTCATCGGACCATCCCTGTGCGAGCGCGGGGTGTGGCGAGGATCGAGAGCACGTCGGCGATGAGGTTCACCAGCACGTAGGCAGCGGCGATGATCATCGTCAACGCGAGCACCACGGGAAAGTCGGAGTTACGCACGGCTTCGACGAGCAGCGCTCCGATCCCGGGATAGTTGAAGAGATATTCGATGAGGACCACGCCGCCGACGAGCCACCCGAGCTGCAACGCGGTCACCTGAATGGTGGGCACGAGCGTGTTGGGCAGAGCGTGACGCAGGAGCACCGAGGTCTCGGGAACGCCCTTGAGCCGGGCGAGTTCGACGTAATCCGAGTCGAGGGTCTCGATGAGGCTCGATCGCAGCATGCGCGTGAGGTACGGCACGATCGAGATGACGAGCGTGGCAACGGGGAGGATCAGCGATCCGGGCGCATTCCACGGGCTCGCGCCGATGGGTAGCGCCGTCACAGCCGGCAACAGGTGGAACACCGTCGTCGAGAACAACGCGACGAGCAGGATGCCGATGACGAACTCGGGCACACCAGCCAGCCCCAGCGAAAGCACCTGAACGGCGTCGTCGAGCTTGCTGCCACGGAACCGGGCGCACAACAACGCGAGACCGAGCGCGACCGGGATCATGATGAGCGCCACGACCGCCACGAGGAACAGGCTGTTGACCACCCGCGCACCCATGAGCTCGGTGACGGGAATGCCCGCGGCCACGGACGTGCCGGGGTTGCCGCGCAGCAGGTCACCGATCCAGATGAGATAGCGATCCGGCAACGACTGGTCGAGATGCAGCGTCGCGCGGATCGCGGCGGCCCGCTCCGGGCTGGCTTCGAAGTCACGCCCGAGGACAGCGCGCACCGGATCGCCCAGCGCGGATGTCGCGAGGAAGACGATCACCGACACCAGCCACAGGGTGAGGATCGACATGCCGAACCGTCGGGCCAACCACATCCCCCACGCACGGCCTGGTGTGCGGCGCGACCCTCGGCTCTGGTTCGCCGTGTCGGCAGCCGTGGCCGCCGAGGCCTCAGGACGGGGATGGTCGGTCTCTGCCGAGGATGAAGTGGTCATCGTGTCTCCGCGGGCCTGAAGAGGTTGAATCGGAAGGCGCTCATGGGCTGTTCACGGGCGGGTTCGACGCCGGTGATCGAGGTGCTGTAGGCGTCGACCTGGTTCTGGAACGACCAGATGAGGAACCCGCCCTCTTCGTGTTCGATCGCCTGCGCGTCCTCGCAGAGTCTGCGGCGGCGGTCGACGTCGGTCTCACGGACGGCGGCCTTCACGAGTTGCGTGAACGTGGGGTGGTCGAAGTGCGTCTCGTTGTAGGGCGCGCCCTTGATTGAGGACTGGGCCACCTGCGACAGGTACATGCGGGTGCTCCAGAAGTCCTGCGCGAACGGCCACGACAGGTACTGGTCGCCGTAGAACACGCTGGAGTCGACCTGGTTGACGCGAACCCGCACCCCGGCCTTGCGGGCCTGCTGGGCGAAGAGGTTGGCCGACTCGAGCGCGCCGGCACCGACACCGCTGGAGGTGACGAGCTCGACCTGTAGGTCCTCGTGCCCGGCGGCCTTGAGCAGCGACTTGGCCTGGCCGATGTCCTGCTGCCGCTGCGGGAGTTGGTCGCCGATGTAGAACGGGTCGAACGGCGCGTACAGGTCGTTGCCGAGCCGGCCGTGGCCGCTGTAGGCCTGGTCGATCATCTGCGTGCGGTCGGCGATGAGGCGCATCGCCTGACGCACCCGCACATCGGAGTACGGCTTGGCGTCGACCCGCATCGTGAACGGGACCCAGCCACCAGTCTCGGAGATGAGCGGCTGGGCACCTTGGGCGCCGATGGCGTCGACGAGGTAGCCCGGCAGGTTGTCGATCGACTGCACCTGCCCCGCGAGCAACGCGTTGACCTTGGCGGCGTCGTCGGTGAAGTTGATGATGACGAGTTCGTCGAACGCGGCCTTCGTGTCCCAGTAGCCGTCGTACTTGAAGAACCGGCTGCGCTGACCGGGCACGAAGGCGTCGAACGTGAACGGGCCGGTGCCGATCGGGTGGGCCGGGTCGAAGTCGGCCGGGATGATGCCCGCGGAGTAGTTGGCGAGCATCTGATCCATCACGACGTACGGCTGTTTGAGCTTGAGCCGGTAGGTGCGCTGGTCCATGACCTTGCTGCTGCCCAGGTCGGTGACCGCAGCGGCGTCGGTCATCGACGGCGACGGCTCCTTGGGGTCGAGCATGCGGTGCAGGCTGGCCTCGACGTCGGTCGCCCGCACGGGTCGCCCGTCGTGGAACGTCACGCCCTCACGCAGCCGGATCGTCCACTCCGACGCGTCCGCGTTGGGCATGATCTCCTCGGCGAGCGCGGGTTCGATCGTGTAGTCGGGGGTGAACCGGTACAGCGATTCGTAGAGCTGCCGCACCCGCGCGATGTCGGGGATCGTGACCGGAAAATGCGGGTCGAGAGAGTCCTTGAGTCCGCCTCCGGTCGCGCCGTGCACCAGCTGTGCGGTGACGGCGTCGGCGGCGGGTGCCGCGCACGAGGCCACGCTGGGCAGCGCAACTCCGGCGAGTGCCCCGAGTCCGAGTTGGGCGAAGCGCCGCCGGGTCAACGGCGGTCCCCACGATGATGTGTCGCTCATTGATTTCCCCTTGTTCGGTGTGTGGACCATAAACACACTCCGCGGGCAGATCCCGCCAGGGAGCACGGTTGATTTGCGGCGGCGCACTCCGCGACTCGCTGTGGATACGGAGCCAGCATCCAGCGACTTCCCAGCATCGCGACGCATCCTGAGCAGGTGAGTGCACCGTCCACACCCGAAGCCAGGCTCCTCGTCGTCGAGGACGAACCCAACATCCGAGAGCTGCTGGCGACCTCCCTGAGGTTTGCCGGTTTTGAGGTCTTCACTGCAGGTGACGGCACTACGGCCATCACTATCGCGTCGTCCGAACAGCCCGATCTCATCGTGCTCGACGTGATGCTCCCCGACATGGACGGGTTCGCCGTCACCCAGCGTCTGCGCGAGAACGGTCGCCACATGCCGGTCGTGTTCGTGACCGCGCGGGACTCCGTCGAGGACAAGGTCACGGGCCTCACCGTCGGTGGTGACGATTACGTCACGAAGCCGTTCAGCCTCGAAGAGGTCATCGCCCGCATCCGCGCCGTGCTGCGCCGAACCCGCGGCGAGCAGTCCGAGGACGCGATCCTGCAGTTCCACGATCTGCAGCTCAACGAGGACTCCCACGAGGTGCGTCGCGGCAGCCGCGTCATCGACGTCTCCCCCACCGAGTTCAAGCTCCTGCGCTACCTGCTTCTCAACCCCAACCGGGTGCTCTCCAAGGCGCAGATCCTCGACCACGTGTGGGACTACGACTTCCGCGGTGAGGCCGGC
>DAMDJY010000090.1:0-14380 GCA_032100225.1 Mobilicoccus sp.
CACCGTGACGTGCGGCGCATTGGTGAGCCCGGTGTGCCGCGCCTGCGACGGCAGCCCCGCCCGCGCCAGGGCCTCCCACTCGGCCCGGATCAGCGCATCGGACGCATCGTCGAGCACGAGTTCCAGCGCGTGCAGAGCCATCAGCGCAACCATCCCGCCGCGCGCTCGAGATGACCTTGCTGTTTGGTCTCGTCGAAGCTGTCCCACAGGGCCGGGATGCGCCGCGATCGAGCAGACGGGTCATTCATCGATTCACGCCCAGGACAGGGCGATTCCCGCCGCAAGCCCGACGACGACCACGAGAGCGGCGACGGCTGCCGTCACCCGCCAGGAGAACGCCCTGGCCACCATGACCGCCGAGGGAATGCTCAGCGCTGGCAGTGTCACCAGCAGCACCCCGGCCGTTCCGTACCCGGCGCCGGCCGCGACGAGGCCGGCGACGACGGGAATCTCGCCGCCGGTCGGGATGACGAGCAACGTGCCGATCACCGCCGCGACGATGAGCGCGAGGGGGCCGACTCCCTGGCCCAGGATGGCGCCGCCCGCGAGCGCGCCACTCACCGCACCCACGAGCAGGACGACGATCACGTACTCCGGCACGAGGATCACCGTGTAGCGAAGGAGAGCGCGGCCGAACCGGCGGGCCGCGTCACGGGGCGACGGGACCGGGTCGGCCGCGGTGGAGCAGTCGCTGGACACCGAACTTCCCGCACCACCGATGCGGGTGGCGAGCACGGCGGCTCCGAGCACGACGACCACACCCGCCACGGCCCGTACCGCGACGAACGGCCACGGCAGGGTGAGGGCGAGAAACACGAGAACGGCGGGGTTGAGCAGCGGGTTGCCGAGCCAGTAGGCGACGGCTGCCCCGAGAGCGACCCCTTGGCGGCGCATCCCCACCGCTACCGGGGCGGTGCAGCAACTGCACATCATGCTGGGCATCGACAACAGACCACCGGCGGCCCCCTGACCGACCGCGGTGCGCCGGGACAGCACGCGGGCCAGGACCGCCCGGGGGACGAGCGCCTCCATCGCGGCCGCGATGACCACGGCGACGAGCGCCGCCTTCCACACCGCGCCGAAGTAGGCCGTGGCGAACGACACCGCACCCGCCACGGACGGCACCGCGCCGCTCGTGTCGAAGATCGCGGCGCCCGGCCACGTGTGGCTGCCCGCGAGGGAACGCGCCTTCTGCGTGTACGGCACCCACTTGGCCCACGCCAGACATACTGCGGCGATCAGGAGGACGATCGCCACGCCCTGCGCGGCGCGCCGACGGGTCAGGGGCGTCGCGGTCGGCCTGCCGGGGACGCCAGGCTCGTCGGTTCGGCCGGACAGCGACAGAGAACTCATGCCCTCGATCCTCTCCGGTCGATGCGGATCGCGCGAGAGACGCGCCCGGGAACTCGCCCAGCGAATGAGCGCGTGACCGTCACTCTTGCCGGGGCTGAAACCAGCGGATGATGGGGCGGTGACGGACTCGGACGATGCCCAGGCGCGGTTCGCCGCCGATGTCGACGACCTCGTCGGCCGCGACGAGGATCTCGCGGGGATCGTGCTGGAGTACGGCGTCCCCACTTTCTGGCACCGACCGCCGGGGTTTCCCGCCTTGGCGCTGCTCATCTTGGAGCAACAGGTATCGCTCGCCTCCGCCGCGGCATGCTTCTGCAACCTGAGGGATCTGATAGGCGGCGTCACCCCCGACGCCGTGCTCCGCTCGACACCCGAGGAGACCCGCTCCGCCGGGGTGTCACGACAGAAGGACCGTTACCTTCGGGCCCTCGCCGAGGCCGTGAGCTCCCGCGCCCTCGACCTGGCCGGACTCGAGACGCTCTCCGACGACGAAGCGCGCGCCGCCCTCACCGCTCTGCCCGGCATCGGCCGCTGGACCGCCGACACGTATCTCCTGTCGTGCCTGCAGCGCCCCGACATCTGGCCGGTCGGCGACCGCGCCCTCCAGGTTGCCGTGGGCGAGACCCTCGGCACCCCCACCGTCCCTACCCCTGCGGAACTCGACGACCTCGGGCAACGATGGATTCCGCGCCGCTCCAACGCCGCTCGCCTCCTCTGGCACGGCTACCTCACCCGCCGAGGACGCGTCGAGACACCCAACGACATCCTGCAGGGGTGACAAGGCCTCGATGACCGTTGCCCCTCCGGGGGCTTCGCTGATGGCCGTGAACGGGTCGTAGCGCACGGGGAAGAACGCCTCTGCGCAAGCGGGGGGCCGCATGGCCGGATGCACCGGACCTTCGTGGCTACCCCAGCCGAACAACGCGCCCCAAACGCGCGACTGGATGCGGACGTGCTCTCAGGCGCGGGTCAGCCAGTCCTCGGCGCAGATCTCATGCACCTCGACAGGACGACCGCAGGTCGGATCGATGGTGGTCCGCTCATGGCGCATCCCCAACTTCGACATGATTCGCACTGAAGCATCGTTGCCGACCTGGGCGATGCTGACGACGCGCTCCAACTCCCGCTCGCCGAAGGCGAAGGCCAGGACAGCGCGGGCCGCCTCAGTGGCGAGGCCCTGCCCCCAGGCCGCACGGCTCAGGCGCCAACCGATTTCCACAGCCGGAAGCACCTCGGGCAGAAAGCTGGGCACCGACAAGCCGGTGAAGCCGAGCAGCTCCCGGGTGCTCCGCTGCTCGACGGCGAACAGACCGAATCCGCGATCATCCCATTCGGCTTCCCACCGTCCGATGGCCCGCTGGGTGCGCTTCGCGTCAACGACCGCACCCGATCCGATCCACCGCATCACCTCGGGATCGGCATTGATCCGGCTCATCGGTTCCACATCGCTGGCCTGCCACCGCCGTAACAACAGGCGGTCGGTCTTGATAGCGATCGGCGCGCACGGCTTGACCGGCACCTCGCCGCCGATGCGTCCCGTGCGGCCCTGACGCCCGATCACCGCACCTCGCCCCGTCGGCGGGTCGCGCGCCACGCCTTCCACGCCCCCGTGCACCACAACGCCCACGCGACGAGCAGTGGCTGGAAGAGCAGCCGGATCGCGCGGGCGGCATCAGTGTCGAGACCGAAGCCATCGCGCCGCTCCGCCCACTGGGCGACGTTGCCGGGAAAGACCGCGACGAAGAACGCCGCCAACACCCAGCCGAGCGGCACCCTCCACCGGGGCACCGCGATCAGGACCGCCCCGAGCGCTACCTCGACCACCCCGGAGGCGAGCACGACGAGGTTGGGATCGGCCGGGAACCAGGTCGGCACTTGCGCCTGGAATGTGACGCGCGCGAACGACAGGTGCCCCACCCCGGCGTAGACCATGAAGGCCCCCAGCACGATTCGGGCGACGTGGGCGACGGGTGAAACGCGAACGGACGTCATGTCACCACTATCGGGCCGGGCCGGGCCGTAGGCGCGACGGGCCGGCCCCTACATCACTGGGGCTGCTGCGCGTCCTACTGGCTGGGTCGACGGCGGCGGCGTGTTGTCGTCGTCCTGGTGGATCCGAGGAAGGACGGAACGGCCCAGTCCGGACGCAGCGCCCTGATGCACTGGGTGGCCAGGACTCTGTTCTGTGGCGATGCGAGCGACCATGCCTCGGCTGTCGTCGACAAGCACTTCACCACGTGATTCAGGTTGGCTCGCATCGACTTACTCGGTGCGGGGTCGAGCCCGCCCGGACCGGCGCAGGCCAGCAGTGTCACCGAGTCCTGCAGATGGCGCGGCGCATTCGCGCTGGGAACTCGATGGGCTGCTCCCTTCAGGGACAGTGCCGACGCCAGGTCGGGGATGCGGATGGCGCTTCCGTCGGGAAGCTCATGCGCGATCGTGCGTTTCAACGCCGAACTGGAACCGGGAACCTCGATGAGTCCACGGCCGAGATACCGGGGTGCCCGCGACTCCCTGTCCGGGATCATCAGGTCGACCGTGTCCTGGTCGCGGACGAACCGGTGGAACGGCGCGGCGTCGTCCAGCGACTCGTGCGGCGCGAACCCCAGGCTGATCAGGGCCTGCGCGTGGGTGGCGTAGGACTGGGTCTGGAGCTCCACGACGATGTCGGCGTCGTCCGTCGGACGCGTGTGCATGATCCCTGACCGTTCGGCGTGGCAGTGCACCATGAGTCCGCCGACCAGGATCCAGTTGTCGGCATCGATGGCCGTAGCCACCTCCGCCAGGAGTGCGTACGGGTCAGAGCGCATCGACGACCGCCATCAGCTGTCGGGCTGCGGCAGTGGATTCCCGTGCGTCACCAAGGACGTAGGTGTCGACCAGAACCCGAGCACGGCGATCATCGTGGCGCCGCTCGATGACGACAAGGTCCCCGTCGGGATCTGCCACCACCGGCTGGGACGCTTCGAACTCGTCGAGGTCAGGCACGTCCGCGAACCGCGCCCAAGACTCACCCGGCACCATTCCCAGTGAGGCGGGGTCGGCGGCACTGGAACCGATCGGTTGCGCGTCCGCCCCACCGAGGTCTCGGTACCTCGCCCAGGTGCCGACCCATGCAGAGGACGCGATCTGTCGTGCATCCATCTGACGCAACCTCGCCCGCAGCCGTGATCGCTCGGACGACGAGACTGACTCGCCGCGCCCGCCCGACAAGAGGTCGATCCCGGCGTCGAGGGTCCTCCCGGACCACTTCCGCCCGCGGGACGTCGTGCGGATCCATGCCTGCACCGCAAGATCATCGGTGGTGGTCTGTCTGCCGAGCGTCCGTGCCATTCCGAGACGCCCATCGCTGAGGGCTCGCTGGACGGTCCTCTGACTCACTCCCGCGATGCGGGCTGCATCCGTGACATCCAACTCCATGCAGATAACGTCGCATGAGCGACGCATTGTGTCAACGACGGCCCGTCCCCCGCACCGCCGCCACAACAGCCACCGACATCGGATCGGGCTCTGCTTGCGCCTCACTGGGCCAGGGGCTGCGGCGGCAGGGAGACTGCTCGTATGAGGATCCCGGGCCCCGGCGAGCCCCGACCGACCCCCACCTTGTGGGCGGCTGCTGTCGGGTCGGGTGTCGTGGACCTCGTCGACATGCTCCTCCCGTTGTGGGCGGGGGCCGGGCTGGCCCTCACCGGCACGGGCGCCGGAATCCTGACGGCGATGTTGCCGCTCGGGTCCCTCGCCGGAAGGCCGCTCGCCGGTCGGCTCGTCGATGACGGCCATCGCGCTGCGCCGCTGATAGGAGGCCTGTTCGCCGGGGCGCTCGGCGCAGCGCTGCTCGCCGCTACATCCGGGCCGTGGCTCCCGGGTCTCGGTGCACTGGTCCTCGGGCTGGGGGTCGGGCTCGTGCTCATCGCGACGATGGCGGTCGTGGCCGATCGGTCTGCAGGCGGGGCGGATGCCGGGTTCGCCGAGCTTTTCGCCTGGGAGAGTCGGGGCACGCTCGTCGCCCTCGTCGTCGGGGTGACGCTCGCCGCGTCCCTCGGGTACCCGGCTGCCTTCTGGGTCACCGCCGCAGCTTGCTTGGCCGCGTGCTGCCTCGTCGCGATGCGGGCTCCGAGCCGCGGGGTCGTCGCGGCTCCAGGGGATACGGCCGGCAGCGCCCGCCTCGTCGTGGTCTTCATAACGGCCCTGGCCCAGAGCGCCCTGATGCTCGTCGCGATGCTGCGGCTGCAGCGCCACGAGGGCCTGGACATCCTGATCGTCTCGCTGATCCTCCTCCCCGGCCTCGTGCTGTTCGCGCTGGCCGGGTCGCTGTTCAGCGGGTTGACCCGCGGGCGCCGACCCGCCGTCGCCCTATCCGTGGCGTACATCGTGGTCGGAGCGGGCGCGGTTCTCATGGCGCTCTGGCCGACAGAATGGGGCATCGGTGCCGGGTGGGTACTCGCTGCGGGCGCCATCGCCGTCGCCGTGCCCCTGCAGCGTGCAGCAGCAACCGGCAGCGGGCATCCGCTCGGCCAGGCCCTGGGCCGCTACGGGATGACGGTGCTCGCCGGCTCCTCCGCCGGTGCGGTCGCTGCGGGCTACGCGTTCACGCACCTGCCCTGGATGGTTGTCTGCGGCAGCATTGCCGCCCTCCTCGTCACTGCAGCCGGCATCGGAACCCGCCGTCGCAGGTGGATGCGTACAGGCTGAGACGAACCACGGTCCTGGAGATCAGGTGGGCGCCCGGCGCCGGGTGCGGCCAGCGGCAGAGATGTCCAGGATGGTCTTCAGCTTCGAGGTAGTGAGAGGGAGGATGCCGGGGGTGAAGCTGCTGACAGATGACGACGTGCGAGCAACGGTGACGCCGCAGCTGGCCCGTACCGCGATGCGTGACGCGGTAGTCGCCGCCTACCAGGGCAGGCTGGTCGCCCCACCGCGCGTGGTGGCCGGGTTGGCCGACCGGCGTTTGACCTTCACCTGCGGCTCGGTCGAGGGCGAGTGGTACGGATACCGGTCCTACACCGCCCCAGGCTCCATGAACGAGGACCAGGTCGTCGTCGTCCACGATGCCGGCACCGGCGAGGTCGCCGGCCTGGCGGTGGGCACCGCACTCGGGCCACGCAGAGTCGGCGCCATCGGAGCCGTCGCGCTGGACGCCCTCGCCCCGCCGAGCCCGACCGGCCTGGCCGTGATCGGTACTGGCCAGCAGGCGTGGCATCAACTGTGGGCACTGCCTGACCGATTCAAGGGGCTGCCTGTGCGGGTGTACTCCCCCACCCTCGCGCACCGTCACGACTTCGCGGCCCGGGCCCGCACCATGCTCAACCTCGACGTCGAGGACGCACCATCCGTCTCCGCTACGATCGATGGCGCGAACATCATCATCGTGGCCACGTCGTCGCCGTCCCCGGTCATCGGCCCGGACGACATCCCCGACGGCGCCTACATGACCACCCTCGGACCCAAGCAGGTGGGCCGCGCCGAGATCGGGCCAGACCTCACTCGCGATGCCGCTTTGGTCGTCACGACTCGTTGGCTCAGCTGCGCGCTTACGACCCACCCCACGTCCTCGCGGCAGCGGACCACGGCACACACGTCGCACATCTGGGCGCCATCCTCACGGGCACAGAACACCCAACGGCCGGAACCCGCATTTTCCTCAGCACCGGACTGGCCGGCACCGAGGCATGGCTGCTCAACGCTGCACTGCAGGTGGGCGAGTAGCCAGCGGTCACTGGTGACGGGCGCGGGGTAGCGGTCACAGACGTTCCCACGGATCGGTGATGTTGTCGTCGACCAACTCCCGATCCTCTGCCCAGCTCTGGTCGCTGAGACCTCGGAACAGATCGTCGATGTCTGTCCAGGTGCGCCAGCGGGGAGATTGGGCGGGCACCAGTCGTGCCCTCTCACGACCCGCAACCGTGATGGTGATCTGCTCACCGTTCTCCACCCGACGCACCAGGGCAGACGCATCCTCGCCGAGCTCTCGCAGGCCAACCGTCGTCGTGGACACGATGGTGGCACTTGTGTTCCCTGACCAGGATGTTTCACCGAAAAGTTTATTGTTGGCAGAGTCGTTGAACTTTTCTGGTCGGAGGCCTCATGGCGGAGTACAGGAAGGGCTTCCAGCAGCCCGACCCGAGGGGCCATGATCGGTGGAGTATCCAGGGTGGCGACTACCGCTGGTACCTGCCAGATCCGCTGACCGGCCAGCCGCTTCACCTCACACCGGCAACTCAGTCGCGCCTGGAATCGGTGAGCGAGGAAGTAGCTCGGCTCGGCGAGCGGTTCCGCGAGCGCCCGTTGCCGGCCCTCTACGCGACGCTGCTCAGGTCGGAGAGCATCGCGTCGTCCCGCATCGAGGGCGTCCGGGAAGACCCCAGCGCTGTCCTGCTCGCCGACATCGACGATGCTCCGCAGCGGGAGCACTCGGCTGCGCAGATGATCTCGCGCAACATCGACGCAGTACGTCAGGCCGTGGAAACCCTTGCCACCCAATCCCACTGGAGCAGCGCGGACATCGACGCACTGCACCGCACTCTGCTGCCCACTCACCCGGTCGGCTTCCGCGATCGTCTGGTGTGGATCAGCGGCAACTCCCCGGTGCAGGCCAAGTACGTTGCGCCACACCCGGAGTACGTTCCAGACCTCGTCGAAGACCTTGTCACGTATCTCGAGACCACCGACGATCCCCCCCTCGTCCGCGCCGCCCTCTCTCACGCACAGTTGGAGACGATCCACCCGTGGGCGGATGGCAACGGCCGCGCCGGGCGCGCCCTCATCCAGGCCGTCCTGGCACGTTCCGGAATCGTCAGCGGTGGAGTCCTACCCGTCTCGGTCGTTTTCGGACACCGAGACTCCGGCTATGTCGCAGCCCTCAACACTTTTCGCTACGACCCGCGCCGAGGCGGGATGGCGGACGAGGCCCGGGAGGCTTTCGTCGCGTACTTCTTGCAGGCGACGTCCGACGCGGTCGTCGTGGCATCCGACCTCCTGGCTGAGGTCCAACGAATCGAAGCGTCGTGGGCGGAGAAGACGGCCACTGTCCGGGCCCACTCGGCTCAACATCGGCTGCTGTCGCTGCTGGCAGATCGCCCTGTCCTGACGATTCCCTACGCACTCGACCAGGCGGAGTACACGGACTCCCGGGGCGCCGTCCGCACCTACTCGCGGGCAGCCATCGGTACGGCCTTTCAGGCTCTCGAGGCCAAGGGGATCGTCGAACGCATGCCGAGTCGCGATGGCCGCCACCTCGTCTACCGCGCGCCCGAGATCATGAACCTGCTCGTCCTCACTGAGCGGCGCCTCGGCTCGGCCGAACTCGACACAGTGGCAGCGCCGCTGTCGAAGCATTCACGCCGCCGCACCCCAGATCTGCCCGAGCACCTGCGCTCCTCGACCTGACACGGAGTGACCGAAAAATTTAATGACGCGGACTTGATGCAAGTTTTCTCGTTCCCTCACGCACTCGCCGATGCCCCACGCGAGATGTCGAGCCCGATCGAACCCCTCATCGCGGGCCTGCTCGGACTGTGGCAGACGAGCCAGGATCAGGACCCGCTGAGGTCGAGCGTGAACAGTTCGACCTCTGCGTCGTAGTACCGCTTCGTTCGCCCCTGTGCCGTCATGCCGAGTCGGTTGCAGACTCGTTGCGACGCAGCATTGTCGGGGTGGGTCACGGCGACGATATGGGTCAGTCCTTGCTCGCCGGCGTGGGCCAGGACGGCCCGGGCTGCCTCGGTCGCGTAACCACTCCCCTGCGCGTCGGGGTGTAGGTGCCAGCCGATCTCGATGTCGTCGGTCGTCGACCCGGCCGAGGGCGGAATCGGCTTGAGCAACAGGTTGCCCACGCGCTCACCCGCATGCGTCTCGACGAGCCAGATGCCGTGCGGCGGGGTCTCGAACCACTCGCGTCGACGGCAGATGGACGCCCGAGCCTCCTCCGGGGAGCTAATGGTGCGGCCGGAGAGGTAACGGACGACGTCCTCACGGCCGTAGAGGTCGAGGAGGAAGTCGATGTCGTGCTCACGCCACGGCCGCAAAACGAGCCGCTCGGTGCGCAGCACGCGCTGCTCGGCCCGCCACTCGTCGGCGAGCAGGCCGTAGCCGACCTCGTCGACCCAGCCCTCGATGACATTCCAGATCGACTGCTTGGCGTAGAGCTCGCGGCGCGTCCCGGCCTTCTCGAGCACCCGCAGGGAGGCGGGGTTGTCGGCGTGCGCGTAGGCAATGACGCGGCGTAGGCCGAGGTCCTCGAACGCGGCCCGCACGAGTTCGCGCGCTGTCGCGGTCGCGATGCCCTGGCCCTCGTGGCCGGGTCGCACGATGTAGCCGATCATGGCGTCGGTGCCCTGGCGTTTGCCCGGCTGCCCGGTCGCGTCCTGCGCCTCGAGGAGGCCGAGCCCGACGAGCTCCCCGTCGCGCTCCACGATGCACGAATGGTCGCCCTCCACCGGGTCGAGCCAGTCCGAGCGCAGCTGCTCCGGCTCGACATGCGTGCGGATCATCCACCGGTTGACCTGCGGGTCGTTGCGGAAGGACGCGATGACCGGGAGGTCGTCCTCACGGGCCAGCCGGAACGTCAGCCCATCCCGCGTCACGGGCCAGGGAGTCATCAAGAGTCCTTGCGGTAGACGGAGACGTGGCTCTCACTGGTGCTCGTGAACGGGTCGCCCGACCAGTCGGCCCAGCGGTGCTCGAGTGTCATGCCGCCGAGCCGGGCCATGAGGTCGCACTCGGCCGGCCAGGCATAGCGGAAACGCCCGGTGCCGTGCCGCACCGACCCGTCAGCGCGAGTCCGATAGCTCTGTGAGGTGCACGCCTGCGTGGCGAGGTCGTAGGTGTCGAAGGAGATGCCGTCGTCGTCGTACGCCATGGGCACGACGGGTGTGCCCGGCGTCATCCGGTGGATCGGAGGCACCCACAGCTCGATGACGAATCGGCCACTCGGCCGCAGGTGTCGCGCCGCGTTGCGGAAGCACTCGACCTGCTCATCCTGAGTGCACAAGTTGGAGAGGGTGTTGAAGGCCAGGACCACGAGGGCGAATTCGCCCACCCCCGGGGCTGTGGCGGAGGCCATGTCGCCGACGACGACCGGCAGCTGCTCGGCGGGGATCTTCTCGTGCACTTTCGTGGCCATCGGCGCCGACAGCTCGATGCCCACGACGTCGAGGCCGCGCTCATGCAGGCCCACCCCGATGCGGCCGGTGCCGATCGCCAGCTCCAGCACGCGACCACCGTCGGCGAGCGCCTTGAGCCGATCGAGGCTCGGGCCGAGGACCTCCGGGGTGTACTGGTCGGCGTAACGCTCGTCATACTCGTCGGCGTCCTGCGCCGTCCATACCTCGCTGGTCGTCATGGGCCAAGTCTCACGACGGGGCCTTGCAGCGTCCAGGCATTTGCGTGCCACGCCGGAACACCTGCCACCGGCCAAGGAAGAATGAGCAGATGACGATCGCCCTCCGGACCCCGACGCCTGCGGACGCGGATGCGCTTGCTGATCTGCTCACCCGCAACCGGGTCTACTCTCAGACCGGGGAACCGTTGCGGCCCGACGAGTTCTACACACCCGACCACCAAGCGCAGGTGATCCGCGACGCGGAAAACGCCCGGCAGGCAGGCGCATCAGTCCTGTATCTCATCGAGGACGACGGAGCCGTCGTGGGGCGCGCGAACCTGAACTCCATCATCCGCGGCGCGTTTCAATCGGCAAGCGTCGGCTACGCCGTCGACCAAGCCCATACCGGTCGGGGCGTCGCTACGGCCGCACTCCGTGAGCTCATCCGCATCGCCTTCACCGAGTTGGGCCTGCACCGCATCCAAGGCGAAACCCTGGTCGACAACACCGCCTCACAGCGCGTCCTCACCAACTGCGGCTTCGTCCACTACGGCACCGCCCCCGACTATCTCCGTATTCACGGGAAGTCGCAGACCCACGACCTCTTTCAGCTCATCAACACCGACTGGAGCGATTAATCAAGGCGCTGGGTGGACGGTCGCACCCCGGGTTAGCCTCGTGGGGAAAGCCGGAGCAGGTCTCCGCGCAGATGGAAGGGTCAGAGTGACCTCCGGTCTTCATGGGAGGACACTCTGCGTTTGCATCTGCCACTCAACAACAGCCGAACGTGATACCACGTTGGTATCATCGCGTCATGGCGATGACGTTGCGACTGACCGAGGATGACGAGCGGGTCCTGGCGAGCCTGGCCGAGGCGGACGGCGTCAGCCGACAGGAGGCCACGATCCGTGCGATTCGTGAGGTGGCGGCCAGGCGGGGTCACGAGCGCAAGGTGTCCGAGGCGTCGGAACGTGCCCGGGCGCGGTACGCCGACGTGCTCGACCGCCTCGGCCAGTGACCGAATACCTCACCCTCGAGGACCTGCTCGGCCTCGTCCGCGACCTGGGCGTCGGCGCGCTGCGGGACCTCGGCCTCCTCGACGCCGCAGCACATCGCCCAACGACGAACCTGTGGGGCCAGGAGGCCTACCCGACCCTGGAGGAGAAGGCCGCCGCACTTCTGGAATCCCTCGTCGGCAACCGAGCGCTCGTCGACGGCAACAAGCGACTCGGGTTGCTCGCGACCATCGTGTTCCTCGACATAAACGGCGTCTGGATCGACGCACCCGACGACGAGGCCTACAACCTCGTCATGGCCGTCGCCGGCGGGCACATCGAACTCGGCGAGATCGCAGAGACCATCCGACGGTGGCGCTGAGCAGTCCCGGCCTCCCAGCCCGCCGGCCCTAGCTGTACTGACCCGGCAGGTTAGTTAAGCGGGTGATGGGGGGCTTGTTCTCGCAGGCGGTGTGGGGTCGGTGGTGGTTGTACTCGTGGAGCCATCCTGGCAGAGCTGATCGGCGTTGAGTGTGTCAACTAGAAGTGGCCCCGGGATGACGGTCTGATTCGGCCCCAGCTGAATCTCTTGGATTGTCGGCGACTGTGGAGGAGTGGGTGGTCTGGTCAGTCGTCGTCTTCGACCAGTTCGCCTTCCCATGCTTCGCGGCCCTCGTGGATGGCGAAGGCGGCGATGACGAAGCCCGCGAGGGGGTCGAGCCATGCGGCTCCGGTGAGGGCGTAGAGGCCGAGTCCCAGCAGTGTGGAGATGCTCAGGAGCACGCAGATGCGTGTCTCTGCGGCGTCGGCGAGGATGAGGCGGTCGCCGCCAAGTTGGCGGGCGACTTTGGTCTTTTCGTGGGCGAGGATCGGCATGATGATGATCGAGGCGACTAGCAGGATGATGCCGATGGTTGAGGTGTCGGGGGCTTCGCCGTCGATGAGGCTGCGGATGCCTTCGACCGTGACGTAGGTGGCCAGGATGAAGAAGGTGACGGCAACCGCCTTGAGGGTGCGGCGTTCCTTGGCCTCGTCGATGTCGCCGTGGCGTAGTCGGGAGGCCAGGCGCAGGCCGACCAGGACGGCTGCTGCGGACTCGATCCCGCTATCGAGGCCGAAGCCGACGAGGGAGACCAGGCCGGCCATCAGGCCGATGGTGACGGCGATGATGCCTTCGATGACGTTGTAGGCGACGGTGAACTGGGCCAGGCGCAACCCGCGCCGGGTGAGCGCTTCGACGCGATCCGTGGTGAGGTCGGTGCTGGGGTTGGTCACGCGAGGTCCTTTCGCAGGGGCAGGCCGTAAGTGGCGCAGAGGGGCACAGCGTCGCCGGTGGCAGCGAGCAGTTCTTCGGCTGCGGTGAGCAAGCGGTGGGTTAGCTCGGGGTGGGCGAGCCGGTAGAACGTCGCTCGGCCCATGGAGCGGGTGCTGATCAGGTCGCAGTCTCGTAGGCAGGCGAGGTGTCCTGAGACGGTTGACTGGGCCAAGCCGAGCCGCTGGGTGAGGTCGACCACACGCTGCTCATCGGTGAGGAGCAGCCCGATGATCGCCATCCGGGTTGGGTCGCTGAAGCCGTTGAACAGGCAGGCCGCGGCTTTCGAGACGGCCATTGGGTCACGGGCTGGCATGATCGGCATTTTCCGATGATAGCGGAGTGAGCCGATTGGTTAGAGGCGGGGCTGCGGCTCAGCCGGCGGCTTGGGAGCGGCTGTGGGCCAGGCGGTAGGAGTGGGTGCCCGTATCGATGATGGTGCCGTTGTATGTCAAGCGGTCGACGATCGCGGCGCACAGGCGTGGGTCGGTGAAGGTGTCGGTCCACCCGCTGAAGGACTGGTTCGAGGCGATCGCGATGGAGTTCTTCTCCTCGCGTTCGGTCAGGACCTGGAAGAGAAGCTCGGCTCCGCGGCGGTCGAGTTCCATGTACCCGAGCTCGTCGATCGTCAGCAGGTCGACGCGGCCGTACCTCGCGATGGTTTTGGCGAGCTGTTTGTCATCAGCGGCCTCGACGAGCTCGTTCACGAGTTTGGTGGCCAGGGTGTACCGGACCCGGTACCCCTGCTCCGCGGCCGCGGTGCCGAGCGCGATGAGCAGGTGGGACTTGCTGGTGCCGGAGTCCCCGATCAGGCAAAGCGGGTCGCCGCGGGCCACACACCGCGGATGCACGGCCACCACGGCTCGGTCCTCGAAGACGATCACCTCGCTCGCCCGCAAGGAGACGCGGACACGGCGGCCGATGAGGTGCGCGGGGACGGAGTACTTGACCATCCTCACGGTGATCATCGAGGACCTGTCGACGCGCGGGTTGAGCACCAGCCCGGGCTCGAACACCTCGGTCGGCAACGGCCGCAAAAAACGTTGCTCGGCGGCAAAATCGTGCCCGATGGTGTTGAGGTGTCCGCTGATGCGACGGGCCTCGTCAACGGCTTCCCATCCCTTGATCTGCTCGTTCAGCTCGTCGAGGGAGTCCACTTCGGGCATGGGGACCAGGTGGTTACGTCGGAACCACCCCACTGCGCCCTCAACCCCGCCCTTCTCGTGGCGCCGTTGATGCCTGGCGCGCAGTAGAACGCGTCGAAGCCGTAGTGGGACCGAAACAGCACCCACCGGTCGTTCTCGTTGCGGGCCCGTCCGGGACCGTGGATGACGGCCGTGACCGCCGAGGTGAGGTTGTCGTACTTGATGTGCTTCGTGGGGATCCCGCCGATCGCGTCGA
>DAMDJY010000091.1:0-14340 GCA_032100225.1 Mobilicoccus sp.
TCGTCGCCCTCGGGGGCGAAGGCTGGGTCGTCGACGACCACGCGGTGGAACGTGAGCGCGGTGGGCATGCCTTCGACCTCGAACTCGGCCAGTGCACGGCGGGAGCGCTCGAGGGCCTGCTGGCGGGTGGCGCCGGTGACGATGAGCTTGGCGAGCATCGAGTCGAACTGACCCGAGATCACGTCGCCCTGCTCGATACCCGAGTCGAGGCGGACGCCAGGGCCGCTCGGCGGCGAGAAGGTGAGCACGGTGCCAGGGGCGGGCAGGAAGCCGCGGCCCGGGTCTTCGCCGTTGATGCGGAACTCGAAGGAGTGTCCGCGGCTGTTCGCGAGCAGCTCCTCCTGGGTGTAGCCGAGCTCGTCGCCATTGGCGATGCGCATCATCTCGCGCACGAGGTCGATACCGGACACCTCTTCGGTGACGGGGTGCTCGACCTGCAGGCGGGTGTTGACCTCGAGGAAGCTGATCGTGCCGTCGACGGCCACGAGGTACTCGCAGGTGCCGGCGCCCTGGTACTTCGCCTCCTTGAGGATGGCGATGGAGGCGCGGATCAGTTCGTCGTTCTGCTCGTCGGTGAGGAACGGCGCGGGGGCCTCCTCGACCAGCTTCTGGTGGCGACGCTGCAGCGAGCAGTCGCGGGTGGAGACGACGACGACGTTGCCGTGCGCGTCGGCGAGGCACTGGGTCTCGACGTGACGGGGCTTGTCGAGGTACCGCTCGACGAAGCACTCTCCGCGGCCGAAGGCGCCGATGGCCTCACGGACGGCGGACTCGAACAGTTCGGGGATCTCTTCGATGGTGCGGGCGACCTTGAGGCCACGTCCGCCACCGCCGTAGGCCGCCTTGATGGCGACGGGCAGGCCGTGCTCCTTGGCGAAGGCGATGATCTCGCCTGCGTCGGCCACCGGGTCCTTGGTGCCGGGCACGAGGGGGGCGTTGGCCTTGGTCGCGATGTGGCGGGCCTTGACCTTGTCGCCGAGGGAGTCGATGGCCTCGGGGCTCGGTCCGATCCACGTCAGGCCGGCATCCATGACGGCCTGCGCGAAGGAGGCGTTCTCCGCGAGGAAGCCGTAGCCGGGGTGCACCGCGTCGGCTCCGGACTGCTTGGCGATGTCGAGCAGCTTCTCCTGGACCAGGTAGCTGTCACCGGGGGTCGAGCCTCCGAGTGCGTAGGCCTCGTCGGCCACCTTGACGTGCAGCGCGTCTCGATCCGGATCGGCATACACGGCAACCGAGCCGATTCCGGAGTCTTTGCACGCACGTGCAATTCGGACCGCGATCTCGCCGCGGTTTGCAATCAGTACCTTGCTGATGGGCGCCATGGATCGGACTCTAGCGCGCTGGCGCCGATCATGGCCGACTTGCCGTCAGCCTGTTCTGGGTGACTGCCGACACACCGTCAAACGGTGGAAATTCCGGGTGCGCAGTTCATCGACAAGGTGGTACGTGGAGCGCGTGGGGTGCGTGTCGGGTCAGCGGCGGGCGCTGGCTGCGCCGATGAGCACGAGGACGAGCAGCAGCGCGGCGGCGCCGCGGTTGCTCAACCCCGAAGGGTCCTCGGGGTTCCTCGCCGTAGCACTACCGTCGGTGGATTGCCCGTTCGACAGCGACCGATCTGAGTAGCCGCCCGAGCCGTCCTCACCATCGATGAATCGGTCGATGAACGAGCGGTCGTCCTCGGACTGCGTCGTGGTGCCGCGCTGGACCGTCTCGCGCTGAGTGCTCTGCTGGGTGTCTCGCTGCATGGTGCCCTGCTGCCCGTTCTGTCGGCTCGTGCCCGAGCCGGTGCCCTGGTTCGATCCGCCACCGGAGGTGTTCTCACGGGACGCGGGCGGGTCGGGCGGTGCGGGGCCGTCGGCCAGCACATCGGCGTCGTCGCGGGAGCGGGAATCGGTCTGTTTCGACTGCCCAGAGGTTCCCGAGGAGGAGGTGCCGGATCGGTCCGACGGGGCGGTGCGGCCGGAGGAGACGGTGGGTGCGCTGCTGGGACGTGCGGTGAATCCCCCATCGGGTTGGGTGCGGGGAGTGGCCGTCTGCGTCGGGGAGGTCGCCGGCTTCTCGGAGGCGACGGATGAGGCGCGTGCAATACCGAAGAGCCCGGTCCAGAGCACGGCGAGGAGCACGAGAAGAGCGATGACCGGCGCGAGCACCGTGTTCTTCATGTCTTCTCCGATCGGGGCCGGGGATCTGGGCGCGCGTTCAACAGTAGGCGATGCGCGATATCCCAGGCTGCATCCGCAGGATACGGCCTGGTCGCCCCGATGGGCCGGGAGGCTACCGGTGCGCCGCGGCCTCGCGTGTCCAGCCGACGTTCTCCCATACGGGTGTCATGGAGGCGAAGCCGGCGGGGCCGAGGTTGGACAGGCCGGTGCGCCAGGCGCTGATCTCGGGCCCGTGCCACAGCGGCATCTGGCCGTAGAGCGCCAGCCATTCCTTCTCGATGGCGTTGATCTCGGCAGCGCGCAACTCGTCGTCGGCGATGGTGTCGACGGCGGCGATGCGCCGGTCCAGATCGGTTGTGCCTACTCCGGTGGCGTTGCCTGGGGAGGTGGAGCACATGGTCTGGCACATGGCGCCGATGGGGCTGGGTGAGTCGGAGGCACCGCCGCCCATGAGCAGGTCGAAGTCCTTGGTCGTCATCGTCTGACCGAAAGCGGACAGGGGTCGGGCGTCGATGACGACGTCCACGCCGACGGCCTTGAGCTGGGTTTGCACGGTCTGGGCCAGGGCCGTTCCCATCGGGTCGTCGCCGTGCAGGGTGAATCTGACGGAGAGCCGCTGCCCGTCCTTCGCCCGGATTCCGTCGCTGCCGGACTTCCAGCCGGCGGCCTCGAGGTCACGGGTTGCGGCGTTGGGGTCGTGGTCGACGGGCATGTTGTTCGTCGCTTCGGGCTGGAACGGCTGGTAGAGCGCTGACCCTGCTGGTTGTTCGGTGTAGTCGACGCCGTTGAAGCGCACGCGTGCGAGTGCGGATCGGTCGATCGCCTGCCACAGGGCCTTGCGCACCTGTTGGTCGGCGAGTGCGGGGGATTTCGTGTTGAACACGAGCACCGTGGTCGAGACGCGGGGGGCCGTGCGCACGTCGAGGCCGAGTGCTCCCTGAATCTGGGCGAATCGGGCCGCGTCGGAGATGTCGGTGCTGTCGATCTCGCTGTTGCGAAAGGCGGGGACCGATGCCTGGGGCTCGATCTGGCGGAACGTCACGTGGTCGAGCAGCGGCTTCTCACCCCACCAGCGGGGGTTGCGGTCGAGTTGAACGACGCCGTTCTGCCGGTCGACCGACGCGATGGTGAAGGGGCCGGAGCGCAGCTCGGGGTGCGGGGCGTCCTTCATCGTCGTGTCGAACGCGGCCGGATCGGCGAGACGCGGGTGCAGCAAGTACGGGAAGAGTTGGCTCACCGGGTAGGTCGGGGCCTTCATCGTGACGACGACCTGCTCTGGCCTGGAGCCCTTGGCGACCGTCGCGATCCGGGCATGAGCCGCATCGGGAACGCTGTTGTAGCCGCCCTGATCGCCGGGTGCCCGCAGCGCCTTCCAGGTGGCGTCGAAGGCGGTCCAGTCAATGGGGGTTCCGTCGTTCCAGACGGCCTTCGGGTTGAGGTCGTACGTGATGACCTGGGTGCCGTCGCGGGTTTCGACCGTGGGCATCGCGGTCAGGTAGTCGGTGCGGGGTGAGACCTCTCCGGTGGGGGAGTAGCGATAGAGGCCGGGGTCGGTCGCTGCGGTGACGTCGCGCCAGGCAGCGAGCGTGCCGTCGACGTGAAACCGGTTGAAGTTCGTCGGCAGCGCCGGGAGCGGCAGCGTCACGCTGCCGCCCTCCGCCAACTCCGCCCGGGGGAGAGGCGCATCGGCGCGGATAACATCTGGTGCCGCCGGTTGCGAGGTGCCCGCGCCTTCGGCGGTACCGGATCGGTCGTCGCTCACTCCGGAGATGGGGGATGACGTCGCTCCCGGTGTCGGGGAGTCGGGGGCAGCGCAGCCGCCGAGTGCGACGACTCCGGCGGTCACGATCCCCAGGGTCAAGGTCGTTGCCCGTGTGTATGTGGCACGCAGGATCACAGCGCGTCCTCTCGATTCCGCCTGCCCGCCGACTGGTCGGGCGTCCGAATCGTATTCGTAAGCAAGCGAATCGGCGTGAGTCACTCGCTGGCGTGTCCCGGCTGTGGTTCGTGCCCCCACGCGAGAGGGCCGGCGCCCCGAGTCTCCTCGGTGCGCCGGCCCTTGTTCGTCAGGCGGTGCGGGGGGTGGTCGTGGTGCGATATCGCGTCACGTCACCGCTGTGTGATCAGTCGAGCCGATCAGTTGTGGGTCGAGCCCTGCTGCCAGCCCACGTCTTCCCACTTCGGGGTGATCGAGGCGTAGGCAGCCGGGCCGAAGTTGGCGAGGCCGGTGCGGTAGGCCCACATGTCGGGTCCGCTCCAGGTGGGGAGCTGACCGTACTGCTTCAGCCACTCCTTCTCGACAGCGTTCATCTCCTTGGCCTGAGCGGCCGGGTCGGAGATCTCGCCGATCTTCTTGATGCGGGCGTCGATCTCGGGGGTGCCGACGTTGGCCATGTTGTTGGACTGGCCTGAACACATGGTCTGGCAGATGGAGCCGAGGGGGCTGTTGCTGCTCGGCGACCAACCCATGGCGAGGAAGTCGTAGTCCTTCTTCTCCATGGCCTCACCGAACGACGCGCTCGGGCGCAGGTCGATCTGAAGGTCGACGCCGACGGCCTTGAGCTGGTTCTGCACCGTCTGCGAGAGGGCCGTCGTCATCGGGTCGTCACCGAAGGTCGTGTACTTGACGGTGAGCTTCTGGCCGTCCTTGGCGTAGAACCCGTCGCTGCCCTTGGCGTATCCGGCGTCCTGCAGGGTCTTCTCGGCCGCGGCCTTGTCGAAGGTGACCGGCATGTTGTCTTCGTACTCCGGCTGGAAGGAGTAGAAGAGGCCCGAGTTGAGCGGCTTCTCGCTGTAGTCCAGACCGTTGAAGCGCACCTGACGCAGCTGCTCGCGGTCGATTCCCTGCCACAGGGCCTTGCGCACGTTGACGTCCTTGAGCGAGGGCGCCTTGGAGTTGAACACGAAGACGTTGGTGACCAGACGCGGGGTGGTCCGGATCTCCATGTTGGGCGCGCCCTCGACCTGCTGGCGGCGAGCCTTGTTGCCGACGCGCACACGGTCGATCTCCCCGTTCTTGAACGCGGGGATGTCGGCCGAGTTCTCCATCTGACGGAAGACGACCTGGTCGAGCAGCGGCTTGTTGCCCCACCACTTCTCGTTCGGCTTGAGCACGATCGTCTGGGCCGTGTTGTCGATCTTGTCGATCGTGAAGGGACCAGAGCGCAGCTCCGGGTGGGCCTCGGTCTTCATCAGCGTGTTGAAGGCCTCCTTCTCGCTCAGCTTCGGGTGGATGAGACCGCCGAACACCTCGGTGACGGGGTAGAACTTCTTCTTCATCGTGACGACGACCTCCTCGGCGGAGGCACCCTGCTTCACGGACTCGACGTCCTCGTAGCCGGCGGTCGTTCCGGTGTTGTTGAAGCCTTCCTTGTCGATGGTGGCGCGGTTGGCCTTCCACGTGGCTTCGAAGGACTTCCAGTCGATCTTGGTCCCGTCGTTCCACACGGCCTTCGGGTTGAGCTTGTAGGTGATGACCTCCTTGCCGCTGGACTCGTCGACCTTCGGCATCTCGGTGAGGAACTCGGTGCGCGGGGAGGCCGTGCCGTCCGGGGCGTACTGGAAGAGCAGGGGGTCGGTGGCGCGCTCGATGTCGTGCCAGGCAGCGAGGTTGCCGTCGTTGTGCCACCCGTTGAAGTTCGTCGGGAAGGAGTCCATGCCCAGGGTGACGGTGCCGCCCTGGTCGAGGGAGGCGCGGTCCTGGGTGTTGCGCAGGTCGATGTTCGACTGCTCGCCGCCTCCGCTGCCCTGGGTGGCGCCGGTGCCGCCGTCGGTCTTGCCGCCGGTGCTGCCGCCGTCTGCGCAGGCGGTGAGCGCCAGGGCGCTGGTCATGGCGACCGCGAGGGCCACCTTGGTTCGACGACTCTTCATTGAGTGTTCCTTTCCTGATGCGTCCGCGTCCGGTCGTCCGCGTCCGTCGTACTGGGCCCTGCCACCGCACTGGTGATGAGCCGTTCCTCTGGGAAGAAGCATGCCTGCTGATGGTCCGCTGCGCCGGTGGGCATGAGCGGAGGTTCTTCGGTTCGGCAACGGTCTCTGCGGTGCTCGTCGAGTCCGTTGAACACCGGACAGCGTGAAGCGAAGTCACAGCCGACCGGGCGGTCGAGGGGGCTCGGAAGATCCCCGGAGAGAAGGATGCGTTTGCGCGTGCGTTCTTTCTCGGGGTCCGGCACGGGGATCGCCGACAATAGTGCTCGAGTGTAGGGGTGGGTCGGGTGGTCGAAGACCTCGTCGACAGAACCGATTTCGACAAATTTGCCGAGGTACATCACGCCGACGCGGTCGGAGATGTGGCGGACCACGGCGAGGTCGTGGGCCACGAAGAGGTAACTGATCCCGAGCTCTGCCTTGAGGTGATCGAGCAGGTTGATCACGCCGGCCTGAATCGACACGTCGAGGGCCGAGACCGGCTCGTCGAGGATGATCAGCTTGGGGTTGACGGCCAGTGCCCGGGCGATACCGATGCGCTGCCGTTGGCCGCCGGAGAACTGGGTCGGGAAGCGGTTGAGGTGGTCGGGCATGAGCCCGACCGTCTTCATGAGCTCTCGCACCCGGTGTTCGCATTCCTCCTTGGGCGTGCCCGCCGTCTGCAGTGGTTCGGCGATGATCTCGAACACCGTGAAGCGTGGATCCAGCGCGCCCATCGGGTCTTGGAACACGAGCTGGATGTTGCGGCGCAGCCGGGTGATCTCGGACTTCTTCTTGGCATTCTTGATCGACGTGCCGAGCACGACGATGTTGCCGTTCGTCTTGGGCGACATCTCCATGATCTCGAGCAGGGTCGTGGTCTTGCCGCAGCCGGACTCGCCGACGATGGCCATGCATTCGCCCTCGCGCACGTCGAAGGTGAGTCCGTCGACGGCCTTGACGTCGCCGACCTGCCGCTTGAACAGCGTCCCCTTCATCATCGGAAAGTGGCGGTGCAGGTTGTCGACACTGAGCACGACGTCACGCCGCTCGCGAGGAACCTGCTGGAAGGGGCTGACGGCCACCGGTGGCACCGGAAAGATGTCTTCCGCCCCGTCGATGTCGCGCAGTTCCTGACTGCGGATGCAGGCGGCCTGGTGGCCGGGGTCCACCCCTTGCAGCGGGGGCTCCCCGTGCAGGCACGCCTCGATGGCGATGGGGCACCGCGGCGCGAACGGGCACCCGGTGGGCTCGTTCAACAGGTTGGGCGGGTTGCCCTCGATGGGCACCAGGCTGCGCTTCTCGCCACTGTCGACGCGAGGGATGGACCCCAGCAGGCCGACCGTGTAGGGCATGCGTGGCAGTCCGTACACCGCGTCGACGGGGCCCTTCTCGACGGGCCTGCCGGCGTACATCACCATGACCTCGTCGGCGATCCCGGCGACGACGCCGAGGTCGTGCGTGATCATGATGACCGCAGCGCCCGTCTCGCGTTGGGCGACCTTGAGTACGTCGAGGATCTGCGCCTGGATGGTGACGTCCAGAGCGGTCGTGGGTTCGTCGGCGATGATGACGCGCGGGTTGTTGGCGATCGCAATGGCGATGACGACGCGCTGCCGCATGCCGCCGGAGAACTCGTGCGGGTAGGAGTCGACGCGGGTCTTCGGGCTGGGGATGCCGACGACCTCGAGGAGTTCGATCGCGCGTGCGCGTGCGGCCTCGTTGTTGATCGTGCCGTGGGCACGGAGGGCCTCGATGATCTGGTCGCCGACGGTGTGCACGGGCGTGAGCGAGCTCAACGGGTCCTGGAACACCATGGCGATGTCCGTACCCCGGTGCTGCGACATCGCCTTGTCGGAGAGGCCGAGCAGTTCTTTGCCGTTGTAGGTGATGGAGCCGTCGATCTTTGCGTTGTCGGCGAGCAGCCCCATGATCGCCAGTGAGGTCACGGACTTGCCGGAGCCCGATTCGCCGACGATGCCGAGCACACGACCCGGGTAGAGGTCGAAGTCGACCCCACGGACCGCATGGATCGAGCCGGCTTCGGTGCCGAATCGGACGTGCAGGTCACGGACCTGCAGCACCGGCGCGCCGCCTTCGGGCGAGTGAGGCGTCGTGTGGGTGGCGGCGGTGCTCATGCCCGGCCTCCTGACTTGCTGTTGGGGTCGAGGGCGTCGCGCAGGCCGTCACCGATGAGGGCGAGCGAGAAGGTGATGAACAGCAGCGCGACGGTCGGGCCCCAGAACAACCAGGGGTAGGCCGAGAGTTGGCTGGCCGAGGAGCCGATGAGGGCGCCGAGGGAGACGTCCGGGGGGCGCACACCGACGCCGAGGAACGAGAGCGCCGTCTCGGAGATGATGGCCGAGTAGGTGCCGGTGATGATGTTGACGATCAGCAGCGAGCCGATGTTCGGGATGATGTGGCGCCGGATGATGTTCCAGTCCGACACCCCCATGAATTGCGCGGCCTTGACGAATTCGCGCTCACGAAGTGACGCCGTGGTGGCGCGGATGACACGGGCGAGGCCCATCCAGCCGAACGCGGTGAGCAGGAGCGCCAGGATGAGGGCGTTGCCGCCGGTGGCGCCCATGAACACGGCCACGATGAGGAAATACGGCATGAGGATGAGCATGTCGAGGATCCACATGCCGACCTTTTCGCGTCGGCCGCCCCAGAAGGCGATCGCGGTGCCGTAGACGGCGCCGATGAGCGGCGCGAGGACACCGACGAAGAACGCGATGAGGAGCGATTTGCCGGTGCCTCGTACGAGCATGGCCCACAGGTCGATCCCGCCGCCGTTGGTGCCGAGGCGGTGGCCGCCCTCACCGGGCTTGGATCCGAGGTTGAGCAGGTCTTGATCGAGGTAGGTGAACTGGTTTCCGGTGTTGCCGAACAGGGCGAAGATCGTCACCAGTGCCAGCATGACGAGCCCGAGCACGGCCCCCTTGTTGCGCAGCAGGCGCCGGATGATGAGTAGGGTCTTGTTGGTGATGCGGGTCTCGGGCGCGGCGGGGTCGATGGGTTCGGCCGCGGCATCTGCAAGTGGGCTCCCCACGACGGTGCTGGTGGGGAGTGCACCACCGCCCATCCGGGCGGCCGAGTTCGCCGTGTCGGCGAGCGGCGTGGAGGGTAGGTAGTCGGGGCTGGATTCCAGCGCCGACCGGGTGGGGTCGGTTGCGGAGATCGACTCGCCGGTCTCGATGTCGTCGGCGTCGCGTCCGTCGTTCTCGCGCCCGTCGTCCTCGGGGCCGAGAGGGCCGCGCGGTGTGGAGGAGCTCATCTCAGTTCACCCTCGCTCGGGGGTCGACGATGGCGACCGAGAGGTCCGCCAGGATGGCGCCGATGGCGAACATCAGGCCACCGAAGGCGACGCCGGCGACGGCGATGTTCACGCTCTGGGTCATCGTGATGGCGTCGAGGGTCCAGCGGCCGAGGCCCTGCCACGCGAACACGGTTTCGACGATGAACGTCCCGGCGAAGATGCCGGGGATCTGGAACGCGATGCTCTGCGCCACCGGGATGAACGAGGTGCGTAGTGCGTGCTTGCTGATGGCCTGCATGCGGGTCAGGCCCTTGGCCCGGGCGGTGCGCACATAGTCGGCGTTGACGTTGTCGAGCAGGAGCGAGCGCTGCAGGATCGTGTACCCCGTGTAGGCCACGATGGTGAGCGCGATCGTCGGCAGGATGAGGTGCTGCATCTCATCGACGAGCCGCGGCCAGCCGTCCGGCTTGGCCGGTGCCGAACGCATACCCGTGACGTACAGCAGTCGCGAGCCGACCGACTCGTTGGCCTTGATGCCGCCCATCTGGACGAGCAGGTAGATCACGGGCGCGGGAATCACGGAGATGAAGTACGTGAGGTAGGTGATCAGACGGTCGCTCAGCTTGTACTGGCGGGCTGCGGCGACGACGCCGAGGGCTACACCGATGATGATCGAGAGCAACGTCGCGATGAGCACCAATCGTGCCGAGACGATGGCCCGGGAGAAGAACTGGTCGTTGACGACCGAACCGTCGGCGCCGAATCCCCAGTCCCAGTGGAACAGGATGTTGGTCAGCCACTGCCAGTACCGCTCGACGGCACTCATGTGCGGGTCGAGGTTCAACGTGCGCAGTTGGGTGTCGACCTGCTCCGGTGTCGGGCGGGGAGTGCGTTGCAGCAGCCGGGTCTGGGGCCTCATGAACGTCACGGCCGCGAAGTACGCGATCGAGGTGGCCACGAAGATCATGACGAGGTAGTTCGCCATGCGTTTGAGCACGTAGACGATCAGGTCCATGACGGTGACATCGCCCCCCGGTGCCATGCCGCCTCGCGGCGGGGCGTTGCTGTGGCCATCACGTCGTCCTCCCGTGGAGTGGGCCGGTCGCGCCGGTTCACGTACGTGGGTGTTGCTCCAGGTGAGCGACGGAAAACGCTCCGTCGCGTTGGCGTGAAGCTAGTCGAGTCGTGAGCGGCGCGGAGGGAGAATACCCCGAATTCCTCCCTGTCGTGATCGAACGCCCGCAGGCATTCTGAGCCCGACGCCGAACGAAGTGACCCGCTGGTAGGCGTCACGAGGGGGTCCTCACGGCAGTTTGTCGAGGTCCTCGCGGCATCGGCGTTCGAGTGTCTGGAGTTCGGTGAGTGCGACTTCGATGTCGGCGCGGCGCTGCTCGAGGTCGGCCCGGCGGGCATCGATCTGTCCGAGGACGTACTCGAGCTGTCCGCGCTCGCCGGGGTGGTCGTCGTACATGACGACGATGCGGGTGATCTCGTCCAAGGGGAACCCGAGGCGTTTGCCGCGCAGGACGAGGTCCAGGCGAATCCGGTCGCGGCGGTAGAAGAGTCGTTGGGTGCCGCGGCGTTCGGGGCTGATGAGTCCGAGCGATTCGTAGTGCCGGATGGCCCGGTGGGTGATGCCGAACTCCTCGGCGACCTCCGCGATGGTCCACGGCCGTTCGCTGACCGGTGGCTCGGGGAGGCTTGTCATGTGGGCCAGCGTGCTTTACGTTGACGTAAACGTCAAGCATGGCGACCGCCGCGTCGACAACCCCGAAGGACACCGATGTTCGAGCTCTCCACCGACCACGAGGATTTCCGCCGTACCGTGCGCGACTTTGCGGAGTCGCAGATCGAGCCCAACGCCGCCCAGTGGGACCGCGAGCATCACTTCCCCGCCGACCTCATCCCCAAGATGGGTGAGCTGGGCCTGTTCGGCCTCGTCGTGCCCGAGGAGTTCGGTGGCCACGCCGGCGACGGTGGGGAGTTCACCTACCTGTGCCTCGCCATCGAGGAGCTCGGCCGCGTCGACCAGTCGATGGGCATCACGCTGCAGGCGGGCGTCGGCCTGGGCATCAACCCGATCCTCACCTACGGCACGCAGGAGCAGAAGGAACGCTGGCTGCCCGACCTCGCCGCAGGCCGCACGATGGCCGGTTTCGGCCTGACCGAGCCCGACGCCGGGTCCGACGCGGGTGCCACCAAGACCCGCGCCCGCCTGGAGAACGGCGAGTGGGTCATCAACGGCTCCAAGGCGTTCATCACCAACTCCGGCACCCCGATCACGTCGGTCGTCACGGTCACCGCCCGCACGGGTGAGGGTGAGAACGGCAAGCCCGAGATCAGCGCGATCATGCTGCCCAACGGCACTCCCGGCTTCACCGTCGAGCCGGCCTACGACAAGCTCGGCTGGAACATCTCCGACACGCACGGCCTCACGTTCGAGGACGCCCGCGTGCCCGAGGAGAACCTGCTCGGTCAGCGCGGACACGGCTTCAAGCAGTTCCTCGCCACGCTCGACGACGGCCGCATCGCGATCTCCGCCCTGTCGACCGGCTGCATCCAGCGCATGCTGGAGGAGTCGGCCGCCTACGCCAAGACGCGCATGGCGTTCGGCAAGCCCATCGGTGTCAACCAGGGCGTCAGCTTCAAGATCGCCGACCTCGCGGTCATGGCCGAGACCTCCCGCCTGCTCACGTACAAGGCCGCTTGGCTCAAGGACGAGATGCACGCCGGCCGCCGCAGCCACCAGGAGGTCAAGAAGGCCGCCTCGATGGCCAAGGTCTACAGCTCCGAGGCCGCCGTCTCCGCGACGCGCATCGCCACCCAGATCTTCGGTGGCAATGGCTTCATGGAGGAGTACCCCGTCGCGCGCTTCTACCGCGACAGCAAGATCCTCGAGATCGGTGAGGGCACCTCCGAGGTGCAGCGCATGCTCATCGCCCGTTCTTTCGGTCTCTGAGATTCCCTCTCGCCGCCCTGCGGCGGACTAGCCTGGCCATGGAGCCGGCCCTCGTCCGCAGCAGGGCGGCCCTCGTAGGAGAAAGGTCGAGATGACCGCCCCGCTGAGTTCGCCCGCCGAGTTCGCCGATGCCACCCCCGGTGGTGACGACAGGGTCGCCGACGTCCGCCGACGTCTGAACGCCGCCCATGCGTCGTCGGCCTCCTTGACCGAGAAGGCCAAGGCCAAGCTCGACTCCCAGGGCAAGATGTTCGTCCGCGACCGCATCGAGCTGCTCTTCGACGAGGGGAGCTTCGTCGAGGACGGCCGCTACGCCAACTCGATGGCTCCCGGACTCCCCGCCGACGGTGTGGTCACGGGGCGCGGCACGGTCGAGGGACGCCCGGCGATCGTCATCGCCAACGACCCGTCGGTCAAGGCCGGCTCGTGGGGTGCTCGCACGGTCGAGAAGATCATCCGGGCGACCGAGGCGGCACTGCGCGAAGAGCTGCCGGTGTTCTGGTTCGTCGACTCCGCAGGGGCGCGCATTACCGACCAGGTGGAGATGTTCCCGGGTCGCCGTGGCGCGGGCCGCATCTTCCACAACCAGGTCGCGTTGTCCGGCCGCGTGCCGCAGGTGTGCTGCCTGTTCGGTCCGAGCGCTGCCGGTGGCGCGTACATCCCGAGCTTCACCGACGTGATCATCATGGTCGAGGGCAACGCCTCCATGTACCTGGGCAGCCCGCGTATGGCCGAGATGGTCGTGGGGGAGAAGGTCTCGCTCGAGGAGATGGGCGGTGCGCGCATGCACTGCACGGTCTCCGGGGTGGGAGACCTGCTCGCCGAGGACGACGCCGAGGCCATCGAGCTGGCCCGCCTCTACTTCTCCTACCTCCCGGACACGTGGCGCGAGGAGCCGCCGATCTACGAGGTCGAAGAGCCGGACGAGCCGCTGACCCGGACGACGGTCCCCGAGATCGAGAGCGTGCCGTTCGATATTCACGACGTCATCGACGGGCTCGTCGACGCGGATTCGTTCTTCGAGATCAAGCCGCTGTTCGCGCAGGAACTCGTCATCGGGTTCGGGCGCATGGGTGGTCGCACGGTCGGAATCGTGGCGAACAACTCGGCCGTCAAGGGTGGAGTCCTGTTCACCGACTCGGCCGACAAGGCGGCTCGGTTCATCTGGCAGTGCGACGCCTATGGCATCCCGCTGATCTACCTGGCCGACGTGCCGGGCTTTATGATCGGCTCAGAGGTGGAGCGAGGCGGGATCATCCGCCACGGCGCCAAGATGGTGAGTGCCGTCTCCGAGGCCACCGTGCCTCAGTTCTGCGTGGTGGTCCGCAAGGCCTACGGCGCCGGGCTGTACGCGATGGGTGGGCCGGGATTCGGTCCCGACGCCACGATCGCGCTGCCCACGGCCCGAATCGCCGTGATGGGTCCGGAGGCTGCGGTCAACGCCGTGTACGCGGGCAAGATCGCGGAGATCGCCGACGAGCAGGAGCGGCAGGAGTTCGTCGCCGCCAAGCGAGCGGAGTACGAGACCGACGTCGACCTCGAACGCCTCGCTGCCGACCTCGTGATCGACAGCGTGATCGAGGCAGACCAACTGCGCGACGACCTCCTGCACCGGCTCACGTATGCCCGCAACCGCGACCGCCACTTCTCCGACCGCCGGCACGGGGTGCCCCCGGTCTGATCAGGCCGTAGGCCGCTGAGGCGGAGCCTCGGTACCGGCAGATTTGCGCGGGCTCGCGGATCCGTCGTAGGCTCCTCGGGTTGCCCAAACGCTGGACGACGAGAGCGATCTCGTCTCGCCGGCGGTGCGTACGCGGTCGATTTGACCCGGCGCGGCGGGCACAGTATGTTTCACCAGCACCTGAACAGCTGGTTGCGAACAGATTCCGATCCGATTCAAAGTCGGAAACGAATTTGGACAAGCAAACACATCTCAGGTAAGATGGAACAGTTGCCTCGGATGGCCGAGCCGCTTAGTGCGGAGCGAGAATCCGGGAGCATCCGATGCTTGAGAACTCAACAGCGTGCCAAAAATCGATGCCAATTGTTTG
>DAMDJY010000092.1:0-14222 GCA_032100225.1 Mobilicoccus sp.
GTCGACGGCGCAGCAGACGCCTCGGAACCTGTTCGGGTTCAAGGACGGCACGGCCAACCTCAAGGCCGAGGACCCCGCGGCGCTCGACGCGCACCTGTGGGTCGGGGCCGACGACGACCCGAAGGCGTCCTGGCTGGCGGGCGGCTCGTATCTCGTGGCGCGGCGCATCGCGATGAACCTCGAGACGTGGGACCGCACGTCGATGCGGGAGCAGGAGACGATCGTCGGCCGCGACCGCCGCGAGGGGGCGCCGATGTCGGGCGGGACGGAGTTCACCGAGCCCGACTTCGCGCTCACCGGGCGCGGTGGTCAGCCGTTGATGGCGATGAACTCCCATGTGCGGCTGGCGCATCCGAGCCAGAACAACGGCGCGCAGATGCTGCGCCGCGGCTACAACTACACCGACGGCACCGACGACCTCGGCCGCATGGACGCGGGCCTCTTCTTCATCGCCTACGTCCGCGACCCCAAGACCCACTACATCCCCATGCAGACCCGCATGTCCCGCATGGACGGGATGATGGAGTACCTCCAGCACCGCGGCTCCGGCCTGTTCGCCGTCCCGCCCGGGGTGCGTGAAGGCGAGTTCGTCGGGCAGGCGTTGTTCGCCTGAGGCCGGTGCGTCCGCGTCGACGCCCGGCCGTTCGGGGCAGGCCTCCGCCCCCTGGGCCGGGGCATCTCAGGCGCTCGCCACGGGTGCTCGCCCGCATGAAGGCCCACCCGCTCCGCCTCCCGCTGCATGTGTGGGCGTCGTTCCCGGCTCGACGTCGCCCTGTCCGTGGTTGACTGTCGTCACCCGACGTCCTGGGGGGTCTGGGGGAGAACGCCTCTCCTAGAATTGGATTCGATGTCGCAGGGCTTCCTGTGACGGAAGTGGGTGACCACGTTGCCACAACCCACCTTGAGCCGCCGCACCCTCCTGGCCGGCGCTCTGGCCACGCCCGCCCTGCTCACCGGTGCGACCCGCTTCCATCCGGCGCAGCGCACCGCGGCGGCTCCCGCGCCCGTACCTGGTGACCCACGTCATTGGGCGTACACAGGTCAGAATGGTCCGACCCATTGGGGCGACATCGGCTACCCGACGTGCTCCACCGGCTCCCGACAGTCCCCGATCGACCTCACCGGCGCGGATCGAACGAGACTGCGGAATCCCCGCCTGACGCTCTCAGAGGCCACCGGCCACGTCCACGACACCGGCCACGCGCTGTTGTTCACGCCGCAGGACACGGGACGGCAGCGGATGACTCTTGGCGGGCGGACCTACACGTTCCGGCAGATGCATCATCACACCCCGGGAGAGCATCAAGTCGACGGACGTCTCTATCCCGCCGAGGCCCACCTCGTCTTCCAACACGAGGAGTCGAAGGCGCTCGCGGTCGTCGGCGTCCTTCTGCGGGGCGGTGGCCGCACACACCGGGGGTGGGAGGACTACGTCGCAGCCGCCCGACGAGTGGCGCCTTTCGGTCCAGAGGCCGTGGATGAGCCGGTGGAGGTCCCGACCGCTGGTGGTCAGGGCGACCCTGGAGTGCCCGCCCGTCTGCGTCTGGCGACGATGCTGCCCGCCCATCGGGGCTCTCTGCGCTACACCGGCAGTCTGACGACGCCGCCGTGCACAGAGGGCGTCGCCTGGACGGTGTTCGACACGCCGGTCGTCCTGTCGGACCGACAGATCGCCGCCCTGTCCGCCCATCACAACGGCAACAATCGGCCTGTACAGCCCCGACTGGGACGCGACCTGCTGCACGACCTCCGGTGATGTCGTCATGCCCTCGCCACGTGCCACAAAGGCACTACTGCCCAAGGGCGAGGGGGCGGTTGCCCGGGGTGGATGAACGGCCTGGCGGGCCCTATCGGGCCGGTTCGAGGTCGGTGTGGGTGAGGCCGATGCCGACGAACAGCAGCGGCTCCCCGGTCGGAGCAGCCAGGGCGTAGGTGAACGAGTCGCCGTAGTCGAGCTTGGCCGCGTGTCCTGAGCCGCGGCCGTAGACGCGCATGGCTCGAGCGGCGACGCGTGCCTGGGACATACGGGAGTACGCCGCTCGCGTCGGGCGGTCGGTTTGCACGTCCGGACGGATCGGCGCAGGCTGGGCAGAGGCCGGAACCGCTCTCGAAGGGAATCCCATGCAGGTCAAGGCTATTGCCGCAGTTGCGCCCGACAAGCCGCTCGAGCGCACCACCATCGAGCGTCGCGACGTCGGGCCCGACGAGGTCCGCATCGCCATCAAGTTCGCGGGCATCTGTCACTCCGACATCCACACGGTGCGTTCCGAGTGGGGGCAGATCGAGTACCCGATGGTCGTCGGGCACGAGATCGCCGGTGTGATCGAAGAGGTCGGCGAGAACGTCTCCAAGTTCAAGGTCGGGGACCACGCCGGCATCGGCTGCTTCGTCGACTCCTGCCGTGAGTGCGAGAACTGCAAGGCGGGGCTCGACAACTACTGCGTCAAGGGCAACGTCGGCACCTACAACGCGATCGGCCGCGACGGCGAGCCCACTGCGGGCGGCTACAGCGAGCAGATCGTCGCCGACGCCAACTACGTCCTCCACATCCCCGAGGGCATCGCGCTCGACGAGGCCGCGCCCCTGCTGTGCGCCGGCATCACGACGTATTCGCCCCTGGCCCACTGGAACGCGGGCCCGGGCAAGAAGGTCGGCGTCATCGGCCTCGGCGGACTCGGTCACATGGCCGTCAAGATCGCCCACGCCATGGGTGCTGAGGTCAGCGTCCTCTCGCAGTCGTTGAAGAAGAAGGAAGACGGGGAGCGACTCGGAGCCGACCACTACTATGCGACCTCCGACGAGTCCACGTTCGAGGACCTTGCGGGTCACTTCGACCTCATCATCAACACGGTCTCGGCCAACCTCGACATGGCCCAGTACCTGTCGCTGCTCGCCACCGATGGTGCGCTCGTGCAGGTCGGCGCCCCGGAGAAGCCGTTCGAGGTTCCCCCGTTCGCGCTGATCCAGGGCCGCAAGACCCTCGCCGGTTCGATGATCGGTTCCATCAAGGAGACCCAGGAGATGCTCGACTTCTGCGGCGAGCACAAGATCGGCGCCGAGGTCGAGGTCATCTCCGCCGACCAGGTCAACGAGGCCTACGAGCGCGTCGTCAACTCCGACGTCCGCTACCGCTTCGTCATCGACACCGCCACGCTCTGACGCTTCACTCCGCGCCACACCGCTTCATCCACGCCCGCCTCGAGCACTGCTCGGGGCGGGCGTTCGTCGCGCCCGTCAAGAATGCAGGTGAGATTGCAGCGAATTGTGGGGTAGAGGACCTACTTTGCTGCGTTCTCGGCTGCATCCTCACATCGGTGGCCGACCTGCAATGCGGCGCGAACGTTGACCGCGGATGAGAGGAGGAGCAGGGGGGCGGGCATGGAGGACCACAGGTCAGTACATGAGCGCAGCGAGGCGCTGAATCGACACATCGTCAATGCCGTGAATCTGGTGCAAGAGGACCCGCTCGGGTCTTTCACGACGGTCATTTCTCAGCCCGACCGGGCGTCCGCCACGGCCGAACTCAAGCGGCAGTTCGGGTTCGATGACATTCAGTGTGTCGCGGTTCTGGATCTGCAGGTCTGGAGATTCGTGCCGCGAAGGTGAGGGGGAGCCGGCCGGGCGGTCCCCCTGGACGCATTGAGCCAGGTCACCCTCCGTGAGGCGAGTTCTATCAACCATCTGTAGTTTCATGCGCACCTCGCGCGCGAAAGTACAAGTAGTCTTGATCTATGGGGCCCATCGAATCTCCCTCCAGGCGACAGGTGGATGCGCGGCGAGCGCTGAACAAGATCGCTTTCGCGCAGGCCGGGTACTTCAGTGCGGCCCAGGCGCGTGAGGTGGGGTACTCCTACCAGGCGCAGAAATACCACGTGGATCGCGGCAACTGGATGCGAGTCTGGCGCGGCATCTTCCGTCTGCCCGAGTGGCCAGGCGAAGCCACGGACTCTCTGGCTCTGTGGACGGTGTGGAGCGGCGGCCGAGGCGTGATCTCTCACGAGAGTGCTCTCGCTGTGCACGAGCTCTCCGATGTGAACCCCGTCAAGGTGCATCTCACTGTGCCCCACGGGTTTCGGGCGAAGAGTGAGGCCGTCCGCACCCACCCGAGTGAGCTTCCCCCCGAGGATGTAGAGATGCGTTCGGGCTTCCTCGTCACCTCGGTGGAGCGGACTCTGTTCGACGTTGCCGCCGTCGGCCTTTCTCAAGACATGATCGACGCTGCCGTACGAGAAGCGGTCGAGGCGGGCAGTGCAACCGTCCGTCGGCTTCGACGACGAGCTGCCTCCGCTCCAGACAAGGCAGCACTGGGAATCGAGCGGGCCCTTTCGCTGCTGGAGCAGGGGAAGTGACCGAGTCGAACCGGCTGGCGTCACTCAACGCGAGGATTGCGAATGCCGCGTGTGTGGAGGGCAGCGATAGCCAGCGCATCCGCAGAACGTTGGCCTTCCAGCGATTGCTCGCACGAATGGCCGACAGTGGCTGGGTGCTCAAGGGTGGGTACTGCCTGGAGGCTCGGTTGCCGCGGCAGGCCCGTGCCACCCAGGACATCGACTTCGTCCGGCGCCAGAGGTCGCCCAGCGAGGATGAACTTCTCGACGAGCTAGACGCGGTCCTCGGTCGGGTGCTCCTCGATGACGGGTTTTCGTTCGATGCTCGGTCGGCGAGGCTGACGCGCGCAGCTGAGGATCCTGCGCCCGCGTGGCGCGTACGTGTGGACTGCCTCGTCGATGGCCGCCTGTTCGAGCCGTTGAAGCTCGACGTGGTGTCGCAGTTCGACGAGGTCGCCGAGGCGGTTGAGCGGCTCGTCGTCGTGCCCCCGATCGCGGGTGAGGGGATCGGTGCGGTCATCGTGCCTGCAGTGGATGTGTATCAACATGCAGCAGAGAAGTTTCACGCACTCGGGCGTCTGTATGCAGGGGAGCGGCCGTCGTCCCGCGTCAGGGACCTCGTCGATCTGGTGCTGCTCTCGGAGGCGGGGTTGGTGACGGACCGTGACCGCTTGGCTCGCCGAGTAGTCGCCGTTCACGAGATGCGAGGTGGCGCAGCGCCCCCTATGCGTCTACCCGAGCCGCCGCGGGATTGGGATGCGCGATACGCACGCCTCGTTGTCGACCTGGACCTGACCCCGGAGAGCGCGGCTGATGCGTTTGTCATCGTGCAGCGGCTCTATCGCGAGGCGATAGGGCGTGAGGGAGCGCAGGGATCTGTGCCTCCAACCGGGTAACTCCGGCACGCATCGTGCCGATGCAACAGGTGTGACTATCGACGTGAGACCGGTTGCGCGGGGAGAAGTCTCGGAAGCCGCACTCGTTCTCGCACGAGCCTTCGCCGGGGACGACATCAGCGTCGCCTCGGTGGCGAGGCCGACCGATCCGGAGCCGATGTTGGCGGCCCTCTTCGAGAGCGCGATCCGCAGGCATTACCTGCGCCACGGCGTGGTGGACGTGGCGGTCGATCGCGGGAGGATCGTCGGCGCTGCGGTCTGGGCCGCGCCGGGTCAGGGTGATTTCGCCCCTACCGCGTACGTGCAGATGTTCCTCGACACAGTGCGCACCGTCCGCTGGCGGCTGCTGCCCCTGCTCGTCCAGCTCTACCGCACCGGTCGTGTCCATCCCACGCTCCCGCACTGGTACATCTACGCGCTCGGGGTGGCGGAACCGGGCGGGGGAGTCGGCGGGCTGTTGCTCGACCACGGCATCGCCCGGGCCGGCGACGTTCCTTGCTTTCTCGAGGCGTCGACGCCGGACTCTGCGCGGCTCTACGCCCGCAAGGGACTCCTGCAGATCGGCACGGCACCGACACCACCGGGTTGTCGCTACCCGAACCAGCCTCAGATGTGGCACGACCCCGTCGCGCACGACGAGCGGCAGCCTCGCTCAGCGTAGGTACGGCGCGAGCATCGCCGGTGGCAGTAGGCGCTCGCGGGAGGTGTCCCACGGGCGGGTGAGTCCGGCGAGGTCGAACACGTGCGTCAGGAGCGTGGCGGTGAACCCCCACACGAACAGACCGTCGATCTCGAAACCGGGTCCCTTGTACTGGTCGAACGCACGCACGGTGAACCGGTTGGCCGGGTCGAGCAGATGATCTAGATCGGCGCGGATGACACGGGCGACCTCGGCCTCGTCGACCACACCGATGGGGTGCGGCGACTCCCACCAGGCGAGCACGGGCGTCACCGCGTTCTGGGAGGGGTGCATGAACAGGGGTGGCAGCTCACTGACGACCTGCACGGTCGCGGGATCGAGCCCGACCTCCTCCTGCGCCTCGCGCAGCGCGGCACCCACAGCACCGTCGTCACCGGGATCGATGTGACCGCCGGGGAACGAGACCTGCGCCGCGTGTGAGCGCAGCGTCGAGGCGCGTTGGGTGAGGATGACGTCGCTGCCGTGGTGGCCCTCGGCGAAGGTCATCAGCACCGCCGAGCGGCGTCGAGGGTTGGGCGGCGGTACGAACTCCGCGAACCACGCGGGCAACTCGGCGTCCAGCGCCGGACGCACGCGCGTCATCCACTCCGGTCGTTCGCTCATGACCCACCTCCTCCGGCCAGCTCCATCATGACCTGCCCCGTCCCCTTCAGAGTCACCGCGAGCGACGGTGACGTCGCCGACGCAGCAGTTCGTGCCGGCGGCGGCGCGCGATGCCGACCATGCGGGCGACGGTCGTGCCGATGATGAGGCCCAACGCGATCGAGCACATGACGCTCGCGGCCTCGAGCAGCGTCGACCCCGCCAGTCGCGGCTCGAGGCCGAGTTGGGTCACCGAGACGACGCCGAGCGACCCGGGCACGAGCAGCCAGAAGCTCGGCAAGAACACGACCAGCCGGGGGAGTTGCGGGCGGTACAACTCGATCAGCGCGGCGCCGAGGCTCGCCACGGTGGATCCGGCCAGAGCACCGAACCATGGTGAGCCGACGACGGACTGCCCATAGATCTGCACGGCCAGGGTGAGCGAGAGCATGGCGGCGACCCAGGGCACGAGCCGACCCGGCACCGACTCCATGAGGCTGATGCCTGCGGTCAGCAGGAGCACCCCGGCGAACGGACTCCACGGGCCGATCTCGTTGACCAGCTCGTTGATCAGGACGTAGGAGGGGACGTCGAGCAGCCAGGCAGCGCCCGCCACGCCGAGCGCGAACAGCAGGAGTTGCCCCGCGCCGAAGACGAGCCGCGACGTGCCTGCGGTCATGGCGCCTGCGGCGAGCTCGGCCATGCCGGTGACGATGAGCGCACCGGGCAGCAGTACCGCGATGGGCGGTAGCAGGCTGCGGATCGGGTTGGTGATGAGTCCGAGCTGCGCGGCGCCGAATGCGGCGAACGCGATGATGAACGGGGTGAGGGTCGCTACCGAACGCCACCGGCCCGAGAGTCGGATGAAGGCGGCGGTCACCTGCCCGGCCACCGCCGCGAACGCGACGCTCGGCCACGTGGGTTGCAGGATCAGCGCGATGCCCGTGGCCACGCACAACATGCCGAGCTCCAGCCCGGCCTTGGGGTAGCGGTGGGGGATGCGCCGCAGGGCCTTGAGCCGCTCCAGCGCCTGCTCCGGGGCGAGGGTGCCGTGTTCGAGGCCGGAGCGGATCTCGTAGGTGTCGACGCTCTGATCGAGACGCAGCGTGCCCTCGACGGCCTCGAACGTCGCCGGAGTCCCGCCGCCGAGCGAGAGGACCACGCCGGTCGGCGAGGCGTCCACCTGGATTCCGGGACGCCCCAGCCGCGTCGCAAGGCGCCGCACATCGCTCTCGACCTCATGGACCGGTTGCCCACCCGCCACCGCTGCGGCCGCCAGGTAGACGAGCAGACGGCGCATGCCGGTCTCGTCGAGTTCACTCATTCCGTCGTCCTCGTGCGTCGTTGTCGCTGCGTCGCTGCACCTGCTGGGTGGCCGACGTCCATGGTCGCTCACGTATCGAGCTCCGGTGGAATCGTCATGAGCCACCAGTCGGGGAGCGCAGCGCCATGGGGGCTCGACGGTGGCGCGATCCCGACAGCTGACATGAAAATGCCTGGCACGCAATGAGATTCATGGGGCTGCATCGGTGACATCGCCATCGCGCTGAGCTGGCTCTCACCCATTGGTACAGCCTCGTCTGCCATATGGACCAGGCGTTGGGTGGGCTTGAGGCGCTGAGCTGCACAGTCTCAGGTCGCGAGATGAGATCGTCACCGATCTGTAACGAAACCGAGACCTGAACGCATATAACTCATGTCATCTACTGGCGCTCCCCGCCGAGTCCCGCCCGGGAGCGCTGTTCTCGTCCAACGTGATCCACCCCTGGGATCACTCGCATCAGAAGGGATCGACGGCTGGGGCGGGAACGGGATCCACCATTCTTCACGCCGCACGTGCGGCTCGGGGCGAAGCGCCATGCGCAGAGGACCGGTTTTCCTCCAGCCCGACAGGTGAGTGTTCCGCAGGCGTTTCCGGACAACACAACATCACATGAAGCGACTTCTCGTCGCGGCCACCGCCGCCGTCATCACCATGCCCGCCGTCATCTCGGGCACCCCCTCCGCCGCCACCGCTGCACCCAGCAAGGCTGTGAGCGTGACCGCCCCCAGCGCGACCACCCTGGTCGCGGCGCGTACGGCGTCGGTCAACTACGCGAACAAGTACTCCCGTCTGGCCACCAAATCGAGCTGGCGTCAGAAGGACCGCAACGCCAACCACCTCTCGCGTCTCACCAAGCAGGCGCGTCTGCCGCACGCCAAGCGGGCCGTGCTCATCTCGCGCACGCAGCTCGGCACGCCGTACCGCTGGGGTGGCACCACCTCGGCCGGCTTCGACTGCTCGGGCTACACGCGCTACGTCATAAAGAAGGCGGGCAAGAACCTGCCCCGCACCGCGGCGCAGCAGTACCGCGCCACCAAGCGCACGAGCAAGCCAAAGGCCGGTGACCTGGTGTTCTTCGGCGGATCCCGCGCCTACCACGTCGGCATCTACCTCGGTAACGGCCGCATGATCCACTCACCGCGCAAGGGCAAGCCTGTCCATGTCGCCAAGGTGTGGCGGGGCGCCAGCTACGGCACGGTGCGCTGACTCAGCTGACCTGCCCTGACATCCGCGCCCGGTGAGGCCCCGCTCGACTCGGGATGCCTCACCGGGCGTGCGTCATGTGTAGATGGCCCCTTTGCTCATGGATGAGACGGCGCGTACAGTTTTGCGTACAGGAGGTCGTCATGAAGACCATGAGCTACACCGAATCGCGCGCTCGCTATGCCGAGGTGCTTGACGGCGTCGTCGACGACCGCGAAGAGGTCGTCATCACCCGGGCCGGGCATGAACCTGTCGTTATCGTCTCGCTCGCCGACTATGAGTCCCTGCGCGAGACCGCGTACCTCATGCGGTCCCCTGCGAATGCGCGTCGCCTGCTCGACGCCATGGATCGACTCGAAGCCGGTGGTGGCACCGCTCACGAGCTCGTCGAGGCCGACTGACGTGCTCCTCGTCTGGGACGAGAACGCCTGGGAGGACTATCTCTGGTGGCAGGCGCAGGACCCGAAAGTTCTCAAACGCATCAATGTGCTGCTCGCCGACATCGGGCGCAACGGCAACGAGGGCATCGGCAAGCCAGAGGCTCTGAAGCACAGCCTGACCGGGTACTGGTCACGCCGCATCACCGACGAACACCGTCTCGTCTACAAGGTCATGGACGGCGAGATCCGGATCGCCGCCTGCCGCTACCACTACGGATGATGTGACCGTGGCTCGCGGCGTGGGGGACGGCCAATCGCAGGCGCTCTCGCTACTACCGTGAGGTGCGTGAATGCGAAGCAGCAAGCAGGCGATCCCCTCGAGGCTGGAGTGCAGGCGGGCGCGTTGGTCATCGGTGACGACGGGCTCGCCCGGCCCGTGTGGGCGTCGACCGATCCACTGTTGCGGGAGTACTACGACACCGAATGGGGCATGCCGATCCGCGACGAGCGGGGCCTGTTCGAGCGGCTGAGCCTCGAGGCGTTCCAGTCGGGGCTGTCGTGGGTGACGATCCTGCGCAAACGCGACAACTTTCGCGCCGCCTTCGCCGACTTCGACCCCGAGGCCGTCGCCGCCTTCGACGAGGCCGACGTGCAGCGCCTCATGGCCGACGCGGGCATCGTGCGCAATCAGCGCAAGGTCGACGCCACGATCCGCAACGCACAGGCCACCCTCGACCTGCGCGCCGAAGGTGGCCTGGTGGAGTTCATCTGGAGTCACCGCCCCAAGACCACGCCCGAGCCAGTGACGTTCGCCGACGTCCCCACGAGCTCACCCGAATCCGTGGCACTCGCCAAAGCCCTCAAGAAGCGGGGTTTCGCGCACGTCGGCCCCACCACGATATACGCCCTGATGGAGGCCGTCGGCATCGTCGATACCCACCTGCTCGGCTCGCACCGCCGCGGCACCTCCGGCGTCTGGGCCTGACGACCCCGCCTGCGGGACGACCCGGCACTGACGACTCAGGCGGGGCGGTGTCCTTCGGGAACCTCTTCGCCGGCAGCGACAGGACCGGGCGCAGTGCCGGTGCCGAACGGGCTGCCGCCGAGCGCTTCGCGGCTGTGCGGAGTCAGCAGACCGGAGAGGTCGGGGCCGACGGGCACGACCTTCGTGGGGTTCACCTCGGTGTGCACGATGTAGTAGTGCTGCTTGATCTGCACGAAGTTGGTGGTGTCGCCGAATCCGGGGGTCTGGTACAGGTCGCGCAGGTACCCCCACAGGGCGGGCATCTCGGTGATCTTGTGCCGGTTGCACTTGAAGTGCCCGTGGTAGACGGCGTCGAAGCGCACGAGGGTCGTGAACAGGCGGATATCGGCCTCGGTGATTGAGTCACCCACCAGGTAACGGCGGGTCGTGAGGCGCTCCTCGAGCCGGTCGAGCGCGGTCCACAGGCGCTCGTACGCCTCCTCGTAGTGCTCCTGGTCGGCCGCAAAACCGCAGCGGTAGACGCCGTTGTTGACCTCGGTGAAGACCCACCTGTTGATCTCGTCGATCTCGGCGCGATGTTGCTCCGGGTACAACACGGGCGCGCCCTCGCGGTGGTAGGCAGTCCACTCGCTGGAGAAGTCGAGGGTCATCTGCGCGTAGTCGTTGGTGACGACCTGGCCGGTGGGCACGTCGACGATCGCCGGCACCGTGATGCCCTTCTCGTACCCCGGCACGCGTGCGAAGTACGCCTCCTGCAGACGCTCGATGCCGAGCACCGGGTCACGGTCATCGGGATCGAGGGTGAAGTTCCACGAGCGGACGTCGTGGGTGGGTGCCGCGAGGCCGAGTGACATGACGCCCTCCAGGCCCAACAGGCGGCGCACGATGACGGTGCGGTGCGCCCACGGGCACGCACGCGCAGCCACGAGTCGGTAGCGACCCGCCTCGACCGGCCACTGTGCGCTCGGGTCGTCGACGATGCGGTCGGTGATGTAGTTCATGTCGCGCTTGAATGCCCCGCTGGTGGAAGCGTTCTTGGCATCGCCGTACTCGGCCATCGGGGACCTCCAAAGTAATTGTTGTGTCAATTATCGCTGGAGTCGGGGTGCGCGTCCACCCCAGGCCGCGGGGGCCCGGCCGCGAGCCCGGGTCGTCCTTGCCTGGCCGATGCGAGAAGCTGGGCGGCATGACTGCACCCCAACCCTGCGCACCCGATGTCGACGTGGTGATCGTCGGGGCGGGGCTCTCGGGCATCGGTGCAGCCGTGCGGTTGCAGGGCGCGCACCCGGGGCGGAGCTACACGATTCTCGAAGCGCGCGACGACCTCGGCGGCACCTGGGACCTGTTCCGGTACCCGGGCGTGCGCTCGGACTCCGACATGCACACGCTCGGGTATTCCTTTCGCCCGTGGCGTGATTCGCGCACCCTGGCCGACGGGGCGTCGATCCTCACCTACATCCGCGAGACCGCGCAGGAGTACGGAGTCGACCGCCGCATCGAGTACGGCAGTCGCGTGGTCGCTGCCGACTTCGACACCCGAACCTCCCTCTGGACGCTGCAGGTAGGCGACTCCGGCGTAGGTGCAGGCGCAGGCGCAGGTGGCGCGATGCGACAGGTCACCTGCCGTTTCGTCTACCTCTGCGCGGGCTACTACGACTACGAGGACCCGCATGCACCCGAACTCGCGGGCCTCGACGATTTCGCCGGCACGGTCGTGCATCCGCAGTTCTGGCCGAGCGACCTCGACGTCACGGGCAAGCGCGTCGTCGTCATCGGTTCGGGAGCCACGGCGGTCACGTTGGTGCCCGCGCTGCTGAAGGGGCGCCCGGGCAGTGGCGGGAGTCATGGTGGTGCGCACGATGGCAGTGGTGGTGGCGCTGCCGCGCACGTGACGATGCTGCAGCGCACGCCGACGTGGATCGGGTCGCTGCCGAGCGTCGACCTCCTCGCCGAACGGCTTCAGACGGCGCTGCCGCAGCCGGTCGCGCACCGACTCGTCCGGGCCAAGAACATCGCCATGTCGACCGCGCTCTACGAGATCGCCCAGCGGGCGCCGCGACTCACGGGGGAGGCGCTCAAGCGGCGCGCGGCCGAGGCGCTCGGAGATCGGCGGATCGTCGACGAGCACTTCACCCCGCCCTACGACCCGTGGGACCAGCGCCTCTGCGCGGTCCCCGACGGCGACCTCTTTCACGCGATCCGCGACGGGTCTGCCCAGGTCGTCACCGGCCACATCGACACGTTCGTGCCCGAGGGGATCCGCCTGACGTCGGGCGAGGTGCTGAAGGCCGACATCATCGTCACTGCGACCGGGCTGCGCATGCAGGCCATCGGTGGCGTGACGCTCTCGGTCGACGGCCGCCCGGTCGAGTTGTCCGCGCAGTTCGTGTGGAACGGCGCGATGGTCACCGGCCTGCCCAACGCCGCGTTCTGCATGGGGTACACGAACGCCTCGTGGACCCTGCGCGCCGACCTCAGCCACCGCTTCGTCTGCCGGGTGCTGGCCTGGATGGACGAGCACGGATACGCCGCTGTCGAACCCCGCCCACGTCGCCCGTTGCGCCCCCGACCGCTGCTCGACCTCGATGCGGGTTACGTCCGACGCTCCATCGACTCCTTTCCGCGCCAGGGGCAGCGCACGCCGTGGCGCGTCCGCCAGAACTACGTCCTCGACTCACTGACCACGTGGCGCACCTCCCGCAGTGCGGCGCTGTCGGCGACCCTCGCGGGCATTCCCGCGCACCCAACGTCCGGGCCCGCCGCGTCCCAGCCCTCCGCTCCTGAGCACTCCGCGAACGGGTGTCGATGAGTACTCCGCTCCCGTTCGACATCGGCCGCATCGGCGCAGGTCTGCCCTTCGCCGCCTGTGCCGATGAGCTGACGGCGGCCCTCGGCGGCGCGCAGGCCACCGACGGAGCGGCAGCCGGTGCCGTCGTCGTCGAAGCCCCGCCGGGCACCGGCAAGACGACTCTCGTACCGCCGATCGTCGCCAACTGGATCGCCCATTCGGCCTTGGGATCGTCAGCCGCCGGCGCTCGCACACAGCGCGTCGTCGTCACTCAACCCAGACGTATCGCCGCCGGTGCCGCCTCGCGGCGACTCGCCCAGTTGACCGGGACTCGGGTCGGCGAGCTCGTCGGCATCACCGTTCGCGGGCGGCGGGAGGTCGGACCCGACACTCTCGTCGAGGTCGTGACTCCCGGCGTGCTGCTGCGTCGACTCCTCAACGATCCGGGGCTGTCCGGGGTCGGGGCGGTCGTGCTCGACGAGGTGCACGAGCGGGGGCTGGAGACCGATCTCTTGGTCGGCATGCTCGCCGAGGTCCGCACACTGCGCGACGACCTCGCCGTCGTGGCCATGTCGGCGACGCTCGACGCCGCCCACTTCGCCGAACTGCTGGAGGCACAGGTCGTTTCGGCGACCAGTGTGCTGCACCCCCTGGAGGTCGAGTGGGCCCCGCCACCTGGTGCCTTCAACGACGCTCGAGGTCTCTCACGTGACTTTCTCGAGCACGTCGTGGCCACGACCTCCGAGGCCTGGACGCGGCACGCGGACACCGCCCACGGAGACGGTGACGCCCTCGTGTTTCTGCCCGCCGCCAACGATGTCTCGCGGGTGGCCGAACGGCTGGCGCCACGCGTCTCGGGCGTCGACGTGCTCGAACTGCACGGACGCCTCCCGCTGGCGGAGCAGGACCGCGTCACGGCCGGTCGCCGCGCGGGGGACAGCCCGCGCATCGTCGTGACGACGGCGGTCGCCGAGTCCAGCCTCACCGTGCCGGGGGTCCGGCTCGTCGTCGACGCCGGGCTGTCCCGGCAGCCGCG
>DAMDJY010000093.1:0-13906 GCA_032100225.1 Mobilicoccus sp.
CCGAGCCGCCCTCGGCGCCACCGACACCGTGATGCTCGACGAGGGCCGCGCCGTCGGCGACCAGGCCCTGCGCACCTGGGTGCGCGGGATCCTCGAACACATGCGTCGCGACGGCGCGATCGACCATCCGTGGCTGACCAGGTACCTCAAGGAGGACGGCAACCGTCACTGGATCTGGGGCGGACGCCGCCGCGACCAGGGCGCCCCCGCCTTTCCGCGCGGTCGCAGCGCGCATGCCTTCCCCGTCGCAGGCGGCACGCTCGACACGAAGACGAGCGCGTTCGTGCCGCTGACCTCCCCGCGGTCCTGGTACGCGCGCTGGGCCTCGAAATGCCTCGGCGTCCCGGCCGCTCATGGCGCCTCGCTGAGCATGCACCTGTTCGCTCGCCTCGCCGAGCACGAGGTCCTGTCGGCCACGCCCACCGCATCCGGCGGCATCGCGTACGGCATCCCGCCCGAGCGCGTCATGGTCGGCCCCCTCAGCGACGCGGTCCTCCTCGAAGAGACGACGCTGCTCGTCTGCGACACCTGCCGATCCCCGCTGCCGGTGTCACCGATCGTCGGCCGCGAACTGCAGGACGGCCCCTGCCTGATGCTCGACTGCCGCGGGCACCTGCAGGACTCACCCCGCGAGACCGAGTCGTTCTACCGCGGCCTGTTCGCCGCCTCCGACATGCGCCGCGTCGACGCCCGCGAACACACGAGCCTGCTCGACGCCACCGAACGGCGCGAGATCGAGGCCGGATTCAAACGCTCCGAGCAGCGACCGGGCGACCCCAACGTCCTCGTCGCCACCCCGACTCTGGAGATGGGCATCGACATCGGCGACCTGTCGACGGTCATGCTGTCGTCCCTGCCCGATTCGCTCGCGAAGTACCAGCAGCGCGTCGGGCGCGGCGGGCGACTCACCGGATCGTCGCTGTCGCTCGCCTACGTCACCGGGCGTGGGGAGAACCTGCCGCGCCTCGGGGAGCCGACGTCGATGATCAACGGCGCCGTCCGGCCGCCCGCGACCTACCTCGACGCCGAAGAGATCCTGCAGCGGCAGTTCATCGCCTCGGTCATCGACCGGATGGTGCGGCAGGGGTACGCATCGGTCCCTCGGACGGCGGGAGAGGTCCTCGCATCGGCCGATCCGGGAACGCTGTTGGGCGACGTCATCCTGCGGATTCGCGAGGACGGGCGCCGGCTGCTGGCGGAGTTCGTCGCCGCGTTCGCCGACCCGCAGACGCCCGGGCTCGCTGCTCTGGAAGAGTGGGTCCTCGGCACCGGCGAGGCAGCAGAGGATGGCGATCCGCGCAGCGCCGAAGCGACGATCGTCCGCGCCGTCGGTGAGCACACCCGCGAGCTCGAAGACCTGCGGCGTCGACGCCAGGAGGTCGAGGAGTCGATCCCGCCGCTGCGCGAACAGGCCGAACGACCGGCCGCGACCGACGAGGACAAGCGTGCGCTGCGGTCCGCCATCGCCGGGTCGCGCCTGATCCGCCAGGTCATCGCCGACCTCACCATCGAGGAATCGTGGATCGGCGGGCTCGAACTGCGCGGCCTGCTGCCCAACTACTCGCTCATGGACGACTCGGTGCAGCTCGACGCGCAAGTCTCGTGGATCGACCCCGACACGCAGCAGTTCGACTTCGAGCCGCTGCTCATCGACCGCGGATCCTCCCGCGCGCTCACCGAACTCGCGCCTGGGGCGTACTTCTACGCGCGCCGGTTCGAGATGCGGGTCGACGGTGTCGAGCTGGGGCAGGACAACGCCGACGTCCAGACGCACATCGCCTGCGACACCTGCGGATTCGTCGCCGTCCTGGCATCGCCGGGTGACGCCGGACCACGCATCTGCCCGCGCTGCGGAAGCGCCGGGATCGCCGAGACGGGCCAGCGGTTCGACGCCGCGAAACTCGTGCGGGTCTTCTCCGACATCCGGCGCGACGACGCCCTCATCGGGGACAACAGCGACGAGCGACGCCGGACGCGGTTCGAGATCGTGCTTTCTCCCGACTTCGACCCGGCGCGACGCGCCGGGCAGTGGTCCGTGGAATCGGTGGGGCTCGGCGTTGCGCACTACCGGCGGATGACCGTGCGGTGGTTCAACGTCGGCCGCGAGGTGCCGAGCCCGCACACGGTGCAGATGGCCGGGCGGGACGTCACCGCGCACGGGTTCCTCATCTGTGAGGCGTGCGGCAAGCTCGACAGCGGATCCGGCGCCAACGACCCGCGCGAGCATCGCGCCTGGTGTCGCCACCGCAGGGCGACCGACGAGCATTCGCGATCTCTGGCGCTGTCCCGCGAACTCGCCACGCAGGGCGTGGCGATCAGTCTGCCTCCCGCGATCGTCGACGACATGCACAGCGTGCACAGCCTGTCCGCGGCGCTGCAGCTCGGCCTCCGCGAGGTCATGGGCGGCGCACCCGATCACCTGCGGGTCGAGATCGCGCCCCACCCCGTCGACGACGCGCATGGCGAGGTCCGGCAGGCCCTGTTCCTTCACGACACCGTTCCCGGCGGCACCGGCTACCTCACCGAACTCTCGACCCCCGAACGACTCTGGCCGATCCTCACCCGAGCTGCGCAGGTGCTCGAGACCTGCCCCTGCGCAGAGGAGGGCCGCGGCAGCTGTCACCGGTGCCTGGCACCGTTCGGTCGCGAGGTCTACCGCATCGACGCGCTCCGGGCGCTGCGATCGCTGCTCGGCGTCGAGGGGGACCGGCCCGTCGGCGACCTCGACCCCGAGGCGCCCGAATGGGCCGTCACCCAGACGGCTCTCACGCCCGAGACCGGCGAGTCGCGCCTGGAACAGCAGTTCCGCCGGCGCTTCACCGAGCGTTTGGCCGGGTCGGCGCAGGTGACGTCGAATCCCACCGCGCACGGCCCGGCGCTGACCATCACCGGGCTCGGCGAGCGCGTGTGGTTCCTCCAGTCGCAGGTCGACATCGAGGGTGCGCGGCCCGACTTCGTCCTCTCCACGGCCGGTGTGCCCAAGGTCGTGATCTTCGCCGACGGCCATGCCTTTCACGCGACGCCCGCGATCAACCGGCTGGCCGATGATGCGATCAAGCGGGAGAGGCTGCGCGCCCACGGGTACCGTGTTCTCGCCGTGACGGCGTCGGACCTCGACGACCCCGCCGCACCCGACTGGCTCAACCCCGTACTGCTGCAGATGCTCATGGGGCAGGCGAGCGGACGGGCGGGCTCGGGGATCTCCCGATCGGCCATCCAGGAGCACGAGGGCGGTGCGATGACGCTGATCGACGGGCTCCTTCGCGATCCGGAGAGCACACCGCGGACACGGCTGTCCGATGCGCTCGCGCTGCTCCTCGGCGCGCAGCAGGAACGGAACACCGTGGGCCAGGCCGGTGCCGACGTCGATCTGCCGGTCGCGGCTGCGGAACATCTCCTCGCGGGTGCCGTGCCGGACAACGGTGGGATGAACGTGGTGTTCCACCGCCGCGGACACCTGCTCTTCGCGGCCCGGATGTCGGCAGCATCGGTCGTCGAGGTCGCGCTCATCCTCGACGATCGCGACGAGGCCGTCGCCGACCCGGAGCATCGCGACTCGTGGCGGGAGTGGTTGCGCCTGTCGAACGTGCTGGCGTTCTCGACCATCCCGCACACGATTACGACCCTGCAGGCCATCCCCGCTGCGCCGACGATCGATCTGTTCACCGGGCCGACGGTCGTCCCCGTCGCGCCGGACCTCACCTCCGACCTCCCGGTTGGCTGGGCCGATGTCGACCTCGACCCCGAGTTCACATCACCCGTGGTCGTCGCCCTGGCTCGTCTCCTCGCCGAAGCGGGCGTGCCGCCGGCCGAATCCGGCGCCGAGGTCGAGACGGGCTCGGTCGTCGATCTGTCCTGGCCGCAACGGCGAATCGCTGTCGTGCTCGATGACATGCCTCTTGCCGAGATCGACGAGATGACGGCGGCCGGATGGGTCGTGCATCGCGCGGATGGTGAGACCGACAGGCTTGTGGCCGGCATCGTGTCGTCGATGGCCGAGGATGGGGGACCCGGTTCGCGACATGCACTTGATGAGATCAATTGAGTGGACCGGCACCTCATCAACTCCCCTGTGAACGGGTAACTTGATGAGACCCTTTAGGTGTACCCGAGCCTCATCAAGTGGAGCCCTCATGTCGCGTGGTCGTCCCAGCCGTGCCACGGTCTACGCACGCCTCGACGCGCAGCTCCACGAGCTGAACACGCGCCTGGGCGGCCTTCCCACACCGAAGGAATCGGAGTACGTGTGGGCGGACATCTGGCACCTCGAAGCCCACCACTCCACGGCGATCGAGGGCAACACCCTCGTTCTTCGTGAGGTCGAAGCTCTTCTCGACCAAGGGCGAGCGGTCGGCTCCAAACCTCTCGCCGAGTACATGGAGGTCAAGGGATACAGCGAGGCTGCCGCCTGGGTCTACAGCCAAGCCCACCCGGAGAGTGGCAGGGGGCGGGCCGCTCCTCACCATGCAAGAGATCCGACACATCCATCACCTCGCCATGACACCGGTGTGGAGTGTGGCGCCCCACCCCCAGGCCACGGCCGACGAGGCACCGGGGAGCTTTCGCCGGCACGACATCGCGCCGTTCTCCGGAGGTATGAAACCGCCGCCCTGGCCGCAGGTGGATGCCGACCTCGCCACGTGGGTCCACGACGTGGTGGCGCTCGGCGGTGAGCTGGAGGACTCGGTGTTCGAGGGGCGGCTGCCCAAGGCGCTCGCTCGTGCCCACGTCGCGTTCGAGCACATTCACCCCTTCCTCGATGGCAACGGCCGCGCGGGGAGGCTGGCCCTCAACCTGGTGCTCGTCCGCTTGGGGTATCCGCCGGTGATCATTCTCAAGGCCCAGCGAGCGAGCTATCTCGCTGCCATGCAGACGGCAGACCGCGGCGAGTACGGGCCGCTGGCCGAGATGCTGGCCCGCGCCATGATCGACAACCTCAACCGGTTCATCCTCCCGAACCTCGCCGGGCCCGCGCGGTTCGTTCCCCTACCGGCCCTCGTCGACGCCGACGTCACCCTGGTGGCCCTTCGCCAGGCGGCCGCCCGGGGGCGGCTGAACGCTATCCGTGGCACGGATGGGGCGTGGCAGAGCACGCGCAAAGCAGTCGACGAATACAAGGAATCACGTCAACATGCGGGGCGCCGCGGGGACGCCGTCGTCGTGAAGCGGGAGGAGTGAGGAATGCCCACCCTCATCTGGAGCAAGGTCAAGGACGGCCTGGACGCTTCCATGAAGAAGAAGGCCTACGCCTTCTTCGAGAAGCTGCAGGAGAGCGACGAGCTCCCGGGCCTCCACATCGAACCCATCGTCGGCAGCGTCGACGCGCGCGTGCGGACCGGGCGGGTCGACGACAACTTCCGGTGTGTCCTGTTCAAGCTGACCACCGCCGACGAGCCCTTCTACGTCATTCACGGTGTGTGGAAGCACGACGTCGCCAACCGGATCGCCGAGCAGGTCCGCCTCTCGATGAACCCCATCAACGGGGTGCCCGAGGTCGAGCGCGTGCTCGGGGAGATCAAGACCGAGGCGCGCACCGTAGCGCCGCGCGTCGATGTCGCGCCCGTCGTGACGAGCCCACCGACCACGGATGAGGCAGCCCCGATCGCCGAGGCCGAGGTCTCGAAGGTCGAAGCGGCACAGGAGCAGGTCGGAGTTGCAGCGGCACAGATGCAGGTCGCGGCCTCACAGGTTCCCCGATGGCCGGTCGGACTGACAGCGGACGTCCTGCACGAGGACCTCGGCATCGACCTGGACCTGGCTCGCGCCGCTCTCGCTGCGGTGACCGAGGACGAGCTCGTCGACGATGTGATCGGCACCGCGCGTGTCGAGTGGCAGGGCGACGCCCTGCTGGAACTCGCGACCGGCAGCAGCGTGGCCGAGGTGCGTGCGGCCTTCCACCTCGACGAGGCGGCCGCCCAGACCGCCGCCGAGGTCGACGAGGTCGACGAGGACACCCGAATCGTCGAGACGATCAAGAACCACCCGGCCGCCAAGGCGTCGTTCCACATCGTCGACGGCGAGGACGAGCTGCGCCGCATCATCGAGGCCGGTGACCTCGGCGCGTGGCGGCTGTTCCTCCACCCCGAGCAGCGGCGGTACGTGGAGGGTGCTTGCAGGGGTGCCTTCCGGTTGTCGGGCGGTGCGGGAACCGGCAAGACCGTGGTTGCCATTCACCGGGCCCGCCACCTGGCGCAGGAGAACCCGAACGCCCGGATTCTTCTGACCACCTTCACCCGCAACCTGGCCGACGATCTGGCCGGTGGCGTGCGACGCCTCGACGACACGATCCAGCTGCGGTCGAAGCTCGATCAGCCGGGGATCTACGTCAGGGGCATCGACCAGGTGGCGTGGGCCGTGGTCCAACGCGCCGGGGATGACATCGCCGACGCCGTGGCACAGGTGCTCGGCGATGCTCGGAGCGACGTGCTCGGAGTGACTCCTCCCGGGGTTTGGCAGGAGGCCATCGCCGACGCCGGCGGTGATCTGCCCGCAGCTCTCGCAACCCAGGCGTTCGTCGAGGCCGAGTATCAGCAGGTCGTGCTGCCCCACGGGATCACCAGCGCGAACGCGTACGTCCGCGTGCGGCGTGCGGGGCGCGGCGTTGCCCTGGATCGGGCCAAGCGCGTGGCCGTGTGGCGGGTCATCGAGGCCTACCGGGCGAAGGCGCGCGCGGCGGGGACGACGGACTACATCGAAAAGGCCGCCATCGCCGCGGCCTGGCTCGACCTGCGGGGGGTGCGTCTGTTCGAGCACGTCATCGTCGACGAGGCGCAGGACCTGACGATGCCGCACCTGCGCCTGCTGCGGGCCCTTGCGGCCGAGGGCCCGAACGACCTGTTCATCTGCGAGGACTCTCACCAGCGCATCTACGGCCAGAAGGTCGTCCTGTCGCATGCAGGGATCAACGTGCGGGGGCGCGCGCGCCGGTTGACGTTGAACTACCGCACCACTCAGCAGAACCTCGGCTGGGCCATCGGCATCCTGGCCGGCGCCGAGTGGAGCGACCTCGAAGGCGAGGGGGAGGAACACGCGTACCACTCGGCTCGATCCGGCCCTCGGCCGATGCTCGTGCCGACCGCGACCTTCGGTGAGGAGCTGGACAAGGCCGCGACGATCATCCGCGGGTGGTTGCCGGAGAGGGACAAGGGCGCTCGGGAGAACGTCGCCGAAGGCCGCGCCGCAGCGCCGGAGGACATCGCGATCCTCGTCCGCGACCAGTACAAGCGTCAGAACCTCGTCGCCGCCCTCGCCGAGCGCGGCCTGAACGTGCGCTCGGTCGACCGTGAGGCGCCGCGGCCGGGAATGCCGCTGGTCCTGACGATGCACCGCGCCAAGGGACTCGAGTTCTCCCACGTCCTGCTGTTCGGAGTGGCCGAAGGATCGGTGCCTCGGGCCCTCAAGGACTACGAGTCCAGCGAGGCCGACCTCGCCGACGCCATGCTGCGCGAGCGAGCGCTCGTGTACGTCGCGGCCACCCGGGCGCGGGATGTCCTCGCCGTCACGTGGTCGGGGGAGAGGTCGCGCTTGTTGGGTGACGGGGGACGGTGAGAACGGTTCCGGCCGTTGCGGACTGGGATTTCAGCTCGATGCTCGGCACGACGGCCGACATTTCTCAAGAAGTTCCCTCAACGGTCGTAAGGGACTGGAGGCGCCTGCTACCTGTGGCGGATTGTAGACGGCCTCTGACACCCGCAGGCTCGGCACCCGAAGGAAGGTCGCACCCATGAGTGAACTCGAGCTTCCAGCACCAGAAGGGCCTCAGGTGGTTCTCGTCGAGCTGGAGCCGGGGTTCGCCTGTCTGTTCGGCGATGCCCCCGACGGGGTCGACATCGTCGACGGCCCGTTGATCCCGGATCGAGTCGTGTCGGACATCGCCTCGGTTGCGTTGACCGCGGCGGCCGGAGTCAACGTGGCCGCACAGACAGCAGGAACCTTGGGGGCATTCCAAGGGCTCGTCCAACTCACGCCAGAAACCCTGGAACTGCTGAAGACGCTCACGCCGCTTCAATCGGGGGGCGTCAATGCGGGCGCGCTCGTCAATTCGAGCCACCATTTCGCGGGCACCGTGAAATGGGTGCCGAGCAAGCTTGCCGGGGCGGGGGCAGGAGCCGCCGCCCTTGGCCCGGCTGTTGCTCTCATGGCGGTTCAGCTCGAGCTGGCCAAGATCGCCTCGCTGGTCAAGAAGAGCATCCACCTCACCGACGACCTGCTGCAGACGCTGCGCACAGAGCGCTGGGCCGAAGTCACCGGTCTGTTGGAGTCGATGCAGAAATCCATCGCCGAGGCCCGTCACATCGGTGCCGTCAGCGACCCCATCTGGCAGAACGTGGCGGGGCACGAAGCGGCACTCGACAAGGTTCGAGCGGAGTTCACTGCAAAGGTGTCTGGGCACCTGGCGGCCATCGAAGGGGCGCGCATGCATCAGGACCGGTCGGAGTACCTCAAGCATCACGGCGACGCCATCGTGCGTGATGCTCAGGCGCTCATCCGCGGTCAATCCGCCTGGTTCACCTATCAGGCGATACGGGCGGGTCACCTCTACCAACGGTCGGAGACCGATCCCACGGCGGGTGCCCTTCTGGAGAAGGTCGTGGCCGATGCCCGCTGCGTTCATGATCGCGACCTGGAGTCGGCCGGAGTCCTGCTGCGACAGCTGAATCGGCATTTCGCCGTGTTGGGGGAACTGCCGTCTGGGCGCGTGCCTCTCCCCTTCGGCAAGAACCGACGAACGCCGTCCGAGGTGCGGCACGCAGCGCGCGTGCTGAGTGAACAGCTCATGATTCTCGGACGACCCGTGGATATGGATGAGCCACGGGTCCCCAGCCCTCTGATCGCGCTCGTCGAGGGCGACTTTCCCGAGAGCCTGCTCCGAACCCTCCGCTGGCATCTCGACCCAGGTGAGGCCCTCGTCGCCCTGGCTGACGTCAGGGGACAGGGCTGGCCGGTCAAGGAAGCCACGTACGTCGCGGTGACGGATGCGCGCCTCCTCGTCGCGAACAAGGACGAGCTTCTGGGGCATGGTGAGGTCGCCATGACCTTCCCCCTCGATGACATTCGCTACGTCAGGTTCGCTCCGCCGCCCACCGAGGGAGAGAAGGGACGGTCCCGTTTGGATGTCGTGACACCGCAGGTCGATATCCACGTGACCTTCGACCAGTGGGCCTCGGAGGCAGAACACCGTGATGACGTCTCGCGATTGGCACAGCTGCTCCGCAGTCACATGAACCTGCCGGAGGCGGAGGTGCCCGTGTCGCCGCTCGACACGGCTCCTGCGGCAGGGGATGAGCGATAAGCGAGGATCGCTGCCACCGATGGCCTCACTTGTGCTCTCAAGTGAGGCCACCGTCGAGCCACAACATCACCTGGCCGACCATGGCCGACTCTGTCGCAAGAGCCAGTGATCCACCTATCGTCGATGTCCACCCCGACGGAAAGGACGCCCCCAGTGACCGCGGAACTCGTGGACCGGATCGGCCGCCTGCTGAGTAGCGCGCAACCGGCCGTCACCGGGACGAAGCTGCTCCTTCCGCCGGACTGCCCGCGGGTGGACGTCGACGACTTCGGCCAGATCACGGCACCGCTCACCGCCGCGCGTCTCCGGGAGCTGCTGCAGTTGGCGATACCTGCGCCGTACGGCAAGGGGGAGGAGACACTCCTCGACCCCGATGTTCGCGACACGTGGCAGATTCCCGGCTCCCTGGTCACCGTCGACTGGGACGGTCGACTCCCGATGGTCCTCGACGAGGCGCGGACAGCTCTCGGTCTGCCGCCCGGCTGCACGTTGCGCGCGGAGTACCAGTCGCTCCTGATCTACGAGAAGGGCCAGTTCTTCCTGACCCACCAGGACTCCCAGAAGTCGGACGACATGGTGGCCTCCCTCGTCGTCATGCTGCCGTCGAACGCGACGGGTGGAGAGCTGGTCGTCCAGGACACCAACAGCGACACGTCGTACGCTCCTTCGCGGGCGGGGACCAGCCTGGCCGTCTTCTACGCCGACCGGCCGCACGAGGTTCGTCCGGTCACGCGTGGCCACCGCATCGTGCTCACGTACACCTTGTCGGTCGCGGGCAGCACGGTCGCGCCCGCCTCGTCGTCACCGGCCGTCGATGAGGTCACGCGGCTTCTGGGCGAGTACTTCACCCGGCCGGAGGACGATGCGACACCGCACGGCCGCCCGCCGACCCGGTTCGCTTATCTGCTCGACCACGAATACCCCACGAGGGGACTCACCCTCGACCGCCTCAAAGGGGCCGACGCCGAGGCAGCCGCCACGCTCATCGCCGCAGCTCAACGCCTCGACTGCGAGACGGTCCTCGCCGTCACCGATGTGCACGAGACGCGTGACGAGTACGACCCCGACGGGGAGCCCCTCGACCACGACGTCACCGCCACCCATATCGTGCGGGAGGACGGCCCGGTCGAGGAGACGACCCTGGACCTCACCGGTTATACCGCCGAGGGCCTGCCCACCCGGCGGCTGCGCCCCTACGCCGACGAGTACGAGGGCTACATGGGCAACTACGGCAATACCGTGGACCGCTGGTATCGCCGCGTGGCCATCCTCATCTGGCCGCGGCGCCTGTCGTTCGCGCTCCGGTGCGAAACGGACCCCGTGGCAGCGATGCGGGGTGCCCTGGTCGGTCTCGTCGACGACCGAGAACAGACTCTGGCGGACATCCGTGAGGCCCTGCCGGCCTGGCCGGTCGACGTCTATCGCGACCAGACCCGGTCCGACGACGGTACCGCCGCCCTCCTGACGATGACCCTCGTCGTCGCGGCCAACGTCGATGACGCGGACGTGGCGGCCGCGCTCCTGCGACCTTTTGCCGTCCAGCAGCTCCGAGCGGAAGCAGTGGACGCGCTGGTCGCACTGGGCGACCGGTACGGGGACGCCTGGCTGCGCGGGTGTCTGCGGGGCTGGGCGTCGGAGTCTCGTGAGCGCCCGTGGTACCGCGCCGACGACGAATGGATCACGCGCGTCCCCGATCTCGTCCACGCTGCTCCCGACGGCTCGGTCCCCGCGATCGAGCTACCGCGTCTCGGGTGGGCGCGGCTCCGGCAACGCCTGGACGACCGGGCGCGCGCGGCCGTCACCCGGGTGGCCAGGGAACACCTCGCCCTCCTCGGGAACCCGCTGGCTGCTGTGCTCTCCGTCGCACCCGACGCGCTTCGCGCTGAGATCCTCGAGTCCTGTTGTCGTGACGATCTGCTCGACGTCTGCATCGTCGCCACGGACGCCGCCCACGTCGCGGGGACGCCCGCGGAAGCGGGCATCGGCGAACTCGCCTCGTTCGCCGTAGGACGACTGCAGGCGTTCCTCGATTCCCCGCAGCGGGCCGAGGACGACTGGGCGATCCGCGTCACCGCGTCGTGTCCCTGCGAGTTGTGCGCACGCCTCACGTCCTTCCTCGCCGACGCGACCATGCGCACCCTGGAGTGGCCGCTCGCCACCGACGGCCGTCGACACCTCCACGCCGAGATCGACCGGCTCGACCTTCCCGTCACGCACACCACACGCCGCAGCGGCCGGCCCTACACGCTGGTTCTGGCGAAGACGCGAGGCCTGTTCGACCGCGAGGCAGCCGACCGACGCCGAGCCCGGTCCGACCTCGATCGCCTCAAGTCACGGTGGGGGTCGCCTGACGCCCGAGCTGGGGTACGGCTCAACCCTTCGTGAACGTGACGGCCTTGAACTTCTCGGTCTGTTCGCGAATGCCCACCTCGGTCGGGAACCGCTCGATGGAACTCGCGCCGTAGAACCCGACGATGCCGTCGGTGTGGTCGAGGATGTATTGGGCGTCCTCCGGGTTGGCGATCGGGCCGCCGTGGCAGAGGCAGAGGATGTCGGGGTTGACCGACTTGGCGGCGTCGGCGAGCGATTGCACCTTCTTCGCGGCCTCCTCCAGCGTCAGGGCCGTCTTCGCCCCGATCGTCCCCGACGTGGTCAGACCCATGTGTGGAACGAGGATGTCCGCACCTGCCTTCGCCATGTCCTTGGCCTGCTCCTCGTCGAACACGTAGGGCGAAGTGAGCAGGTCGAGTTCTCGCGCCTGGAGGATCATGTCGACCTCCGGCCCGTACCCCATCCCCGTCTCCTCCAGGTTCTGGCGGAAGACGCCGTCGATGAGACCGACCGTCGGGAAGTTCTGCACTCCGGCAAAACCGATGTCCTTGATCTGCTTGAGGAAGTACGGCATCACCCGGAAGGGGTCCGTGCCGTTGACCCCGGCGAGGACGGGGGTCTTCGTGACGACCGGCAGAACCTCGTTCGCCATCTCCATGACGATCGCGTTGGCGTCGCCGTAGGCCAGCAGACCTGACAGCGAGCCGCGACCGGCCATGCGGAACCGCCCCGAGTTGTAGATGACGAGCAGGTCGATGCCGCCCGCTTCGGCCGACTTGGCCGTGATGCCCGTGCCGGCGCCGCCGCCGACGATGGGGGTCCCCGCAGCCACCTGGGCGCGGAACCGATCGAGAATCTCACTGCGAGTCATGGTTACTCCGGTCTGAGGGGTGAACTGAGGAAAGGCCGTCAGGCCTGGAGGAGTTCGTGGAGAGCAAGGGCCATGTTGCGTCCGAAGCCCCCGTCGTTGATGGCCATGTCGAGGTCGCGCACCGTGACCGTGGAACCGGTCAGCCCGGCGCGAAGCGCTGCGAACAGCGCCTCGTCGGCCACCGCGTCCCGGAAGGGGGCACCGTCGACGTCGATCGCGCTCACACCTCGCAGGGGCAGGATCAACGTCGTCGGGCCCGTCGCGGCCGCGAGCTTTCGTGCAATGCGGCTCCCCAACTCGGCCATCTCGTCGCTGGTGGTGCGCATGAGGGTGACCGTGGGGTTGTGCACGTACAGGTTTCGGCCCTCGAATGTGTCGGGCACGGTGTCGATCGGGCCGAAATTCACCATGTCGAGGGCGCCGACACTGACAACCTGCGGGATCCCGGCACGCCCAGCTGCCTCGAGGCGGCCCGGCCCCGCGCTCAGCACGCCGCCGACGAGGTCGTCTGCGAGCTCGGTCGTCGTGAGGTCGAGGACCCCGGCGAGCATCCCGGAGTCCACGAGCTTCTCCATGGCCCGACCGCCGGCGCCGGTGGCGTGGAAGACGAGCACCTCGTACCCCAGATCGGTGAGCGTCCGCCGCGCCTCGTCGGCGGCCGGGGTCGTCACGCCGAACATCGTCACGCCGATCGTCGGCGGGTGGTCCGTGGGGGTGGGAGTCACCCTTCGCTTCTCGTACGCCTGGGCCATGCCTGCGATGCCCGCTGCCGCGTTCCCGAGGACGGCCTCCGAGACCGGGTTGATTCCGGCGACATCGACCACCGAATACATGAGGGTGGTGTCCACTGCGCCCACGTAGGGAGAGACATCGCCCGAGGCCATCGTGGAGACGAGCAGCTTCGGGAATCCGACCGGCAGGGCCTGCATCGCGGGGGCCGCAACCGACGACCCGCCGGATCCCCCCACGGCGAGGAAGCCGTGGATGCGACCCTCGTCGGCAAGGCCGGTCACGACCGCAGCCGCGCCCCGACCCATGAGCATCATCATTTCGCCCCGGTCGCGCCTGGTCCGAACAGCGGGAACATCCGCTCCTGCTGCGTTCAGGACCTCTGTCGACGACACGTCCGCCAGATCGCTCTCGGAGAAGGAGCCGACATCGATCAGTAGGGTCTGGACATCGAGGGCCGCCAGGCGCGCCTTCAGCCAGGCGTATTCGTCCTGCTTGGTGTCGAGCGTGCCAACAAGTGCAACGGTGGGCATGACGAACTCCTTCGGTAGTCGTGCACGACGGTAGGCACGGCACGACCACGTCGACGAGTGGCTGTGACAGGTTGGTTTGGCCCCACCGTGACGGTCTGATCTGGCCCCACTGGCGACTCGCCGGGGTGGTTGTGACGGTTTGATCTGGCC
>DAMDJY010000094.1:0-13411 GCA_032100225.1 Mobilicoccus sp.
GTCGAAGCCGGTCGCGATGCCGAGCGGTCGCATGTCGGCCTCGGAGGCCCTCGCTCTTCTCGGTGGGATGGCTGCGGCTGCTCCTGCCAAGGACGAGGCACCCGCCCCCGCTGCTGCTCCTCTCGAGCAGCCGGTGGAGGCAACGTCGCCCGAGCCCACTCCGGCTCCGGCTCCGGTCGATGATGCACCGGCCGAGTCGATGCCAGTTGCTGAGGCACCGGCCGAACCGGCCCCGGTCGTCGAGGCTCCCGTTGACGAGACCCCTGCCCAGCCGGCCGAGGTCGAGGCTCCTGTCGAGCCCCAACCCGAGCCGGTCGTCGAGGCCCCCGTCGAGCCGGAGCCGGTTGCCGAGGTGCCTGCACCGACGACGCCCGAGCCCGCCGCGGAGGTTCCGGCGCAGTCAGCCGCCCCCGTCGTGTCGGCAGCTGCAGCCGGTGCGTGGCAGAAGCTGCGTGAGCAGGCGGGCGGCAAGCCCATCGCAGCCTCCGAGGCGTTGAAGATCCTCGGCGGCGAATAGTCCAGCAGCGCTGGTCGATCCACACGGTGGCCGGTCATCCCTCACAGGGTGACCGGCCACCGGTCTTTCCCGCCCCACCCGCGTCCCTCTCACCGTGCCCGGGATGCGCAAGCGAGAGCACGGAGGCCACGATGAGGGCATGACGAAGCATGTGGAGTTCACCGGGTTCGACGTTCCGGCGATCGGGTTGGGCACGTGGGCGATGGGCGAGCGCGGCTCGGACCGCAAGCAGGAGGCCGATGCCCTGCGCGCCGGGTTGGATGCCGGTCTGCGAGTGGTCGACACCGCCGAGATGTACGCCGACGGCGGAGCGGAGGAGGTCGTCGGCGATGCCCTCGGCGGCCGTCGTGACGATGCGGTCCTCGTCAGCAAGGTGTACCCGCACAACGCATCTCGTCGCGGAGTACGGGAGGCCTGCGAGCGCAGCTTGAAGCGGCTGCGCACCGACCGCCTCGACGTCTACCTGCTGCACTGGCGTGGATCCCACCCGCTGGCCGAGACCGTCGCGGGCTTCGAGGACCTGGTGCGCGACGGACTCATCGGCGCGTGGGGCGTCTCCAACCTCGACGTCGATGACCTCGCCGAGCTGGCGGGCGTCCCCGGTGGGCAGGCCTGCGTCACCGACCAGGTGCTCTACAACCTCACCCGTCGCGGCCCGGAGTTCGAACTCATCGGGGCTTGCCGCGCGGCCGGCATGTCGGTCATGGCGTACTCCCCGCTCGAGCAGGCGCGCCTGTTCTGCGGTGCCGGTGCGAGCACCCTCACGGAGATCGCTGCCCGTCATGATGCGACGCCCGCACAGGTGGCGCTCGCCTGGTGTATCCGTGAGCCGGGGGTGCTCGCGATCCCCAAGACCTCCCAGGTCGAGCGGATCGCCGAGAACGCAGCAGCGTTGGACCTCGACCTCACCGACGCCGACCTGGCCGACCTCGACCAGGCCTTCCCTGCCCCCACCGGCCCGACGCCCCTCGAGATGCTCTGAACCCACGCTGCAAGGCCGAAGCACCCCGGCCCGTCCACAAAGGAACCCGCAGCCGGCAAAGAGCGTCCGAACAGCTTGGTTCACGCGCCTAGCCCGCAACACAAGAGGGCACGCTGACGCGAAAGAAGCCCGCACAGCGCGGGAAGCGAGCTGATCGGGCGCCACAACCGCAACCAGACGCTACGACACCAACCGGGCCGCCCGAATGACGACCAGAAGTTGAGGCGATCTCAACGACAAGCCCCTGACCTGCACGTTCCCGGGCGTGGCGAGACGATCCCCACCTTTTGGTCGTCATCCGGCGGGTTTTCCGGAGCCGGGGATCGGGCAATGGGTGGTGAACGATTCGAGTGGAAAGGGATCCCTCATGGCCAAGAAGTCAGAACGTCGGCGCATCCTCGCCGTCGTCACCAACGTTCCGGAGTACAGCACCAGTGGCATCCGCACGGGGCTGTGGCTCGGGGAACTCACGCACTTCTACGACGAGGCGACGGCCGCCGGGCATGAGGTCGTCATCGCCAGCATCGACGGCGGTTTCGTGCCGATCGACCCGGAGAGCTTGGCCGGTCCCGTGCTCGCGATGGGCGGCACGAAGAAGCGGTACGAGGATCGGGCGTTCATGAACCTCCTCAAGGACACGCCGTCGGTGGCTTCGATGAAGGCGGGCGACTTCGACGCGATCTACCTCACAGGTGGTCACGGCACGATGTACGACTTCACCGGTCCCCTGCTGAGCGGACTGGTGTCGGAGTTCTGGACGCAGGGCAAGATCGTCTCCGCCGTCTGCCACGGTCCGGCCGGTCTGCTGCACGCGGTGGACGCCGACGGCTCGCCGATCGTTCGCAAGCGCAAGGTCACGGGATTCTCGTGGCCCGAGGAGAAGCTCGCCGGTCGCGCCGATGTCGTGCCGTTCGACCTGTCCGAGGCGCTCAAGGATCAGGGCGCGAAGTACACCAAGACGCTGCGGCCGATGGCGAAGAACGTCGTGGTCGACGGCCGTCTCATCACAGGCCAGAACCCGATGAGCGCCAAGGCTGTGGCCAAGGCCGTCCTCAAGGCGTTCGACAAGTCCTGACCGACACAGCGTCGCCAACCACAGCTTCGGAACCGACGGCTTCGCCCCGACCGCTTCACGTGCGGCCGGGGCGACGCTGTCTGTCCTGACGACCGCACCCGCTCGGTGTCCTGCACCGACGGGATGAGGACCCGGTCAGCGGATCACGTCTCCTCGCCGGCGAATTGCGCGGCCTGGAGCCGGGCGTAGGCACCACCGGCAGCGAGCAGCTCGGTGTGGGTTCCCTGTTCGACGATGCGGCCGTTCTCCATGACGAGGATGAGGTCGGCGTCGCGGATGGTGGAGAGGCGGTGGGCGATGACGAAGCTGGTGCGGTCGGTGCGCAGTGCGGCCATCGCCTGCTGAAGCAGGAGTTCGGTGCGGGTGTCGACGCTGGACGTTGCTTCGTCGAGGATCAGCAGGCTCGGCGAGGCGAGGAACGCCCGTGCGATGGTGATGAGCTGCTTCTCACCGGCGGAGATGCTGCTGCCTTCGTCGTCGAGGATCGTGTCGTACCCCTCGGGGAGGTGCTGGACGAACCGGTCGACGTAGGTGGCCTCCGCAGCGGCGTGGATCTCGGCCTCGGTCGCGTCGGGGCGGCCGTAGGCGATGTTGTCGCGGATCGAGCCCTTGAACATCCAGGTGTCCTGCAGCACCATGCCGATCTGGCTGCGGAGCTGCTCGCGGGACATCTCGGTGATATCGACGCCGTCGAGGGTGATGCGGCCGGAGTTGAGCTCGTAGAACCGCATGATGAGGTTGACCAGCGTCGTCTTGCCGGCGCCGGTGGGGCCGACGATCGCGACGGTCTGGCCGGGCTCCGCGACGAGGTCGAGGTGCTCGATGAGCGGGCGGTCGGGCGTGTAGGAGAACGAGACGTCCTCGAACTCGATGCGGCCGCGGGTCCGCTCCGGCAGGTCGGCGTGCGTGCGGTCGGGGCTCTGCTCGGTCGCGTCGAGGAGTTCGAAGACGCGTTCGGCCGAGGCAACACCGGACTGCAGCAGGTTGGCCATCGAGGCCACCTGCGCGAGCGGTTGCGTGAACTGGCGGGAGTACTGGATGAACGCCTGCACGTCGCCGAGGGTCATCTGGCCGGAGGCGACCTTGATGCCGCCGACGACCGCGACCAGCACGTACGTGAGGTTTCCGACGAACATCATCACCGGCATCATCAGACCGGAGACGAACTGGGCGCCGAACGTGGCGTCGAACAGCTCGTCGTTGGTCTTCATCGCCTCGGCGACGGCCTCCTTGCGGCGGCCGAACACGGTGACGAGCTCGTGGCCGGTGAAGGCCTCCTCGATCTGGCCGTTGAACACGCCGGTGCGGTCCCATTGCCGCACGAAGAGGCGTTGGCTGCGCTTGCCGATGACGGCCATGGCGATGCCCGACAGCGGGATGGCGACGACGGCGATGAGGGTGAGCGTCGGGGAGATCCACAGCATGATCGCGAGGATGCCGACCACGGTCACCAGGGAGTTGAGCAGCTGGCCGAAGGTCTGCTGGAGGCTCTGGCCGAGGTTGTCGATGTCGTTGGTGACGCGGCTGAGCAGCTCACCGCGGGGTTGGGAGTCGATGTAGCCCAACGGAAGTCGGTGCAGCTTCTCTTCGACCTCGGCGCGCAGGCGCCGCATGGTCTCCATCGAGACGGCGTTGACGATCCGGCCGGCGAGCCATTGGAGCACCGAGGACGCGAGGTACAGACCGATGACGATGAGGAGCACTCGGCCGATCTCGTCGAACTGCACGCCCTGACCGGGGACGACGTCCATCTTGCCGAGCATGTCTGCCATCGAGGTCTCGCCGCGAGCACGCAGACCGGCGACGACCCGCTCCTTGCTCGCGCCCGCGGGCAGGTTGGCGCCGATGACGCCGGCGAACAGCAGGTCGGTGGCGCGGCCGAGCACCTTGGGGCCGAGGACGGTGAGCACGACGCCGACGATGGTCAGCAGGACGGCGGAGATGACCTGCCCGCGCATCGGCTTGAGGCGCCCGAGGAGCCGTTTGCCCGACCCGAAGAAGTCCATCGACTTCTCGGCCGGCATGGACATGCCCGCGTGACCATGCCCGCGGCCTCCACCTCTGCGGGCCGCCTTGGCCACCTGAGCGACCTTCTCCTCCTCGGAGGCGGCGTCCGGCCCCTTCGCAGCGGTGCTCATGACCTGGTCTCCTCGACGTCGGCGCGGGTGGCACCGCCGGTGCCGGTTGGTGATGCGAGTGGCAGGGCGTCGAGGTCGGAGGCACGCAGCTGCGAGGACACGATCTCCTGGTAGGTCTCGCACGTGTCGAGCAGTGTCGTGTGTGTGCCGATGCCGACGATGCGACCGGCGTCGAGGACCACGGTCTGGTCGGCGTCGATGATCGTGGAGACGCGTTGGGCGACGATGATCAGCGTCGCGTCGGTGATGTGGGGCCGGAGCGCGGCGCGGAGTCGCGCGTCGGTGGCGACGTCGAGCGCGGAGAACGAGTCGTCGAAGAGGTACAGCTCGGGGCGAGCGACGAGGGCCCGCGCGATGCAGAGGCGCTGCCGCTGGCCGCCGGAGACGTTGGTGCCGCCCTGGGAGATCTCGTGGTCGAGACCGTCGTCGTAGGACCGCACGAACGCCTCGGCCTGGGCGATGCGCAGCGCCTCCCAGAGCTCCTCGTCGGTGGCTTCGGGGCGCCCGAAACGCAGGTTGGTCGCGATGGTTCCGCTGAACAGATACGGCTTCTGCGGCACGAGTCCGACGCGGCTCCACAGTTGTTCGGGGTCGATGTCGCGCACGTCGACGCCGTCGAGACGCACGTGGCCGCCCGTTGCGTCGAACAGACGCGGCAGCAGTTTGACCAGCGTCGTCTTGCCCGAGCCGGTGCTGCCGATGATCGCGGTCATCGTGCCCGGGTGGGCAGTGAACGAGATGTGGTCGAGCACCGGAGCCTCCGCGCCCGGGTACGTGAACGACACGTCGTCGAGTTCGACCTCGCCGCGCAGGTCGCCCAACTCCACCGGATTCGCCGGGGCGACGACGCTCGTCGTCTCGTCCAGAACCTCCCCGATGCGCTCGGCCGAGACCGACGCCCGCGGAATCATGGTAGAGACCATCGTCGCCATCATCACGCTCATGAGGATCTGGATGAGGTAGGTCAGGTAGGCGAACAGCGAGCCGATCTGCATCTCCCCGCTCGCGACCCGGTGGCCGCCGAACCAGATCACGGCCACGGTCGACAGGTTCATCACGACCATGACGATGGGGAACATCATCACCATGAGCCGCCCCACCGCCAGGGTGGTCTGAGTGAGGTTCTCGTTGGCCTCGCCGAACCTGGCCCGCTCGGCGTCCTCCTGAGTGAAGGCGCGAACCACGCGCAGGCCGGTGATCTGCTCGCGCATGACCCGGTTGACCGCGTCGATCCGCGTCTGCTGCTGCCGGAACAGCGGCACCATCTGGCGGATGATCAGCAGGACCGAGCCCAGCAGCAGGGGCACCGCGACGGCGACGAGCCACGAGAGACCGACGTCTTCGCGCAGCGCCATGACGACACCGCCGACCATCATGATCGGCGCGGTCACGAGCATGATGCAGCTCATGACGACGAGCTGCTGGATCTGCTGAACGTCGTTGGTGTTGCGGGTGATCAGCGAGGGAGCCCCGAACCGGGCGACTTCACGCGCCGAGAACGTCATCACCTGATCGAGGAGGTCGGCCCGCAGGTCGCGTCCCAGGCTCATCGCCGCCTTGGCGCCCGCCCACACGGCACCCACCGAGCACACGATCTGGACCAGCGAGGCGAGGAGCATCCACCACGACACCCCCCAGATGTGCCCGATGTCGCCCTTGGCGACGCCGTTGTTGATGATGTCGGCGTTGAGTGACGGCAGCCACAAGGCCGCGAACGTCGAGCCGATCTGCAACACGACGACCACCACGAGCAGCCCGACATGCGGGCGCAGGTAGCGGCGGAGAAGACGCATCAACACGGGGTACTCCCCTGGTCAGGGTCGGTTCGGTGGTCAGGTGTTCGTGGGCTGCCCGACCTGCCGGGCTCGACGAGCGAACCGTGCAGCACGAGGTCGACGATCCGCTCCGTCTCGCTGAGGGCGCCCTCGGCCAGGTGGGCGTGGCTGCCTGCGAAGGCGAGCATGCGCACGGCCTGGACGACGTCGGCCACATCGAAGCGCAGGCGGTGCGCGTCGGGTTCGACGAGACGGGCGAGGCTGCTCATATGGCCGCCGATGCCCGTCACTGCGGCGTCGGGGTCGGGGCAATGCGGGTGCGCGTGGTGAACGGGTTGGCCCATCACCCCCAGGGGGCCGACGACCTCGGCGATGGTGGCGAAGCGCGACATGAGCAGGGTCGCGCCGGCAGCGAGCCGCTCGGGCAACGGCAGAGTCGGGTCGATCGCATCGATGCGGGCACGAAAGGGCACGGGGCACACAGCGGCCCCGATCACAGCCTCGACCAGTGCCTCCTTGTTCTCGAAGGCCCGGAACACGGTGCCCTCGGCGATCCCCACGGCCTGTGCGACGGCCCGGGTCGTCGGCATGGCTCCGGTGGCGCGGATCAACTCGGTCGCCGCCTCGACGAGCGAGAGGCGCCGATCCTCCGGAGACAGCCGGGGCGCACGATCATTCATGGAGCAAGCCTAAGTGAGTGAGCACTCACTCCGAAATCGGATGTCGACCGGCGACCCGCCTCGGCCGGTGCGTACATCGGTGGGCCGCGGCCCGCCTCGCAGGGGCAGCCGTCAGCGGGTGCGCAGGGACGAGGCCAGCCAGGTCTGCAGCTCCACGAAGGCCCGCTGCTCCCCGGCCTCCTGGTACGAGGAGGTGTCGGACATCGTGAATCCGTGCGGCGCATCGGGATACACGGCGCAGGAGAACTTCAACCCGGCCATCTTGAGGCTGCGATCCAGCTCGGCCTGCGCCTCGGGCGGGTTGAGCTTGTCGTTGTCGGCGTGCCCGAACAGGTAGGCAGCGCGCGTGCGACACAGCAGGGTGTGCGGGCTGTCGGGGGCGTCTTCGACCAGGTTGGCGCCGTGGAACCCCGCGACAGCAGCGACGTCGTTCGGACGCTCGGCCGCAGCGCGGATCGCCAGGCGGGCGCCCATGCAGAACCCCACCACCGCACCCGGCCTCGTCGTGTACCGGTCGAGCGTGTCGAACCAGTACGGCACGTCGGCGTTCGACAGGTCGGGGGTGTAGGCCTGGACGCGCGGCATCGAGACCTTCATGAACGCGGCACGGTTGTCGGCGTCACGCAGGTCGAGGTCGGGCGCGAGTTCGGCAACGGTGCCCTCGCGGTAGAACACGTTGGGCAGCAGCACGACGTATCCCCACGACGCGATGCGATCGGCCATCTCCATCGTGCGTTCACGAACACCGATGGCATCCATGAAGAACACGACCCCGGGGCGGGGCGTCTCGTCGGGGCGGGTGAGGTAGGCCTCGGCCTGGCCCGCAGGGGTGGTGATCGTCAGCATCTCGTTCACCCCTCCTGACTACGGCACCGCGGCGCCTCCCGCAAGAGGCTGAAGGCACCGCGATGACGTCGATCAGTGAACGGCTCGGCACACCTTGGCGAACACGGCTGCGGTCCCGCCTGCGCCTCGACCCGTGACCCCGTCGACCGGCAGGCAGACCAGCTCACCAGCCGGCCGGCGCGCACGTCCGGCTGGGTCAGCCGAGAGACTTGGACGTGAGGAACTCCTGAGCCACCGCAGCCGGGTCCTTGCGCTCGACGTCGACCTTGGTCAGCATCTGCTGGAGGTCCTCGGTGGTCAGGGCCTCCGAGACCTTGTCGAGGGTCTCGACGACCTTCTCGTCACCCGCGACACTCTTGTTGACCAGCGGCACGACGTTCTGGCTGCCGAACAGCCCCTTGTCGTCCTCGAGGGCGACAAGCTGGTGCTGGGCGTAGGCCGGGTCGGTGGAGAACACGTTGGCCGCGTCGACCTGCCCGTTGACGAGTGCCTGGATGACGGCCTGCCCGTTGAGTGCCCGCATCTGCTTGAACTCGACGCCGTAGGTGTCCTTGAGTCCGGGGACGCCCTGAGTACGAGACTTGAACTCGGCCTGTGCGCCCAACGTCATGGTGGGCGCCTTGGCCTGCAGGTCGGACAGGGTGCGCAGCCCCTGCTCCTCGGCCGTCTTCTGGGTGACGGTGATGGTGTCCTTGTTCTCGGCCGCGCTCGGCTTGAGCACGGTGAGCTCCTGCGGCAGCACCGACTTGAGGTGGGTGTAGACCTCGTTGGGGTCGGTGCCGGAGAACGTCTTGTCGTAGTGCACCGCCAACGCGCCCGTGTACTCGGGGATGACATTGATCGAGCCGTCGGTCATGCCGCGCAGGTAGGCCTCGCGGGCGCCGATGCCAAGGCGCGGTTCGGCCACCTGAAGCCCATTGGCCTTGAGCGCGCCCGTGTAGATCTGGGCGAGGAGTTTGGACTCGGAGAAGTCGGCAGACCCGACGGTGACAGTGCCCGACGGCGCCTGCGTCCCGGCGGGAGCGGCGTCCTTCTGCAGGGGGTCGCTGCCGCCACCGCAGGCGGCGGCCGAGAGCGTGGCGACGAGGGCGACGGCGACGCCGAGGCTCCTCCGAGTGGTCGTGCTGGTGGTGTTGCTGGTCACGAGGTGGCCTTTCTGCCGAGTGTGGAACGAGACGCTCATGGGGTGGCCTGAGACTGCACGGCTGCTGCCCCGGGTTGGACCTGGGTATCGACGGGCTGACGGCGGGCGCGGCCGGTGCGCGATGCTCGTCCCCCGTCACTCAGGCCTGGTGAGACGAGGAATCGCGTGATCATGGCGAGCACTCCGTCGACGACGAGGGCGACGATCGCCACGAGGAGTGCCCCTCCGGCCATTTGTGCGTAGTTGCCGGAGGCGAGGCCGTCGATGAGAAACCGGCCCAGACCGCCCAGGCTGATGTAGGACGCGATCGTCGCCGTGGCGATGACCTGCAGCGTCGCGCTGCGCAGGCCCGAGAGGACCAGCGGAAGCGCGCAGGGCAGTTCGACGCCGAAGAGAACCTGCCGGGGCGTCATTCCCAGCCCGCGGGCAGCGTCGCGAGCTGCCGGGTCGACGGCCTCGACCCCCGCGTAGGCCCCCGAGAGCAGGGCGGGCATCGCGAGGATGATCAGCACGAGCAGGCTCGGGACGACGAAGGCCAGGTCGCCGTCGATCCGCGGCCCGAGCCAGAGGGCGAACGCGAACAGCAGGCCGAGGCTCGGCACGGCTCGTGCCGCGTTGGCCGAGCTGACGAGCCATTTGCCGCGCCCGGTGTGGCCGATGACCAGGCCGATCGGGATGGCGATCAGGGCCGCGACGAGGATGACCACGGCGGAGTAGCCGAGATGCTCGGCGATGCGGGTGGGAATGCCTGCGCGGCCTGACCAGGTGGCGGGATCGGAGAACCATTCGAGGAGACGCTCGATCATCGGGCACCTCCTGCCCGCACCCAGGGCGTGAGGAGCCGGGCGACCAGGATGATCACGAGGTCGAACATCAGCGCCAGGAGCACGGTGGCGAGGATGCCGACGAGCAGCACCTCGGGGTAGGCGCGGCTGTAACCGTCGGTGAGCAGGTTGCCCAGCTGCGCGACACCGATGAGGGAGGCGACGCTGACGATGCTGACGTTGCTCACCGCAGCAACCCGCAGGCCGGCCGCGATGACGGGAACCGCCAGCGGCAGCTCGACCTTGAAGGCGCGGGCCAGGCCGCCGTAGCCCATCGCTGTGGCCGCGGCGCGGACGTGCTCGGGCACCGAGTCGAGACCGTCGGCGACGGTGCGCACGAGCAGGGCCAGCGTGTAGACGGTCATGGCGACCAGCACGTTGAGCGGGTCGAGCATGCGCGTGCCGAGGATCAGCGGCATGAGAACGAACAGCGCGAGCGACGGGATCGTGTAGAGCAGACCGGCTCCGACCACGAGGAAGGGCCGCACCCGCGACCACCGGTGGGCGGCCCACCCGAGCGGCAGCGACAACAGAAGCCCGACGAGCAGCGGGATGCCCGCGAGCCACCCGTGCGCCGCGGCGAGCGAGGCGACGGTGTCCAGATTGTCGGGGAGCCAGGTCACGGAACCCCGCCGTCCTCGTCCACCCCGGCTCGGCCGGCCGATTCGATCACGTCGAGCACCTCACCCGGGTGCACGACACCGGCCAGCACACCGTCGTCGTCGACGACGACACCACGGCGGCTCGGGGAGGACAGCGCGGCATCGAGATAGGCGCGCAACGTTCCACCCCGCTGCGCGAGTGTGCCGCCCAGACGCAGGTCGTCGGGGCCGATGGGCCGCCCGCCCGCCTGATCGCCTCGGACCCACCCCTGGGGGCGACCCTCGTCATCGACGACGAGGACCCACTCGGCACCGCCGGGTGCTTCGCCGAGTCGAGCCGTGGGCTCGCTGTGCAGCGGGATGTCGGCCCCCTGAAAGGCCAGCGAACGGTAGCCGCGGTCGCGCCCGACGAAGGAGGCCACGAAGTCGTCGGTGGGTTCGGCGAGCAGCCTGGCCGGGGCGTCGACCTGCGCCAGACGCCCGCCGACGCGCAGGACTGCGACCTGATTGCCGAGCTTGACGGCCTCGTCGATGTCGTGGGTGACCAGCAGGATCGTCTTGTGCAATTGCTCCTGGAGCGTCAGCAACTCGTCCTGCAGCCCATCGCGAACGACCGGATCGACGGCACTGAACGGCTCGTCCATGAGCAACACCGGCGGGTCGGCCGCGAGGGCCCGCGCCACCCCGACGCGCTGCTGCTGGCCACCGGAGAGTTGTGCGGGGTAGCGCCCGCCCAGATCGGCACCGAGCCCGACGACCTCCAGGAGTTCGCGAGCGCGCTCCCGAGCCTTGGACGTCGACCAGCCGAGCAGCTTGGGGACCGTCATGACATTGCGCTCGACGGTGAGGTGCGGAAAGAGTCCACCGTGTTGGATGACGTAACCGATACCGCGGCGGAGTTCCGTCTGCGACATCGACGCGGTGTCGGTGCCGTCGAGGGCGATGGTGCCGGATGTCGGCTCCACCATGCGGTTGACCATGCGCAATGAGGTGGTCTTGCCGCAGCCCGACGGCCCGACCAGCACAGTGATCTGCCCCTGAGGCACCTCCAGGGTGAGGTCGTCGACGGCGATCGTGCCGCCTGGATACGCCTTGGTGACGCGGTCGAACCGGATCATGCGCTCCAACGTAGCGGGCCTGACCGACAACCGCCCTCTGGGACGAATCGGACACGCGCGCAGAGCCGTCAGGGAGGCGCGGCGTCTCGGCGGGGATTCAGCGGGCCGGCAGGAGGGTGTCGACGAGATGGCGGGCGGCCAGGTCGTGCCACTCGGATGCGCGTCGGATCATGCCGTGGCCACAGCCGGCCAGCTCCTCATACCGCACGGATCCGCCCGCCTCGCGCAGGCGGCCGACGAACTCACGGCTGTCCTCGGCCGGGCACACCCGGTCACTGGCACCTTGGACGATGAGGACGTCCCGGTCGACGAGATGCTCCACGGCGTCGTGGGGTGTCACCCACGGCGCGAGTCCGACGACGCTGCGCACCTGACCGTGACCGGCAGCAGCGAGAGCGGTGCGTCCGCCGAGGGAATGGCCGAGGAGACCGATCGGCAGCTCAGGGGTACGGGCCGAGATGTCGGCGAGCAACAACCTCGCCTGACCGAGCGTCGTCTGCTCGCCACCGTTCCACCCCGTCTGGGTGTGCCGCACACGCAGGACGGCGATGCGGTCGTCGCTGAGCTCGCGGATCGCGCGTGCGAACGGCACCAGCCGCGCATACGCCGGGCTCCAACTGCTCGTCGCGTTGAACCCGCGCTCCGGCCCGCCGTGCAGACTCACGACGACGGCCTCGATGGGGCGCCGCCCCCGATCCACGGTGTGCCTGGCCCGCTCCAACGGGTGGTGGCGCAGGATCCGCGACATGACTCGACTACACGTCTGCGCGGGTGAACCCAGCGAACGAGCGGCTCGCCGTCGGGCCGCGCTGGCCCTGGTAGTGGGAGCCGTACACCGAACTGCCGTAAGGGTGCTCGGCGGGTGAGGACAGCTTGAAGAAGCAGAGCTGCCCGATCTTCATCCCCGGGTACAGCTTGATCGGGAGCGTCGCGACGTTGCTCAATTCGAGCGTCACGTGCCCCTCGAAACCGGGGTCGACGAACCCGGCCGTCGCGTGCGTCAACAGCCCGAGGCGCCCCAGGGAGGACTTGCCCTCGACCCGCGCCGCGACGTCGTCGGGCAGGGCGACGGTCTCGTAGATCGACCCTAGGACGAATTCACCGGGGTGCAGCACGAAGGCGTCGTCGGGCTCGACCTCGACCAGGCGGGTGAGGTCGGGCTGCTCCTCGGCGGGGTCGATGTACGGGTACTTGTGGTTGTCGAACAACCGGAAGTACCGATCGAGGCGCACGTCGATGCTGGAGGGTTGCACCATCCCCACGTCGTAGGGGTCGAGACGGACCCGTCCGGCGTCGATCTGAGCCTTGATGTCGCGATCGGAGAGCAGCACGGGGTCACGCTACCGTGCCCGCCCCGCTGTGGATCGTTCCTGATTAACTGTGCAGCTGGCGGCGATGACCGGCCTACACGAACAGGTCGACCGGATGACATGCGTCGTCGGTCGGTCGTTGGTGTGAAACCTGGAGCATGACGGAACCCGTGAAGAGTCTGGACGTAGGGATCACTCAGGGCCCCCGGGGGCGGGGCCGACAAGGACAGGGCGAGGGCATCACGAAACGGTCACATCACACGAACCGAGCGGTGTTGCGAGGGGACTCGCCTCACCGTCCCGCCAGACCGATCGGATGTCTCATGCGCCTGCGCACCACGGCCGTCACGGCCACCCTCACCGCTGCCCTTCTCGCTCCCGGAGCCGCCGCCTCGGCGAG
>DAMDJY010000095.1:0-13373 GCA_032100225.1 Mobilicoccus sp.
GCGTCTCCCACGGGGCGGCCGCAGGCGATCCGGGGCTCACCACGCCGGCGGGAGCGCCGGGAACTACGGGACCGCTCTTCGGGCCGGGCGCACCGGCCGGGGCCGGAGGCGCCCAGGGGTGCGAGCGAGCCGGGGTCTCCACCACGTCGTCGCGGGTGGCGAGGGGGACGAGCACCGTCGTGTCCTTGCCGTCCTTGTCTGTGTCATCGGTGCCGGGCGCGACCTGACGTCGTCGCGGTCGATGAGACGCCGCGTCGCGGCGGGGTCCGCCGCGCTGTCGGGAGCGCGCCCGGTCAGCATCGCCCACAGCGTCGCGGAGAGGGAGTAGACGTCGCTGGCCGGCGTAGCCGCGCCGCTCGCGATCTGTTCCGGTGGTGCCCAGCTCGGGGAGAACGCATGCAGCGGGGCCTCGATCGCCGCCGAGGAGGCGATGCCGAAGTCGGCCAGCATGGGGCGGCCGAACTCCGAGAAGAGGATGTTCGCCGGCTTGATGTCGCGGTGCAGGATGCCCAGCCGATGGGCCGTCTCGACCGCGCCGGCTAGTTGCACCCCGGCTTCGAGGACCGCCGGGACGGGGAGCCCTCCGGCGCGGATCCGGTCGGCCAGGTGCGGTGGTGGGCACAACTGCATCACGAGGTACTGGCGGCCGTCGGCGGCCTCACCGACCTGGTAGATGGGCACGACCGAAGGGTGGCTGGAGAGCCGTGCCATGACGTGCGCCTCGGCCCGGACCTCCTCCGCAGCGCGCTCCCCCAACCCGAACAGCACCTTGACAGCGACACTCCGAGCCAGCGCCACCTGTTCGTACCGGTGCACCTCCGCGAAACCACCGGTTCCGAGCAGGGATTCGTGCCTCAGGCCGGGAACGTCGGGCGGCCCGCCCACGGTCGCGTCGTCAACCACGGCGGCTTCCCCCTCTTCGTCGGTCCAGGGCCAGGCTAGCGGCAGTCGGGACCGTCACAGAGCCCCCACAATGCCCGCGAGCGTTGCTCGTCCATTCAGGTTGCGTTCACATGCGAACGTCGGACATGGGCGAAGGTGACCTCACTGCCCCTCCCTCGCCCCCTCAGGAGTTCACGTGCTCGGCTCGGCCGACAACGGTGTTCCCGTCCTCACCACCCCCGAAGCCAAACGGCGTTCGCTGGTGATGCCCCTCATCATGGCCGCAGTGGTCGCCGTCGTCGCGGTGCTGCTCGCGGCCAGCGGTCGATCCGAGGCCCTCGTGGGTAGCGGCTCGACCCTCGCGCAGCCCTTGATGGAGCGCGCCACCGTCGACTTTCGCAATGCGGCGTCTGCCGACAACCCCTCCCGCCCCGCCGCCACAGGTTCCGACTGGGTGCTCGACGGCTCGGGCATGGAGTACGAGCCCGTCGGATCGCTCGGCGGCATCATGCGCCTGAGCGACGGCGGCGCCCACTTCGCCGTCTCCGACTACCCGCTCACCGCGGAGGCCCTGAAGGAGCGCAAGCTCGCTCAGTTCCCCGTCGTGGTCGGCGCGGTCGGTGTGGTGCACACGCTCGACCTCCCCGGTGACGCGACGCTCAAGCTCGACGCCGCGACGCTGGGCAAGATCTACCTCGGCACCATCACCACCTGGAACGACCCGGCCATCGCGGCGCTGAACAAGGGCGTCGCCCTGCCCGACATGCCGATCACGCCCGTGCACCGCAGCGACGGTTCCGGCTCGACCTTCGGCTTCACCGGCTACCTCAGCAGCGGCAGCCCGGAGTGGAAGAGCGGCCCCGGCACCGGCAGCGTCGTCCAGTGGCCCGCAGGCACCGGCGCCGAGCGCTCCTCCGGGATGGCCTCTGCCGTTCAGGGCACCAAGGGCGCCATCGGATACCTCGACGCCGGCCAGGCCGAGCGCGCCGGGCTCAAGATGGCCGCCCTCGGCAATGCCGGTGGCAGCTACGTCGATCCTTCTCCGCACGCCATGTCTGCAGCCGTCGAAGGTGCCGACTGGTCCGGCCAGGACGACTACGTCACCCCCCTCACCACGGGAACCAAGGCCGCTGACGCCTACCCCGCGACCGTCGCCGTTTACGGCCTCGTCCCCCGCGAGGGCAACAAGGGCGACACCCGCCGCGCCCTGCAGTTCCTGCGCTACGTGATGGACGAATCCGACGCTGCTGCACGCGACCTCGGCTACCTGCCGCTGCCGCCCGCCGCAGCCGACGCCGTCCGTGCTTACTGGGCTCGCGCCCTTCCCGAATCCGCCTGACCCCGCCCCCTTCACCGACAGGACCACATCAGGATCATGGACGTCGACATCTTCAAGGACATCCTCGTCCCCGTCATCGGGGGCCTCGGGATCTTCCTTCTCGGCCTGGACTTCATGGACACGGGTATCCAATCCCTGTCCGTCAACAAGATGCGTCGGTGGCTCGCCAAGATGGCCGGAACCCCGGCCAAGGGTGTCGCCGCCGGCACGATCATCACCGGCATCATCCAGTCGTCCACGGCGATGACGGTCATGACCGTCGGACTCGTGAACGCCGGTGTGCTCTCGCTGCGTTCGGCGATCGGCGTCATCATGGGCGCCAACATCGGCACCACGCTGGGCAACGGCCTCATCGCCCTGCCGCTCGGCCCGCTGGGCCTCATCTGCTCCGGCATCTTCGCGATGGTCTTCTGCTTCGCGCGCACCGACAAGACCAAGAACATCGCGCTGGCCTGCATGGGCTTCTCGCTGATCTTCTACGGCATCAACCTCATGACCGGTGGCCTCAAGCCGCTGCGTAATCTGCCCGCGGTCATGGACGTCATGTCGGGCCTCGACTCGTCGACGATCTTCGGCGTCATCTCCTGCGCGCTGATCGCCGCCCTCATCACGGCGATGATCCACTCCTCGTCGGCCACGATCGGCATCGTCATGGGCCTCGGCGCCTCCGGTGTCGTCGAGTGGCAGACGGCCATCGCGTTCGCCGTCGGCGCCGACCTGGGCACCACCGTCACCTCGTGGATCGCCTCGCTCAACCTGTCGAAGAACGCCAAGCGCACCGCTTACGCCCACATCGCGTTCAACTTCATCGGTGTCTGCGTCGTGCTCGCCCTGTTCTTCCCGGCGATCTCCGTGCTCACGTGGGTCATGGGCTCCTTCGGCGGAGACCCCGGCATGCCGGTCATGGTCGACGGCAAGGAGACGTTCCCGCTGGTGCCGGTCGCGGTGGGTCTGTTCTCGATCTTCTTCAACATCTTCAACGTGCTCATCCTCTTCCCGTTCGTCGGCGTCTTCGAGCGCGTCCTCACCGGCATCGGCCACACCGACGCCGAGGACGTCGAGGACTACTCGAACCCCCGCTTCCTCGACCGCAGCGCCGTGCGCGATTACGACCGGGCCGCTCCCCTGGTGCGCCAGGAGACCACCCGGCTGCTGCAGGGTGGCGCCGTGTTCCTCGACATCGCGCGCAACAAGAAGGACGCCCCGTCGAACGCGCACGAGCACTACGAGACGGTCGACTCCCTCGCCCGCGAGATTCGTGGGTACACCGCGGAGCTGTTCCAGGGCGACCTGTCCCGCGAGCAGATGGACCTCGTCGCCAGCCAGATCGAGGAGGTCGACTTCACCGACTCCCTCAACGAGCAGCTCCACCACATCGCCGGCCGTGTGCGCGATACGGAGTTCCACCCGTCGGGCAAGGCGTTCATCGACGAGGCACTGGAGCGTCTCGACCTTGCCGTCGAGAACCTCACCGAGCCTGCCGACTCCAAGCCGCGTCTGCCTGCCGGTGAGCTGCGCGACATCGAGTTCGGCGACCTGCGCTGGCGCATCATCGACTCCGCCGAGGTGCCCGCGGGCGAGAAGGGCGCGCTCCTTGCGCTGCTCGGCTCGATCGAGCGTGCCGAGACCCTCGCCGACCGCATCGAGGCCGAGCGCGACTCCGTCGACCGTGGCATCGCCGCCTATGTAACGGCACCCACGATCGCCTGAGTCTCCCGCTCCACTCACCCGACCCTCGGCGCACGCTGCGCCGGGGGTCGGCTGCGTCCCGGGCTGGTTTGCCCGTAGCGGCGGCTCAAGCTGACTGACAAGATCGGGGCATGACCGAGGAGAACCGTCGTCTGCTGTCCGGCATCCCGTCCTTGACGGGAACGCCACCTGACCTCGACGTGTCGGCGCTACCGGCAGACCCGGTCGAGACATTCATCGCCTGGCTGACCGCGGCCGTGGACGGCGCCGTTCTCGAACCGCGATCCGCGACGCTCTCGACGGTCGACTCGGCCGGGATCCCCGATGCGCGGGTGCTTGTGCTGCGCGACGTCGGGGACCGCGGGTGGGCGTTCGGGAGCACGGCCTCCAGCCGCAAGGGTGCGCAGCTCGCCGCCAATTCGGGTGCGGCGATGAGTTTCTGGTGGCCCGAGCAGATGCGGGCCGTCCGCCTTCTTGGCGAGGCGATCGAAGCGAGCGCGCAGGAGAGCGCGGCAGATCTGGCGCGGCGGCACCCGGTCGCTCAGGCGCGGATCGCCGACGGGGATTGGCGCGTCTGGTGGCTGCGCCCCTCCCGGGTGGAGTTCTGGCAGGGCGCCGCTGATCGGGATCACCTGCGAATCGTCTACACCCGTGGTGATTCCGGCTGGTCGTACGACGTGACGAACGACGGGTCGAGCTGAGCACTGCCGCAGTCGAATCGGGCCCGAACTAGGCTTCCCGGCATGGACACTCGCGAGCTGTTGACCGATGCCGCCTCCCGGCCTGTGGATTCCGCCGAGCTCGTGCTCGACGGCCTCTCCCCCGAGACGGCGCACGCAGCACCGATGGGTAGCGGCAACTCGATCGCCTGGTTGCTCTGGCATGCGGCGCGGCAGATGGATGTGCAGACCGTTGCTCTGGCCGGCACCGCATCGGTGTGGACCTCCGGCGACTGGGCAACGCGCCTCGGTGTCGAACGGGGTGAGAACGACTTCGGGTTCGGCGACTCGGCCGAGGCCGTGGCCGCGCTGCACGTGACCGACGTCCCTGCGCTCGCCGGCCACCTGCGCGCCTGTGTCGAGGCCCTGCAGGCCTACATCGCGAGTCTCAGCGACGACGAACTCGGGGAGATCATCGACACCTCCTACACGCCGCCGGTCACGCGCGGGGCCCGAATCGTGAGCATGATCGACGACGCCGTCGTCCACCTCGGCCAGGCCGCCTACGCCCGCGGGCTGCTCGAAAGCTGGTCCGTCGGGGTGTGACCGCATGAACGCCTCTCCCCTGAGCGACTCGGATCCTGCGGGATACGATGAAGGCACGGACGCAGGAGATCCCGTCGAAGCCGGATGAGTTCGCGTCAGCACCATCCCGCCAGACGGCTTCTCTGCACGCCAGGACCGACCGCACACGCGCCGTGATGCCCTGCGCAACGCCGGGCACCGGGGGCGCGAAGAAGGGTGACTCATGTCCACGTTCGCCGCAGACCCCACCACGTCACAGCCCGACGATCCCCGCCCCACCGAGTCGAACACGAGCGCAGATCCGGCCGCTCGACGGGTCGCCATCGACCTCCGCCTCGCGCAGGCCGGATACCCGACTCCGGGATTCGACCAGACCGAGTCGGGCCGGCTCATGCGCCCGATCCTCGCCCGCGAGCGCGAGCTCAACCGGCGCCTCTCCGAGAGGCTGTGTGCCGCGGACGGCCGCATCCAGGCCTGGCTCGACGATTACCTCTCCGACACGGTCACTCCTTCGCTCCCCCGCCGCACCCTCGTGCTCGACGAGCCGGGGCTGGCGCGAGTGCTGTCGCTGCCCCACGACGGCGACGACTACACGTCACCGCTGTTGAGCTCGTACCGCCTCGCCAACGGTGTCCTGCACAACCCGGCCAACGACCGGCGCACCACGGCCGGGGTCTTCCACATCGCCGAGGGCGGACTCCCGATCCCCGACGACAAGCTCGCCGTGCCCAAGCCGGTGTTCGCCAAGCTGCTCGACCTCGCGTTCCAGCCGCCGCGCGCCGACATGGTGCTGCCCTACACGGGCAACCAGGACGAGGACGTCGCCTGCTTCGTCTCCCTGCTGCTGCGTCCACTGGTCTCCCCCGAGGTGCCCGGCTGGGTGCCAGAGAAGCGGATGGAGACGCGCTTCATCGTGCCCGGCGGGCTCGTGGCCAACCTCGACTTCGTCGAAGGCATCTTCGGTAACGCGGGCGACCCGCACCTGCCCGAGAACGACTCTTCCCTCGCGCCGGCGACGTGGACCGGCCACACCGGCCTCGTCGTCCTCGCACCGCACCTGACCAAGGTCACCAAGAAGTCGCTCGGCCTGCCGCACACGAGCGAGGCCACCGAGCGGCAGCTGCGCGACGGCATGTGCTGGGACACGGAGGACGAGCTCTACAACAAGGGCCAGGCGTTCAAGGTGTGTGCGCGCGACGAGCGCGGCGTCATCGTCACGGTCATCGCCGACAACTACTTCGGCTACTGCAAAAAAGAGGTCAAGTCTCAGATCTCCTACTCCGCCAACCTGTTCGGCAACGCCGAGGAGGAGCACTCCGGTGGAGCACTCGTGTACCCGGCCTACAACCTCGGTCAGCGGTACCGCGAGAACTCCTGCGGCGACGAGTACACGCTCGCGCAGGTCCTGGCGCGCGACCCCGACCGATTCCGCCGCGCCGCCGAGGGCCACGCCGTCGACACGCAGGTGCCCGAGGTCGTGCTCGTCCCGGCAGACACGAACTACTCGCTGCGCGACCTCACCGCGACGTGGACGAACCCCAACGGCTCGACGGGATCCATCCGCCTGCGCGCCGACCGGGTCTACATGAGCCCCAACGGATACCGCGTCCAGATGACGCAGCTCAAGTCCGACAAGACCCACTGGACCCTCATCGGCACGGCCCCGAATGTGACCTCGTGCCACAAGCCCGCGACGGTCTCCGGCGGCGGCAAGTCGGAGATCTCCAAGGCGATCTCCGACGCGATCATCTTCGGTAGCGCCTACGCCCCCGACATCGACCGCGACCTCGACGAGGTGGCGAAGATCATCGACGGGGACTACTCGCAGCGTTTTGTCGACACGACGCGGGAGCCCGACCACCGCCCGATCCTCGCGGAGACCCGCTCGATCGGGTCGGTCATCAAGCTGCTCACCCCGTCGGAGAAGTACACGGACGAGTACAACAACTGGTTGGAGTCGATCCCGGCGCACGTGCGCGAGCTCGTGTACGTCGTCAAGCGGTTCTACCGCCCTGAGTGGGGATCGGACTGGCGCAGCCACTTCACGGTCGGCATCATCAACGGCCGCCAGGGCAACAACCTGCGGATGGACGGCGGCAAGATCACCGTCAACATGCTGCGCGTCGGGTTTGAGCAGGACGGATCGTGGCGCGTCTTCGGCCTGCGTCACGACTTCCACCCCGCCGCCAAGGTGCAGACCGAAGACGACATCACAGCCTCCACCGTCGTCTCGGGGGCGCTGCTCGGACGCGATGCGAACCGCTCGTACAAGCTCGTCGAGAACTGTGAGGAGCTGCTGTTCCAGCGCCCCGACGAGGCCGTCAACCGCGGCTACGACAAGCAGACCGAGCTCGACCTCACGCGCGACGACACCTTCTTGTCGAACTTCCAGCCCCTCACCCACGACGACGTCACCGAAATGCGCGACGACGCGATCCGGTTCTCGTTCTTCACCGAGCCGATGGGTGGCATGTTGTCGCGCTTCGCCGACGCGAAGAACGGGCCCGACTACATCGTCAGCTCGGCCCACCCTCGCCTCGTCGGCGGTAAGCCGAGCAAGAACCCGCGCTACCTGCAGCAACGCCCCGACCGCACCAACGCTGTGGCCACCGCTGTCGCCGATCTGGCCTCCCACCTGTGGGAACGCCGCCCGACGAGCGAGGAGCTGCCGCTTCCCGTCGACGTCGTGGCTGCCGGGCGTCGCAACAACCCGCCGGAGCCGGGAGTGCCTCCGCTGTGCGCCTACAACCCGCTGCACTACATGGAGTTGCCCGAGCTGCTCGCCGAGTTCATCTCCTCGATGACCGGCAAGTCGCCCTCGACGACCGGCGCCGGCTCCGAGGGCGCGATGACCAAGGGCCCGTTCAACCCGCTGCCCGCCGTCGTCGACCTCAACGCGGCGTTCCTGTCTTTCGCGCTCGGCACCTACGACGGGTGGCTGTCGGCGGCCGGGTACGTCGGGCCGCACATGCGCATCGACCACGACTTCTCGCTGCTCGTACCCGAGGTGTTCAGCCGCATGACGCCGGAGGAGCGTGACGCGCACCGCCTCATCGCCGAGGGCAGCATGGGAAAGTTGGAGGACTTCGAGTACGAGGGCCGCACCATCCTCGCGAGCCGGCTGGGATACCGCATGACCCAGATGTTCGCGCGCACGTACTTCGGCCGGATCTTCCTCCACCCGCACGTCGTGTTCCCGCCCGAGATGCTCAAGCCAGAGCTGCAGGACCCGGCCGTATTCGCCGAGTCGGTCGACATCATCGTCACCACCCACCAGCGAGTGGCTCAGGCCTACTTCGACGACGGCACGATCGACCTGGCCGTCCCGCCGTTGCGGGCACTGCTCGAGATCATGGCGCGCGGTGAATCGGCCGAGGGCTGGACGCTGTCGACGCCGGAGTTCCGCGAGATGTTCACGCGCGAGTCCGTGCTGGCTGCGGACTGGTACGCGGAGCGTCTCGACGCCAAGCAGCAGGCCGCGGCCTCCCGCGCGGAGGCCGGTTACACGGCCCTCAAGCAGTTCGCCACCACCCCCGGCAACGAGGAATCCGGGGCACGCCTCGGCATCGACGCCCGCATCACGGCAGCCTCAGCCGAGGTCGAGCGCCTCAGTGGCGAGGAGTACCGCCAGAACCTCATCGGCACTGTGGGACGTCAACCGCTGTAGTCACCGAACCGGCACCGACACCGCCGATAAGCCGCGCCGAGCCCTCCATATACGAGGTGCTCGGCGCGGCTTTCGCTGTGATCGCGAGAACGCAGCCGAGGACGCAGCGACGAAGGGGTGATCACCCTCGGATCGCTGCAGCCTCGGCTGCGTCCTTACGCGACTCAGCTACGGTCGCCCTCGTTCACGAGCGTCGCGATGTCGTCACGGATCGCGGAGGGAGCGGTCGTCGGCGAGTACCGCTTGACCACGTTGCCCTCGGCGTCGACGAGGAACTTGGTGAAGTTCCACTTGATCGCGTCGCCCATCAGGCCGCCCTTCTGGTCGCGCAGCCACATCCACAACGGGTGGGCGGACTTGCCGTTGACGTCGACCTTCTCGAACATCGGGAACGTGACGCCGTAGTTGCGCGTGCAGAACTCACCGATCTCGTCGGCGCCACCGGGCTCCTGGTGCGCGAACTGGTCGCACGGGAATCCGAGGACGGTGAAGTTGCTGCTCGCGAACTCGTCCTGCAACTGCTGCAGGCCTTCGTACTGCGGGGTGAGACCGCACTTGCTGGCGGTGTTGACCACGAGGACGGCCTGACCGGCGTACTCGGCGAGGTCTTGGTCCTGTCCGGTGAGCGTGGTGGCGTGAAAATCGTGCAGCGTCGTCATCAGTCCTCCACCACCGTGACGGTGACGTCGATGTTGCCGCGGGTGGCGTTGCTGTAGGGGCACACCTGGTGGGCGCGGTCGGCGAGCTGCTGCGCCTCGTCGTGGGGCAGGTTGGGGATGACGACCTCGAGCGTGACGGCCAGGCCGAAGCCGCCGCCGTCGATCTGGCCGATGCCGACCTGGGCGCCGACGCTGGAGTCGCCGAGGTCGGCCTTGGCCTCGCGTGCCACCACCTGCAGGGCGGAGTGGAAGCAGGCCGCATAGCCCGCAGCGAAGAGCTGCTCGGGGTTGGTGGCGCCGCCGGCACCGCCCATCTCCTTGGGGATCGCGAGGTCGAGGTCGACCATGCCGTCGGTGGTGCGGACGTGGCCGTTGCGGCCGGCGCCGGTCGCGAGTGCTTCTGCGGTGTAGACGGTGTTCATCGGTGCGTTCCTTCGATGTCGGAGGTGGCGACGAGGCGGTGTGCCAGATCGCGCAGGGTGGTGAGTTCTTCGAGAGTGAGCCGGACCCGTTCGGCCAGGCAGTGCTGGACCGAGTCGGCGTGCTCGCGCAGCGCCCGGCCGTCGTCGGTGAGGTGGATGGTGACGCGCCGCGCATCGGCACTGTCGCGGCGGCGCTCGATGGCACCGCGGGTCTCGAGGCGTCGCAAGAGGGGCGACAGGGTGCCACTGTCGAGCAGGAGCTTGTCGCCCAACTGCGTGACGCTCTGCCCGTCCTCACCCCACAGCGCCAGCAGCACGAGCCACTGCGGGTAGGTCAGACCGAGGTCGCCCAACACGGTGCGATAGGCGCTCTGAGTGACCCGCGATGCGGCGTACAGCGCGAAGCACAGCTGGTTGTCGAGAGCGATCCTGTCGTCCATACCGCAATCATTGCACGCAATTGAGTTGCACACAACCTTTTGCGATCTGGTCCCGTCCTGCCCTCGAGGCCGGCTTTTCCGACGATGTCGACGTTGCCGCAGCGCTGGACGCGTCACCTGTGGTGCCGACGCTGCGTGGCGGTGCCTTCACCGTCGCACCCACCCGCAGACGGCCGTAACCTGGCGCCTATGGCTGAGATCCCCGGACTGGATGCGTTGGTCGAGGCCCTGAACGCGGGCGAGACGATCGAGGGTGGGTCGGCCCATCACGAGGCGATGCATGCCGCCAGCCAGGAGGCGCTGCGCATCGCGGCCGAGCTCAACGGGCACGACAACACCCCCGCCGAGGTTCGCGCGCTGATGAGTGAGCTCACCGTGCGGGAGGTGCCCGAGTCGTTCCGCATGTTCCCGCCGTTCACCAGCGACTTCGGCAAGAACATCCACATCGGCGAGAACGTGTTCGTCAACAGCGGCTGCCGCTTTCAGGACCAGGGCGGCATCACTATCGGCGACGGTTGCCTCATCGGGCACAACGCCGTCATCACGACTATCGACCACGACATGCTCCCGAGCCGCCGCGCCGACATGCACCCCGCCCCCGTCGTCCTGGGCAAGGGCGTCTGGTTCGGCGCCAACGTCACCGTGATGCCGGGCGTCACCATCGGCGACGGCGCAGTCGTCGGAGCCGGGGCCGTCGTCACCAAAGACGTTCCTGCCAACGCGATCGTGGTCGGCGTGCCCGCCAAACAGGTCGGCACCGTGCCGCAGGAGTGACCCGGACGCCGGCGACCGTGCTGAATACGGTCACTCCGCGCTGAGATCCCGACGAAACAGGACGCCGGCCCCTCCGGTGAAGGTGACGCTCGGAACGTCGATGTCACGGCCGACCTCGATGAACCCGAGCTTGGCGTGCAGGGCGATCGTCGGGGCGTTCACTGCGGCAGCGAAGTAGTGGAGGGACTCGGCCTGTCCAGCCAGCGCGTTGATTCTGGCCCGGGTGAGCTGTTCGCCGATGCCGCGACGGCGCCACTCCGGCCGCACCACGACGCCCGTCAGGTACCAGCCGTTGGGGACGCCACGACCTCCGCGTTCACGTAGCGGCAGATGTGCGGCCTTGCCGTAACCCACGACGACGGAGTCGACCTGTGCAACGAGCACGATCTGCTGCGGATCACCCATCGCCGCAGCGAAGACCTCCTGCCACCGTGCAGGCGCATCTCCTTCGCGTGTAGCTGCGATCTCGGCGCATGCATCAACGGCATCCTCGTCGAGCGGGACGATGTCGACCGCCACTCGGGGCAGGTCGGGGTCATGAGCGGTGACTGAAGCGAACTCCGACATCAGAACGCCTTTCATGCGGTGCAGCGCCACGGACCTCACGCCATCACACCAGGTCCTTCGTTGAGCAGTGGTGTCCACCTAGACTCACACCTGCCCGCTCGTCGCTTGAATGTTCTTGGGAGACACCATGACTGAGGACACACGCGAGGTGACCCCGGACGCGGTCGACGAGGCTGACATGGACGAAGTCGAGGATGACATCCAGCGCGAGCCAACCCAGAGCGTCAGTGCCCAGAACGAGGCTGCGGGCAATTACAACGTCACCAGGGAGCCCCGGGCGCAGGAGGCTGCGCAGCGAGCGATCGGCGCCATCTACGCCGAGTTCCCCTACTACGAGGAGCGTTACGGCGAGCGCGGGCGGGCGTTCTCGACGACCGACAGCGGCTGGCTCGTGACCCTCCCCCGCATGGGTGCGCTCCTGGCAACTGCCGTCGCCGATGAGCGCGACGGCGTCGCCAACTCCGTCGACAGCCTCCTCGCCTGGGCCGGCGACCCCGAACGGTTTTCGCAGGCCTGGATCGACGCCGTCAACGAGACTCTCGCCCAGGCACGGGCTCACAGCTGAGCAAGGGGGCAGGTGCCCTGATGCGCAGGGACAGGGCAGCCGACGCGTCAAGGATCGCTCGCCACAGCTAGAAACCTTGCCACGCAGTCGAATCCATCTGGCCTGTCTGTCGACGAGGACCTCGCGGGCCACTTGACGGCGAGACGGGCGCGCCCGGTGGCCCCGACCGACCCACTGGCTCATGATGGTAGTTCGCTGATCGAACTATGGAGGCTTCGTGAGCAACGCAGTATCGGCATCGGATCGCGTGCGGCAGGCGGGCGTCACGGCCGCCGAATTTTTCTGCGTGGTGGGCACGCTGTTCGGCACGGGGGTCATCGGAACTCGGGTAGCGGAGAGCTCCGGTGGCGCGCTGTCCGCCGACGCGACCCACGTGGCACCCGCCGGCCCGGCTTTCTCGATCTGGTCGGTGATCTACCTCGGCCTGTTCGCCTACACGATCTGGCAGTGGCTGCCTTCTCAGACCGCTGCTCCGCGACACCGCGCCATCGGGTGGCTGGTCGCGGCGTCGATGGTGCTGAACGCGGGGTGGTTGTTGGTCACGCAGGTCGACATGATCGTGCTCAGCGTGGTCGTCATCATCGCGCTGCTGCTCAGCCTCATCGCTCTCGTCATCCGGCTCCAGCGGATCCCCGCGACGTCCGGGCCCGATCGGTTGATCACCGACGGCACCTTCGGGTTGTACCTCGGGTGGGTCTGTGTCGCCGTGTGCGCCAACATCGCTGCTGCCGGGGCGGCCTCAGGCCTGCGGTTCGAGCCGGTTGTGGCCACATGGCTGGCCGTCGCGGTCGTCGCCGTGGCCACCGGCATCGGTGTCTGGCTGGCCCGCTGGAGTCGTGGACGTATTGCCATCGCCGCGGCGATGGCGTGGGGACTGGCGTGGATCACCGTCGGTCGACTCACCGACGCGCCGCACTCTGTTCCGGTGGCGGTCGCAGCGGCGTTGGGCGCCCTGGCCATCTGCGTGACCACGGCGCTCTACCGGCTACGTCGCGGACGACCTGCTGAGGTCAGCGCGGAGTCGCGGGGGTAGCTGCTCTGCCATCCAGACGAACCCATCGGACCTCGCCGTCCAGGGCCCCGGAAAGATCCGAGTGTCGAGCGTGTGACCTGCGAGAACGTGGG
>DAMDJY010000096.1:0-13276 GCA_032100225.1 Mobilicoccus sp.
CAGGGGTGTCCTCGACGGTGATGCCCGCGGTGGTCAGCGCGTCGCGGATCGCGTCGGCCGTAGCGAAGTCGCGGTCCTTGCGCGAGGTGGCGCGCGCCTGGAGGCGGTCCTGGACGAGCGCGTCGAGGGCGCTCACCAGGGCAGAGTCGTCGGTGCTGCCGCCGTGCCACGTGGCATCGAACGGGTCGACACCGAGTACCGAGGTCATGGCGACGACCTGACGGGCGGCGAGCGTCGCCGCGGCGGTGTCGCCCGAGTCAAGAGCCGAGTTGCCGGCGCGCACAGTGTCGTGCACGACCGCGAGGGCCCCGGAGACGTTGAGGTCGTCGTCCATGGCCGCAGCGAACCCGGACGGGAGGTCACCGGCAGCCAGCGGCTCCTGGTCGAGCAGGGAGGCTCCACCGGCACGTTCGAGAAATCCCTCGATGCGGGCGATGGCCGTCTCGGCCTCGGCCAGGGACGTCGGGTGGTACTCGAGCGTCGAGCGGTAGTGCGACGAGCCGATGTAGTAGCGCACGGCCAACGGGCGGGCGACCTTGCTGATCTCCGAGACCGTCATGCCGTTGCCGAGGGACTTGCTCATCTTCTCGCCGCCGGCCGTCAGCCAGCCGTTGTGCATCCAGTAGCGGGCGAACCCGAGACCGGCCGCACGAGACTGCGCCAACTCGTTCTCGTGGTGCGGAAACCGCAGGTCGACGCCGCCTCCGTGGATGTCGAACGTGTCGCCGAGGTACTTGCGCGCCATCGCCGAGCACTCCAGGTGCCACCCGGGGCGGCCACGGCCATACGGGGTGGGCCAGCTCGCCGTCTCCGGCTCCCCGTCCTTGTGGCCCTTCCAGAGGGCGAAGTCGCGGGGGTCCTTCTTGCCGCGCGGATCGGCGTCGCCCGCGGCCTCCATGTCGTCGATCGACTGGCGCGTCAGCGACCCGTACTCGGGGAAGGAGCGCACGTCGAAGTACACGTCGCCGCTGTCATCGGCGGCGGCATAGGCATGCCCGGCTTCGACGAGCGTGTTCATGAGCTCGACCATCTCGGGAACGTGTCCCGTGGCCCGCGGCTCGTACGTGGGCGGCAGGATGCCGAGCGCCTCCATGGCCTGCGTCGTCTCGCGCTCGTGGGCGTAACTCCAGGCCCACCAGGCGGCGTCATTCTCGGCCGACTTGCGCAGGATCTTGTCGTCGATGTCGGTGACGTTGCGCACCAGCGTGACGTCGTACCCGTGCCCGAACTCGAGCCATCGCCGCAGGATGTCGAACGCGACGGCAAAGCGGAGGTGACCGATGTGCGGGGTGCCCTGCGTCGTGAGCCCGCAGATGTACATGCCGACCTTGCCCGGCTCGAGGGGTGTGAACTCGCGAAGTTCGCGGGCTGCGGAATCGTAGAGATGAAGGCTCACTGCGCCAGCCTACAAGGCGCGTGCTGATGGGGCGGACCGCCGGCGACCGGCAGCGGCAGGCTCAGAGAGCCTGCTGCGATGTGCGTCAGGACGCTCGGACGAGCAGCGCGACAGCGACGGCTGCGGCTCCCTCGCCGCGACCGGTGAGGCCGAGCCCGTCGGTCGTGGTGCCGCTCACCGAAACCGGCGCGCCGCAGGCCGCCGACAAGGCGCGCTGCGCCTCATCACGACGAGTGCCGATCTTGGGGCGGTTACCGATGACCTGCACCGAGATGTTGCCGATCTCGAACCCGGCCTCGCGGACCAGACGCGCGGCCTCTGCCAGAAGGGTCGAGCCCGGGGCCCCGGCCCATTCCGGGCGAGACGTACCGAAGTGGGCGCCGAGATCACCGATGCCGGCAGCGGAGAACAGGGCGTCACAGGCGGCGTGAGCCGCGACGTCGGCGTCGGAATGCCCTCCGAGTCCGGGCTCACCCGGCCACTCCAGACCGGCGACCCACAGGGGACGACCGGCCTCCGGGGCCGTGAACGCGTGCACGTCGGTGCCGATTCCGACGACGGGAAGGACAGGGGGAATGGACGGACCAGAAGACATGAAACCCTCACTCACCGGAGTGGACCGCAGCGGGCCGTGAAGCGTCAGCAGCATCGTGGCCGGCAGGCATGTGCTCTACGGACTCGAGACGACGCGCAGCGATGTCGAGGTCCTCGGGCGTCGTGATCTTGGCCGCCCACAGATCGCCGTCGACGACGTGGATCGGTGCACCGGACAACTCTACGAGGCCGGCATCGTCGGTGACCGACACGTCGAGGTTTTCCGAGTGGGCGTGCGTGAGGACCGCACTGCCGAAACCTTGCGGAGTCTGGATCGCGCGCAACGTGGCGCGATCGGGTGTGCCGGTGACCGTGCCGGACTCGTCCACCGACTTGATGGTGTCGATTACCGGCAGGCCCGGAATCACGGCGCCGTGCCCCTGCCTCAGAGCGTCGATGACGCGCTGGAACAGATGGGGCGGAGCCAGAGCACGAGCGGCGTCGTGGACGAGGACGAGCCCATCTTGAGGCCGCAGCACGGCCAGTCCGGCCGCCACCGATTCGCGTCGTTCGGTGCCGCCGACGACGACATCGAGGGCAACCCCACCAGAGGTGGTGTCGCCCTCGCGTCCGGACTCGGCGATGGCTTCGTGGGCCGTCTCACGCGCAGCGAGGAGCCACGCAGCAGGCGCCACGACGATGACGTGTTCGACATCGGCGCAGGCCACAGTCTGATCAAGGGCCCACCGCAGCAACGACCGTTGCTTCAGTTCGACGAACGCCTTGGGAACAGCAGCCCCGAGCCGCCGGCCACTACCGGCGGCAACGAGGACGACGGCGACGCTCAGGAGGCCAGCACCTGGTCGAGCATGGTGGAGGCTTCGTCCTCGTCGGTCTTCTCGGCGAGCGCGAGCTCGGAGACGAGAATCTGACGAGCCTTGGCCAGCATGCGCTTTTCACCGGCGGACAATCCGCGGTCACGCTCGCGGCGCCACAGGTCACGAACGACCTCGGCCACCTTGATGACGTCACCGGAAGCCAACTTCTCGAGGTTGGCCTTGAATCGACGCGACCAGTTGGTGGGCTCTTCGGCGTGGTCGGCCCGAAGCACCTGGAACACGCGGTCCAGACCCTCCTGCCCGACGACGTCGCGGACGCCCACGAGGTCGCAGTTGTCAGCGGGGACCTCGATGGTCAAGTCTCCCTGGGCGACTTTCAGGACGAGGTACAACTTTTCCTCACCCTTGATGGTTCGCGTCTTGATCTGCTCGATGAGTGCCGCACCGTGATGCGGGTACACGACCGTCTCTCCGACATTGAAGACCATAAGCTCGTATTCCCCTTTCGCGACCTTCAGCTTACCACGATCAATGCCTCGATGGTTAGCCCGCTGACGACATCGGCCCTGGTCAGGGCCTATGCCGGTCGACAACCGGCATGAATTGACCCTTGACAACTGGGCGACTGTTCCGTACCCGCGATCAACTTCTCGAAGGCCCGTCGACGCCGCCGAGCGCGATCCCGACGGACTCTCGACGGACATGGACGCGCCCGGCGGGCGCCCGCGGGCCCCGGGATTAGGTACTCTGGCGGCGTGACTCGACGACTGATCCCCGCTGCTTCGATGTCGCGCCGTGGCCGAGCGGTGCGCGCGTCCGTTCTCGTCCCCGTTGCGGCCCTCACCCTCGCCGGATGCCAGTGGACGTCCACCGTGCAGACCGACAAGCCCTACGAACCGGCCGACGGACGCTCCACCACCGTGGGCGAGGTCCAGTTGTCGAACCTGCTGGTCGTGGCCGACAAGAAGGGCGGGCCCGGCACCCTCGTGGGCGCAGGCTCCAACATCACCGGCAAGGAGTCGACCGTCTCTCTCGCGGTGGCCGACGGCCAGCCCGTGCAGCTCAAGGTCCCTGCCGGCGGCAGCGCCCGGTTGAGCGACCCGAAGGCAGGCAAGCCCGCCACCATCCCGTCCGTGCCCGTCGAACCCGGTGCGATGGTGCCGGTCTCGATCTCCGTCGACGGCGCGCAGGAGACTCTGCAGATCCCCGTCGTGCGCCCCTACGCGCCCTACGGCGACTACTCCGAGGGTGGCGAGGTCACGCCCACCACGCATGCGGAAACGCCCGAGGCTGCAGGCGGCGACCACTGACCTGCACCATCGCGAAAGGGGCCCGCATCCACTATGGATGCGGGCCCCTTTGCGGTGGGCGCCGATGGGCGCGGCCCCCTCAGCTCACCGAGCCCCGGGTCACTGACCTCGGGTCACTGGGCCTCGAACTTGTAGCCGAGGCCACGCACGGTGACGATGTGTGTCGGGCGGGCCGGGTCGGGCTCGATCTTGGCGCGCAGGCGCTTGACGTGCACGTCGAGGGTCTTGGTGTCGCCGACGTAGTCGCTCCCCCAGACCCGGTCGATGAGCTGCATCCGGGTGAGGACCCGGCCGGCGTTGCGCAGCAGCATCTCCAGAAGTTCGAACTCCTTGAGCGGCAACGGCGTGTGCTCGCCGTTGACCTGGACGACGTGTCGTTCGACGTCCATGCGCACGGGCCCTGCCTCAAGCGTGTTGGGCAGCAACTCCTCGGGCTCTTGACGGCGCCGCAGCACCGCCTTCACGCGAGCGAGGAGCTCGCGGCTGCTGTACGGCTTGGTGACGTAGTCGTCCGCCCCGATCTCCAGGCCGACGACCTTGTCGATCTCGCTGTCCTTCGCCGTGAGCATGATGATCGGCACTGCGGAACGCTGGCGCAGCGTACGGCACACGTCGACGCCCGGAAGTCCGGGGAGCATCAGGTCCAGCAGAACCAGGTCGGCCGGAGCCTTCTCCATCTCTTCCAACGCGGCCGGGCCGGTCTCGGCGACGGAGACGTCGTACCCCTCCTTGCGCAGCAGGTAGGAGAGCGGATCCGAGAACGACTCCTCGTCCTCGACGACAAGGATGCGGGTCATGGGGCTGGCTCCTTCGTAGCTGGCTGATTGTCGAACAGGTCGTGCTCGTCGGTCTCGAGCTCCGCCTTGGGCAGCCGGATCGTGAACGACGACCCGTGTCCCTCCTCGCTCCACAAGGTGACCTCGCCGCCGTGATTCGCGCAGATGTGTTTGACGATAGCGAGACCCAACCCCGTTCCGCCGGTGGCGCGCGAACGGGCGGCGTCGACGCGGAAGAAGCGTTCGAACACGCGCTCCTGGTCGGCCGGGGAGATCCCGCGCCCATGATCGGAGACGGAGACCTCGATGACCTCGTCGGTCGAGCGGGCCACGACCGTGATCCTCGTGTCCTCCGGCGAGTACGTGATGGCGTTGGTGAGCAGGTTGGACAGGGCCGTGACGAGCATGGCGTGCTCGCCGTAGACGTACAGGCCCTCGCTGGAGGAGACCCGAAAACTCATGTTCTTGCCCTCCGCGAGGGTGAGCATGAGGTCGACGGACTCCTGGACGACGTCGTCGATGTCGACGATGTGCGGGTCCTTGGTGGTCTGGGCGGTCTGCAACCGGGACAGGTCGACGATCTCCTGTACGAGCCTCGTCAAGCGGGTGCTCTCGATCTTGATGCGACGCGCGAACCGGGCGACGGCCTCGGGATCGTCGGCAGCGTCGAGCACGGCCTCGGCGAGCAGCGAGATACCGCCGACCGGAGTCTTGAGTTCGTGACTGACGTTGGCGACGAAGTCACGTCGCACGGCCTCGACCCGCTTGGCCTGGGTGAGGTCCTCCAACAACAGGAGCACATGGGCGGCCCCGAGCGGCGCAGCCCGCGCTGCGACGGTGATCTCGCCGGTGCCCATCGGGCCTCGCGGCAGGTCGAGTTCGACCTCCTGGATCGTCCGGTGTTTGCGCGCGGCCCGGGCCAGGTCGAGCAGATCGGCCTGGACGAGCTGGTCGTCACGGACGAACCCGAGCGCCCTGGCGGTGGGGCTGACGGTCACGGCCTGCTCGTCGTCGTCCAACACGATGGCGCTGGAGCGCAGGACCGCGAGCACGTCGGCAACCGCCTCGTTCTCGCGGCGCCGATGCTCATCACTGTCCGCGGCGCGCACATCCACAGCCGCAGCCGTTGACGTCTGGTCGGATTCACTCTTGCCGAACCATCCGGCGACAGCACCGACGGCAGCGCCGGCAGCGCCACACACGACGGCAAGGAGCAAGGGGTCCACGCTTGAAGGTTACGCACATCCCCCACCCCGCGGCACACCCTCCACGTCTCCGCAGGCACTGCCCACCGGAAGCCGTCCAGAGTTCACCCGCGGGGCGCCGCTCGTTCACCCTGACCTGCGATGTTCCTCCCGTGAGCGGGCTTCGCCTCGCCATGCCCGTAACCCGGTGACGGGTACGCTCGAACACACCACCCATCACGCGCCACGGTGCGGCCACACGCGAGAAGGACACTATGCGCGACTCGTTCCACGAGGACCTCGACCGAATCTCCGACCAGCTCGTCGAGATGACGCGGCTGGCCGCATCGGCCATGAGCCGGGCGACCACTGCCCTGCTCGACGCCGACCTGGCCCTGGCAGAGAGCGTCATCAGCGCCGACCAGGAGATCGACCGGATGCGCTACGAGCTCGAGGAGCTCGCCGTCGAGCTGCTCGCGCGTCAGCAGCCCGTCGCCACCGACCTGCGCATCGTCGTGACCGCCCTGCACATGGGCTCCAGCCTCGAGCGCATGGGCGACCTGGCCGAGCACGTGGCCAAGGTGGCTCGCATGCGCTACCCCAACAGCGCAATCCCCCCGGTCATCCGCGACACGATCGTCTCCATGGGTCACATCGCCGACAACCTCGTCCTCCAGGCCGGAGCGGTCATCGCCGGCAAGGACGTCGACGCCGCCAAGAACCTCGACATGGAGGACGACGAGATGGATGCCCTGCACCGTCGGGTGTTCACGATCGTCGCGTCCGAGGAGTGGGACCTGCCCACCGATGTCGCCGTCGACGTCACCCTGCTCTCGCGCTACTACGAGCGCTTCGCCGACCACGCCGTCTCCGTCGCGCGCCAGGTCAACTTCCTCGTCACCGGTGAGCGTCGCGTCTTCGGCGGCGTCGAGCCCCAGGCCTGAGTTCAGGCACTTTCACTGCACACGAAAAGGTCCGGCCCCCGATTCACATCTCGGGGGCCGGACCTTTTCGCATGGACGGGCCGAAGCCCTGGGCTCACTTGCCCTGGTTGGCCACGGCCTTGATCGCGTCCTTGGCGGCCTCGGGGTCGAGGTAGGTTCCGCCCTTGGTGACAGGGGCCATGTTCTCGTCGAGCTCGTACACCAGCGGGATGCCCGTGGGGATGTTGAGCGCGGCGATGTCCTCGTCGCTGATGCCGTCGAGGTGCTTGACCAACGCACGCAGGCTGTTGCCGTGGGCGGTGACCATGACGACCTTGCCGCTCTTCAGCTCGGGCACGATCTCGTTCTCGAAGTAGGGCACGAGGCGGGCGACGACGTCCTTGAGGCACTCGGTCGGCGGGTTCTCACCGTCGATGTTCGCGTACCGGGGGTCGTGAGCCTGGCTGAACTCATCGTCCGCGTCGATGGGCGGCGGCGGGGTGTCGTACGAACGACGCCACAGCATGAACTGGTCCTCGCCGAACTCTTCCTTGGTCTGCTTCTTGTCCTTGCCCTGCAGGGCGCCGTAGTGACGCTCGTTGAGGCGCCAGGACCGGGTGACGGGAATCCAGTGCCGGTCCGCCGCGTCGAGCGCGAGGTTGGCCGTCGTGATCGCGCGGCGCAGGACCGAGGTGAACAAGACGTCGGGGAGCACGCCCTTCTCGGCGAGCAGGCGACCGCCGCGGGAGGCCTCCTCACGGCCCTTGTCGGACAGGTCGACATCGACCCAGCCGGTGAACAGGTTCTTGGCGTTCCACTGGCTCTCGCCGTGGCGCAACAGCACGAGGGTGTAGGTCATGCCTCCACTCTAGTTCGCGGCGACGCGCGATCGGCAGGGTCCCGCCGACCGTCCCGAGACGACCGCAGCCCTCATCGGGGAGGACGTCATCGGGCTCAGGAAGGGTCGATCTCGTCGTCGTCGATGGCCGGCTCGTGAGCAATGACGCGGTCCTTGTCCTGCTCCTCTTTGGCCAGGATGTCGCGGAAGGCCTCGAGGTTGGCCAGCGACTCCTCGCGGGAGACGCGCCAGGCCCATTCCTTCTTGATCGAGCCGAGGAAGCCGAGCACGAGCAGCTCGTTGAACACGTCGTCGGTGCCGGTGAGGAGAATCCCGAGGAGCTGGTCGAGGTAGTCCTCGTCGACGGCGCTCAGCGGGGCCTGACCGGTGAGAAACACGTCGCCGTGCTCGTCGATGCCGTACGCGAAACCGGGCATGCTCAGGTTGCGCTGGAGGAGAAACTGGTAGACGGCCAGGTGATTCTCGTCGGGTTTGCGGATGACGAACGAGGACAGCGACAGCATGCTGCCACCGCAGATGAGCGAGACGGAGGTCTTGAGCTTGTTCTCACCCGGGAGCGTGAGCACGATCTCGCCGGGGCGGGTGCCCTCCTCTGCCGGCAGGTCCTGATCCGCGGCGAAGCGCCGGATGAGTTCGAGCGTGCGGATCGACTCGGGTGAGGTCGGCATGTCACTTCCAATGCTGTTCGTCGGTACGAGGTGCCGCGCCCCGGAGGCGCGATTCCATGGCTTCACCGTAGACGCCCAGCAGCGTGCTCGCAGTACGGTCCCACCCGAAGCCGAGGGCGTGCTCGCGCGCCGTCCTCGAAAGCCGTTGCCGCTCTGCGGGGTCGTCCAACAACGCTTCCACTGCGCAACTCCAGTCGCTCACCTCGTGAGAACCGACGAGGATCCCACCGCGAACCGCGATCGACAGACCTCCGACATCGGCGGCGACGACGGGCGTCCCGCAGGCCTGCGCCTCGACGGCCACGAGGCCGAAGGACTCGTTGTAGGAGGGCACGGCCACGAGGTCGGCGGCCCGGTACCACTGCGCCAACTCCTCGCGGGAGGTCGGTGGGGAGAACACGACGCGATCGGCGATGCCGAGGTCGTCGGTGAGATCCTCGAGCCACCGGGGACGATCCACGCCCGAGCCGCTCGGCCCACCGAGCACGGCGACTGTCAGCCGGGCACCGAGGTCGCTGCGGCGCTCCATCAGGTCCGCTGCAGCCTTGAGCAGCAGGTCAGGGGCTTTGAGCGGCTGAACACGCCCGACGAAGAGCACGAGGAGGTCGTCCGGCCCCATCCCCCCCGCGGCGCGGGCGGCATCCCGCCCCTCCGGCGTGAACAGGTCGAGATCCACTCCCGGATTGACGATGGTCACCCGCGCCGGGTCGGCGTCGTACAGGTCGATGAGCTGCCGGGCTTCGAGGTCGGTGTTGGCCACGAGACGGTCGGCGGCGGCCACGACCTGCGCCTCCCCGATCTCCCGGCCCTTGGGTTCGGGCCGGTCGCCGGCCGCGAGATCCGCGTTCTTGACCCGGGCCATCGTGTGCATCGTGTGGACGAGGGGGACGTGCCACCGATCGGCCGCCAGCCACCCGACCTGCCCAGAGAGCCAGTAGTGCGAGTGGACGATGTCGTAATACCCCTCGGGGTGCGCTGCCAACAGTTGCATGACCCCGGCCGTGAACGCGCAGAGCTGCCCCGGCAGATCCTCCTTGGCGAGCCCGTCGAAGGGGCCTGCCATGACGTGCCGCACGAGGACTCCCGGCATCATCTCGACCACCGGCGCGAGGGCGCCCTCGGTGGCACGCGTGAAAATCTCGACCTCGATGCCGAGAGCCACCAGCTGCTTGGCCACCTCGACGACGTAGACGTTGAGCCCACCGGCATCCCCAGTGCCGGGCCGTTCCAGCGGTGAGGTGTGCACGGTGATCATCGCCACCCGACGCGGCCTCGTCGTCATCCCTCGTCCTCTCATCGTCCCCTGTGCGCCCGCTCTGGGCTGGGCCGTACGGTAGCGGGTGTGCGAGATCGTCCCGTCGGAGTCATCACCCGTGGGACGACCGGACCCAATCGTCTGCGGCGGATGGACCGGGCACTGGCCGCTCATGGCGCTCGACTGCTGCGCCGCCCCGGCCCGGCTCCCCTGGTCGTCGACCTCGGGTACGGCGCTGCGGCGACGACCACGGTCGAGTTGCACCGCCGGTTGTCACAGATCCGCCCCGACGTGCAGGTGGTCGGCGTGGAGATCGACCCGGCCCGGGTGGCGGCCGCCAAGCCGTACGCCGGGGGCGGACTCGACTTCGTCCGCGGAGGATTCGACCTGGCCTGCCTGGACCGCGCGCCCACGCTCATCCGTGCTGCGAACGTGCTCCGGCAGTACGACGAGTCCGAGGTCACCGGCGCCTGGGACCTGCTGCGATCCCGCCTGGCGCCAGGCGGCCTGCTGCTCGAGGGCACCTGCGACGAGATCGGCCGCCGCAGCACCTGGGTGATGCTGGACGAGTCGGGCCCGAGGTCGCTCTCGATCTCCGTGGCCTTCGGCGCGATCGAGATGCCGTCAGACGTCGCCGAACGACTGCCCAAAGCCCTGATCCACCGCAACATCCCCGGCGAGGCCGTCCACCGGTTTATGCAGGCGTTCGACGCGGCGTGGACCCACCAGGCCCCCCTGGCGTCCTATGGACGACGTCAGCGTTTCGTCGCGACCTGCACCGAGCTCCGTGCCGCCGGCTGGCCGCTGCTCGACGGGCCCCACCGCTGGCGCATCGGGGAGGTCACCGTCGCCTGGGCCGCGGTGGCCCCCAGCAGAGGAGATCTCGGCGCCGCCGCTGCTCAGGCGCGCTTGTAGTCGTCCTCGAGGCGCACGATGTCGTCCTCGTCGAAGTGACCGAAGCCGACCTCGAGGATGCGCGCGTCGGTTTGCCCACTGTTGCCCATGCGGTGCGTGGCGCCCTGCGGGATCCAGATGAGCTCACCCTTGACGGCCTGCCACTGACGGTCACCGACGGTGATGTCCATCGGCGCGTCGTCGAGGACCTGCCACATCTCGGCGCGGTGCTCGTGCGTCTGCAACGACAGCCGCGAGCCGGGCGTGACGGTGATGACCTTGACCGTCACCTGCTCGTTGGTGGCAAAGCTCTGGAAATCTCCCCACGGCCGCTCGACGCTGAAAACACCGTCGCGCTTGTCCTCGATCTCGCTCATGTCGATCCGTTCTGAAACGTGCGGCCGATGCGGGCCGCGGTGGTTGGTAGGGCAGAGACGTCGGCGTCCATTCCCCCTGGACGAACGTCCCGATTCTACGGGGACGCGTCGAACCGCGCCGCGCGGATCCATGCGTCGAGGAGGATCCGCCCTGCGGTCCGCGCGGAGTTCAGCCTCCCAAGAAGCCCGAGATGAGCTCACGCACGCGGGCGCGGTGGCTCCAGAGCACCCCGCCGGGCGGCAGGATCTCGAGCGTCGCGTCGGGCAGCGACTCGGCCAGTTCGTGGGCGACGTGTTCGGGGTGGACGTCGTCGTCCTCCTGCCCGATGACCAACGCAGGAGCCGTGACCCGGGAGAGCATGGACCGGTCGGTGAGGGGCACAAAGGCGGGGAGGGCACGCAGTGCCCGGGAGACGGGGGTGCCGGCCAACAGACGCGCCTGACCCTCGGCCCAGGAGCGAACGGTGGGCTGATCGCGCACGCTCTCGGGCTGCTCGCTGCGCAGGTGCTCGGCGATGCCCTCCAGATCCTGATCCTCGACGAACCCGGCCAGCGTGATGAGCCGCTGCAGCGCCGCATCGGTGCGGGGCGCATCGAGCAACGCGGGGATGACGAACACGAGCCGCTCGAATCGGTCCGGGGTCTGCTCCAACAAGGCGCACATCGCGCCGGCACCCATGCTCACGCCGAGGCACTGCGTCGCCTCGACCTTATCGGCCACCGCGCGCAACTCGGCGGCGAGGGCGGGGTAGGTCCATTCGGTCTCGGGAGCGTCGGAGGCGCCGTGACCGCGAAAATGGAAGAACGTCTCGCGTCCCTGGACACCGGTGGCGAAAGGACGCGTCGTGGCGATCGAGCCGGCCATCCCGTGCGCGAACACGCTGCTGGGCGTGCCCGTGCCGATGCTCAGGTATTCGATGGCCCCGGTCGGCCCGGCGAGGACCGAGGTCGGGCGCGTGATCGGCCCGCTCACCAGGAGCCGTGCGGGCCCGAACCGGTCGCGCCGCCGCTCTTGCGCCTGCGCTTGCGGTCCAGGTAGGGCTTGAGCGCGGGACGGACATCGGCGAGGTAGACCCCGATGACGACGACACCGATGAGCCCGAACAGGTTGAGCACCGACGGCATCGACACGAAGAGCACCGCGATGGCGATGCCGAGCGCGATGAGCCAGAAGTTCTTGGTCTGCTTGCCCTCGGACGCGAAGGCCGCAGCATCGTTGCGGAGCGCATCGACGAAGGCGAACACGCCGGCGCCGATGGCCGCGAGGGCGAGGGCGAGCATGATCAGCGACTGGGCGTTGTTCAACAACTGCATGAGCACAGACTAGGTGGGGGCGAGCCGTCCGCCGACCTGAGGCCGGCCGTGATGCATGGGTCTGGCCTGGTCACCCAGGCGGTGCAGACGCGTCACGAGCCCGCACCGGACACGGTGCGGGCTCGTGACGGGCTCGATGCGGAGCTTGTTCGGACGGAGGTCAGACGTCGACGATGACCGTGAACGGACCGTCATTGCAGAGTTCGACGCGCATGTCCGCACCGAATCGGCCTGTCTCGACCGTGAGCCCACGCGCCCGCAATCCTGCGGTCACGGCGTCGACCAACGGTTCGGCGACCGGGCCGGGAGCCGCGTCGCTCCACGACGGACGGCGACCCTTCGCAGTGCGCCCGTACAAGGTGAACTGACTGACGACGAGAACTCCCCCGCCGGCGTCCTCCACGGACATCTCACCGTCAATGATGCGCAGCTCTGCGATCTTGCGGACCATCGCCTCGACCTGCTCGGCGCCGTCCGTGTGCGTGGCCGCCACGAGCGCGAGGAGGCCGGGGCCATCGATGCGCCCCACCTCCTCGCCCTCGACGACGACTCGTGCACTGTCGACGCGCTGGAGAACCGCCCTCATCAGGCCTCGTCGTGCGAACCCTCGATGACCTTGGCCACCTCGGCCGGGGTCGGGATGTCGCTGTGGCTCTTGGACTCGTTGCTGTGCTGGGTGTCCTCGGTGCGCTCGGACGTGTCGGTGCGCTCCTGCTTCTCCGACGTCTCGGCCTTGGGGGCCTCGGTCGACGCAACCTTGGACTCGGACGGCGACGGCGTCTCGGAGGTCCAGACCTTCTCGGATCCCTCGGCGACCGTGTCGGCGGCCTTGGCGCGGGCCTTCTTGGCGACGACGGTGGTCGGGTCGGGTGTGGTGCTGCCGCTCTGGGCGGCGGCGCGACGGGTCAGCGTCGGGCGCGATGCCGGGCGGTCCTCGTCGGTGGCGG
>DAMDJY010000097.1:0-13212 GCA_032100225.1 Mobilicoccus sp.
CCAAGCAGTGGGACCTCACGGCCGACGAGGTCTCCCGCACCGTCTTCGCCCACCCCACCCTCGGCGAGGCCGTCAAGGAAGCCGTCCACGGCATCTCCGGCCACATGATCAACTTCTGAGCCTGCAGGCCCGCCAGGGCTGACGCGGCTCGAACGACGAGCCCCCGCCCCGACCGCATTGGTCGAGACGGGGGCTTCGTCGTCCCTGGGCTGGTTCGATACTCAACACCCCTGGTCAGAACGGCGGAGGCCCAGCGTCTCGTTCACTCCACGGGTAGGCGGTGGGGTCGGTGGACGCTTCTTCCGACGTCGCGAGGTGCGGTTGACGCCGGGTGTGTGGTGGTCGTCGATGAGCAGCGCCAGGGCGTACTCGTAGCGACTGTGATCGTGGCCGTGGACGCCATCGGTCCTCGAACTCCGGGGCCCGACTGCGCGCACCGCACGCTCATCTGGTGGCGCCGAGTGGCTGCGAACGTGTTGACGCATCGCGTGAAGGTTGTTGCGGATGAAGGTGGCGTGGATGTCGTCGAGGGTGGCGGGGTTCGGGGTCGCGATAGTCCCAGGGCGTGGTGGCATAGCGGCGCCCGGTGGGGGTGGTCCACACGATCTCGCCGTCGATCCCGTTGCTGCCAGGTGCCCGTTGACTCGTCCAGGTGCGCCGGGTCTTGTGGTTGTGTCCGCGGCGATCCTTGGCCGAGAGATTGGACTCCGAGGATCGTCCACCGAGTGCATAGTCGAGGTCGTGGTCCGTGTCGCAGAGGACGGCCGGACGGGTGCGTCCGGGTGCCCGGGAGATGCGATCACGGGCCTGGATGCGTTCACGCAGCTCGCCGGTGACGGCATAGCCCTTGACCTGCAGATCGCGCAGGTGGCCGGTGACCGGGTCTGTCACCAGGCGCCGCCACGTCGACCCCGCACTGAACGCGACGTCACGGATGAATGCTGCGGCCAGCCATTCCTGTCCGTCGCCGCAGGCCAGCATGCCCGGCTCGTCCGACGCGCCCAGCAGCACCGACAGCGGCACCACGACATCGACCCGCGCGGGCGGGAGCATGCCGCCGAACAGAGCCGGATCGAAGGTGGCCGCAAAGAGACCAGCGGCAACCCCAGAGGCACCGGTGGCCGGCGCCGCGCCACTGGCGGAATCCACCAGCGCCGGGGCAGCAGAGGCAGGGATCTGCCCGTGCATGAGCAGTTCGAGCAGGGCATCGGAGCGGAGCTGGTCGAGGGTGCGCTGGTCACCGCAACGGCGTAGGGCACGGGCGATCGTGTCGACGCGTTCGTGGGCTGCAGTGATGCGCGCGGCGTGACCCGTGACGGTCAACTGGCCGGTCCCGAATTCGGCATCGACGGTGGCGGTGACCCGCCGGGCAGCCATCGAACAGCTCGCGCGTGCCCGGCAGGCCGAGGCCCTGGAGCGCCTCGACGTGGAGGAGCCGGATGCGTCGTCGCGGCGGCGCAACCTGGTTGCGGCGGAGGCCCGTGCCTGCATCGAAGACGAGGTCGCCCTCGCGACCGGGCTGTCCTTCGGGGTGGCTCGTGCGCGGATCAAGCTCGCGCCACGCCACGCGCCACCAGCCAGGCGGTCAGCCGCTCGTGCTTCTCGAGTTCATCCAACAACAGACCAGGCTCGACGCCCTCGAAGGTCGTGGCCGGAACGTCGTCACCCACACCCCACTCGGCCGGCGGCTCCAGAACCGCAGTCAGGTGCCGGACGTCGTTCGCGTCGACGTCAGGCATAGGAACTGACGTCACCGCAGCAGCTCCTCGACATGTGAACGGGTGTCTGATATACCACCCAGATTTCACCGCACCTCGACTGACATATGCAGTGGTACACGACCTTTTATCGCGAGTGCGTTCGAATTTTTGAAAGACTGGCGATGCCACCCTGCCCTCAGGAAGCGACGAACCCGACCTTAAGCAGAGCGGGCGCGAGCTGCTTCGACTGCAATGACCAGGGCAAGGCCGAGGTAGACGGCTGCCGCGACGTCATTCAGCACCGCCTGGGCTCCGGAGCGACCCGCGAACCGGCGACTTAGGGGGCTCGCCTACCTCGATCGCGGCAGCCCGAGCCTGCCGCCCGTGACGACAGCCGCGACCACAGCCAGGCAGAGGAGTGCGGCAGCGGCAGGCCACAGGTCGGTGACCACACGCCCGGTGAGCAGCGGCCACACCGTGAGGATCCAGTTGAGAGCGTTGTGGGCGAGCATCGCCAGTAGCACGCTCCCGTGCCCGAGGTTGGTCACCCACGACATCAGGACCGACGCGCCGACCGCGAACAGGACGAACGCCGCGACGTCAGCAGGGGCGCGGTGCGGCGTCTCCCACTCGTCGATGAGGAACTGCGGTAGGTGCCACAACCCCCACACCACCCCCAGTGCCACCGCCGCGACGAGCGGGGAGAGGAACGCCTGCATCCGCGGCAGCGCGTAACCGCGCCAACCCGGCTCCTCCTGCAGCGGACCACCGATGAAGTACGCCACGAACATGATGACCGGAGCGACAACGGCCGCGGGCCCCGCGAGTTGCGGCTCCCCACTCACCGGGGTCAGCAGCAGGCTCGACACGACGATGGCCGCCGGGATCGCGACCAGTGAGATGACGTAGGCCCACAACGGGGCACGCCACCGCCCGAGGCGGGACAGCCACCCGCGCAGTGAGCCCTCGGTCAGCTTCGACATCACGATGGAGGCCAGAAACGGGCCGGCGAAGAGCGCCACTTGGTTGAAGGCGATGGAGACCCCCAGCGGCAGCCGATACGGCAGGAGCCCAATGCCGTTCTGCCCCAGAAGCGCCGGCAGCCAGCAGATCCACGACCCTGCGTAGGCCAGCACGAAGAACCCGAGGAGAGGTCGCCGCTGCAACCCCGCCCACACACCACCCCGATGGTCGGACACGACATCAGTGTCGGCCCCGACGCCGTCGCAGGAGGCAGAACGACGGAGATGAGCCAACCGCCACGGCTTCAGCCGGTCCCCCCGCCCTCATCCCCGGCCGCCTCGTCGCGGCGAGGGGGCCGGGGACTACAGGCTGATTCAGCGCGGGTTGCGTCGCGCGATGGCGCCGCTCAACACCGTTGCGAACGTCGTCCACGCCCCGTACGGGGAGAGGACGACGCCCTTCTCCGGACTGACGGCGGCCGATCGACGCGCGAGGTCCCAACTCGACGCTGCGAGCGCAGCGGCCACGACGGTCGACGCGACGGGTCGGTGACCTCGGAAGAACACGGCGCTCCATCCGGCATTGAGCAGCAGGTTGAGCGCCAGTGCGCGGCGGTAGTCGCGCGCCTCCTCCGAGCGGCCCGTCTCCTCCAGGTCGGCGATGCTGAGGGCGCCGACAGCAGCGATGTCGGCGTAGAGCGGCGTCCAGGCCAGCGGGAAGGCCCATCCGGGAGGCTGAAAGGCCGGCTTGTCGAGGCTCCGGTACCACCTGCTGTTCGGGTCCGTGGCAAGGGAGCCCGCCAGAGCGGTCGCGGCGACCGCCAGGCTCGTGCCCGTGATGGTCCGTCGCCAGCGCCCGAGGTCGTGGCCCTTCGTCGCGCGCAGCACGGCTTCGGCGAAAGGCGTTGGACCACCGGGCGGGGGCCCGACGAGATCGGCCAGGTCGTGCTCGTCGGCGACGGTGTCGTGCAGCAGGCTGTCGACGAGCGGCTGCGCGAGGCCGTACGACACGGGGGTGACCAGGGAGATCCAGCGTGCGGCCGCACGAGGGGTCGTGACCGGAGCGCTGAGGACGATGCGGGGAATCAGGCCGAGGGCCTTGGCGTAGAGCTGCATCATCTCGGCGTAGCTGACGATGTCCGGTCCGGCGATGTCGAACTCCCGCGACTGCTCGGGCGGCAGATCGGCCGCTGCGACGAGGTAGTGCATGGCGTCGTCGACGGCGATGGGTTGGATCTTGTTCTGCAGCCAGTCGGGGCCGACCGCGCCGGGGAGGCGTTCGGCGAGATGCCGCAGCATCACGAAGGATTGAGAGTCGTCCCCCAGCACGACGCCCGCCTGGAGCGCAGCCGTGGGAACCCCCGATTCGAGGAGGATCCGCCCCACCTCGACACGTGATGCCAAATGGTCGGAGAGGTCCGCGCCCTCGGGGTGCAGCCCACCCAGGTAGACGATCCGGCTCACGCCGGCCGCGCGGGCTACGTCGGCGAACCCGCCTGCCATGTCGCGTTCCTCGGCGCGAAAATCCTCGGCGTCGCCCATGGAGTGCAGGAGGTACCAGGCCACCTCGACCCCGTCGAGCGCCGTGGCCAAGTCCGTCGAGTCCGAGGCGTCCCCCTCGACGACCTCGACCTGACCGGCGCCGGCAGTCCCCTCGACGACGGCGTCGCCCCACGCCGCGGCGCGCACTTTCTCGGCGCTGCGTGACAGCACCCGCACGGCCCACCCTCGTTCGAGAAGTCTGCCGACGAGCGTGCCACCGACATAGCCGGTGGCGCCGGTGACCAGGCCGAGGCGGGGCTCATCCGGCGAACCGGCGGATGACGCATTCGTGGTGGGCGACGTCGGGGTGGGTGCGGCGGGGTCGGACGGAGTCGTCATCGAAGGGTCTCCAGGAGATCGAGGGTCGGAGGAAGGAGCAGAAGCATGCCGATCGACCACACGAGATGGCAGGCGATCGGAGCGACGAGGCCGCGGGTGGCTCGACGCAGCACGGCGCAGGCGATGCCGAGGAGAAGCGCGGCCAGCGCGAGGAGAGGGATGCCGGAGGCTGCGGTGACTGCCGTGTAGACGATCGAGGTCACGAGCAGCGGCCGGCGGCGGAGGTAGGCGTCGTAGAGCGCGCCGCGGTAGAACAACTCCTCGGCGACACCGTTGACCGCTGTGATCACGAGGACCACGGGCAGCGAGCCGAGTCGCGCGTGATCGAGCAGGTCCTGCACTGGCTCACGCAACATCGGAACCTGGGCGACTCCCGCGGCGCCGACGAGGAAGAGCAGCAGCATCGCGACCCCCGCTGCGAGGCCCAGCGGCAGCGGATGCCCGCCCCACGCGGTGACGCGACGATCGAGAGCGTCCCACCTCGTCCGGTCGTGCCCTCGCGAAGTGGCCGATGGGGCAGGCGCGGGCTCCGCGATCAGAGCGTCGGCCGGGGCGTGCGAGCCTCGCGAGACCCATCGCGCAGCAGCCGCACCCAGCAGCAGAACCACGGCCAGCGAGATCGTCGCCGGGTAGAAGAGCGGATCCCCGGCCTCGATGCGGAGAGACCAGGCCAGGTCGACGAGGGTCACGCCAACGGTGACCCAACACACCACCACGAGAGGCGACGGGAAGGGAGAACGAACGGTCACGACGACTGCCGGATCACGATGGCGTTCATGCCACGACGGTCGCAACGTGCGCTCGAACCGACGCGCGCATCCAGTGCTGTCATGGAGCAAATACTACGACAAGCGAAGAATCTCGCCTATCGACCCTCGACGACGCCTTTCATCTCTGCGGCAAGGCGACCCAGCACATCGGCGAAGGCCGCAGCCTCCTCAGGAGTGCTCTGCGCCATGACCCGGGCGATGGCGTCGTTCAACGCGGCGAACCGATCGCGACTCTCCTGGCGCACCAGCTCGGTGGGCTCGATCCGCGCCCTGCGTGCGTCGACGTCGGACACGCGCCGCGTCGCATGCCCGGCAGCCTCCATGCGGTCGATCAACGACGTCGTCGCCGAGGGAGTCAACGACAAGGCACGCCCCAGCTCTGTTGCACTGAGCCCCTCCGGAGCCGCGTGCAGAATGCCCGCCGCATGCACGTCGGTGGTGGGGATCCCGAGTCCCCGCGCGACGCGGTGCGCGTACCGCTCGATGTCGAGGTTCAACTGGCGCAGATGCTCGCGCACCTCACGCTGCCGATCCCCGTCACCCACCGGGCGACTCCCATTGATGTCCACCGGCTCAGTGTGGCAGCACTGACCTCACAGACCTGACGTCGTGGGTTTACTGTGGATCGCGAAAATTACCCCCGTCGAACCATCGTCGCTCGGCTGGCGATAGGCTCCCGGCATGCGCGCACGACGAAACACGTGGCTCCCTGGGCGGGACCGCCGAGCAGAGCGACACCTTGGGCCGAACGGAGCCGGGCGGATCGATGGACGCAGCGTCATCGTCGTCGGTGGCGGAATCGCCGGATTGTCGGCCGCGACTCAGCTCGCCGAACGCGGCGCGGACGTGACGATCATCGAGCGCGAGCCGCAACTCGGCGGACGGGCCTCCTCGTGGACGGTGGAGGTCGGCGGCGATCAGACGACGATGAGCCGCGGCTTTCACGCCTTTTTCCGTCAGTACTACCAACTGCGCGACCTGCTGCGCCGCGTCGATCCGACACTGGACTGTCTGCGCCCCGTCGAGGACTACCCGCTGACCCTCGCGGGCGGCCCCCGCGACTCCTTCGCCCGCGTCCCGCGCACCCCGCCACTCAACCTCGCCGGGTTCGTCGCCACCTCCCCCAGCTTTCCGATCAGTGCCCTGCGCGACGTCGACATCGACGCGGCCCTCGGCCTGTTGGACGTCGAATTCCCCGCCACCTACGAGGAACTCGACGGAGTCTCGGCCGCCGACGTCTTGGACCGCCTCCGTTTTCCGGACACTGCTCGCCACCTGGCGCTCGAGGTGTTCGCCCGGAGCTTCTTCGCCGACCCCCGTGAGTTCTCCGGCGGCGAACTCGTGGCGATGTTCCACACCTACTTCGTCGGCTCGGCCGAGGGGCTGCTGTTCGACGTCGCCGGCGACGACTTCACCACCGCCCTCTGGAATCCGCTGGCCCGCTACCTCGAGTCGCTCGGGGTGACGATCACGCTCGGTGAGTCGGTCGGCTCGATCACCGACGACGGCGAGCGCGTCACGGTCGAGACCTCCACCGGCACCCTGACGGCCGACGCCGTCGTCATCGCCACGGACACGGCACCTCTACAACGACTCGTCGAGGCGAGCCCGACACTCGGTGACGAACCCTGGCGCGCTCGGGTCGCGGCGCTGCGCATCAGCCCGCCCTTCGCGGTCTGGCGACGCTGGTACGACAGGCGCCCGGCTCCCGGCACACCCGACTTTCTCGGCACCAGCGGATACGGCCCGCTCGACAACGTGTCGATGATGCACCAGATGGAGGACTCGGCCCGGGCCTGGGCCGACCGACGCGGCGGCGCTGTCGTCGAACTCCACGCGTACGCCATCGATCCCGGCTGCGACGAGGCCGCGTTGCAGCGCGACTTGGCCACCCAACAGGACATCCTCCACCCCGAGTTCGCGGGCGTTCCGACCGTCGGTGAGCAGTGGTTGATCCGACAGGATTGCCCGCTCGTCGACACCTCGCCGTGGCGCGAACGGCCGGGCGTGCAGACCCCGTCTGCGCGTGTCGTCCTCGCCGGCGACGGCATCCGCTGCGAATACCCCGTCGCTCTGATGGAGCGCGCAGCGACCACCGGAGTCCTCGCCGCCAATCGCCTGCTCGCCTCCTGGGGCGCGGCGGGCTCCCCGGTGTGGACCGCGCCGACACGGCCCCGCCTGCCGGGTGTTCGTCTGGCCCGCCGAGCTGTCCGGCGACTGCTGCAGCGTTTCAAATAATTGATAGGTTCGTGATCGTGTCTCCACATGGCCCCGCCAGCACCGACGAAACCGAGACGGGCGACGTTCAGGACTTCGGGCTCGGCCCGTTCGACCCCGACGAACTGATCCGCTCCTCGAGCTTCTGCGCGAGGGTGCACGCCTCCAACCAACTCGGTCACGAGATCGCTCCGGCCCTCTCGGAGGTGAAGCTGACCCCGACGTTGTACCTCGCACTCGGCCAGATCCTCGCGGCCCCCGGCAGCACCCCGGCCGAACTCGCCCGCCGGTGTGCGTTTCTGCCGCAGACGATGGGAGCCGTCCTCCAGACCCTTGAAGAGCGGGAGCTGATCGTCCGCGACGGCGAGCGTGGCCGAGGCCGCAGCACCCGGGTGAGCATCACGCAGGCCGGCGTCGACCTCCTGCTCGCTTACTGGCCCATCGTCCACGGAGCCGGCGGCGAGCGTCTGTCCGACGGCCAGCACCTCATCCTGCAGGAGCTGCTCGAGCAGATCCGCGGTGGCAGTGGCGCGCCGGATGACGTCGTCATCCTCGTCGACGATCAGGGCCGCGACGTGGGAACTCACCCTCGTGCCACCGTGCACACCAGCGGCACCCCGCTGCACCGCGCGTTCTCGACGTACCTCCTCGACGACGAGGGCCGGGTGCTGATGACCCGGCGCGCGTTGCACAAACGCACGTGGCCCGGAGTCTGGACCAACTCGGCGTGCGGACACCTGCGTCCGGGCGAAGACGCTGCCGAAGCCGCGACCCGTCGTGTCCCCGACGAGCTGGGGGTGACCCCGCGCGATCTGCGTGTCGTCCTGCCCGAGTTCCGCTACCGCGCGGTCGACGCGTCCGGCATCGTCGAGCACGAGATCTGCCCCGTGATGGTGGGGCGAATCGACCCCGCAGACCTCGACACCAACCCGTCCGAAGTGGCCGAGCACGCCTGGGTCACCTGGGACCAGCTGCGATCGACGGCCGAGCACACCCCCTTCGCCCTGAGCCCCTGGTGCGTCGAACAGGTCGGAGAGATGGCGGGGTTGAACGAATCGAGTGAGCGCCCATGGTGACCACTGCCGAAGCACCGTCGGTGGAGACGACGCTCGAGCACGTTCAGGCGCGTATCCAGCAGTCGCTGCAGGAATTGGCCCAGGTCTGGCAGCGCACGGCGGGGCGCCAGGCCGACGTCCTCGGCGAACGTGACCTGCCCTGGCTCATCGACCATGCCGCTGGCGGCGGCAAGATGATCCGCCCACAGATGGCGCACTGGGGATGGGTCTGCGCCGGAGCGCCGCCCGAGGTGCACGACCAGGTCGTCGACCTGGGCGCCGCCATCGAGCTGCTGCACCTGTTCGCGCTGATCCACGACGACGTCATGGACCGCTCGGAGTTGCGCCGCGGTCAGGCGACCACGCACGCCCTCGCCCGACGCGCGCACGAACGAGCCCAGGGGCTCGGAGACTCAACGGCTTTCGGCGACGCCATCGCGATCCTCGCCGGTGACCTCGTCCACGCCGAGGCCGCGCACCTCGTCGCTGGGCTCCCCCGTCCCGTCCGGGACGCGTGGCGCACGATGATGGTCGAGCTCGTCCTCGGCCAACGCCGCGATCTGACCGGTGCCGCTCTGGGGCGTCGAGACCTCGCCCATGCCCTGGAGGTCGCCCGCCTGAAGTCGGGCGCCTACACCGTCTCCGGTCCCCTGCGGATGGGCGCGATCCTGGCCGGCGGCGACGCCGAGATGATCGGAGCACTGGAACGGTACGCCTGGCATGTCGGTGAGGCGTTCGGCCTGCGGGACGACCTGCTCGGCATGTGGGGCGACCCGGCCCACACCGGCAAGTCCGTCGACGACGACCTCAGCGCCGGCAAGGCCACCGTTCTCTTGGCCCTGGCGCACGACCTCCTCAGCGAGGCGGGTCAAGACCTGCTGGCCCGTGCCGGGTCGAGCGATCTGGACCACGACGGACTCGTGCAATTGCGTGACGAGATGGCCCGCTGCGGCGTCCGGAAGGCCGTCGAGCAGCTGGTCACCGACGAGGTCGCTCTCGCGTGCGCCCAGCTCGACACCCGATCGATCAGCCCTGAGGGTCGGGCCGGATTGTCCGACCTCGCCCACCGCATCGCCTGGAGGCAGTCATGAGTCACGTCGTCGTCATCGGAGCCGGGTTGGCCGGCCTGTCGGCCGCGTGCCACCTCATCGGACAGGGCCACCGAGTCACGGTGCTGGAGCGTGAATCCGGGCCGGGCGGACGGGGATTGCGCGTCGAGCAGGACGGGTTCACCTTCGACCTCGGGCCCACCGTCATGACCATGCCCGAGCTGCTCGACGAGCCATTGCGCGCAGCCGGGTCCTCCCAGCAGGAGGCCGTGCCGATGCGCCGCCTCGACCCGGCCTACCGCGGCCTGTTCGCCGACGGGAGCGGACTGCTCATCCGCGACAGCACGGAGGCCACCGCGCGCGAGGTCGAGCGCTTCGCCGGACCCAAGGACGCTGCGGCCGTCCGCGACCTCGCGGCGTTCCTGCGGCGCCTGTACGACCTCGAGCTGCCCAACTTCATCGACGCGAACTTCGACACCCCGCTCGACCTCATGCGGCACCCGGTGGCCGCCGCCAAGTTGCTCCGCATGGGCGCGTTCGGCCCGCTCAACCGCATCGTCGAGTCGCGGATCGACGACAAACGCCTGCGCAAGATGCTCTCGTTCCAGGCTCTGTACGCGGGGCTCTCCCCCACCGAGGCGCTCGGCGTGTACGCGGTCATCACCTACATGGACACCTTTCACGGCGTCTACCTCCCCGAGGGCGGCATGGGCGCGATCCCCGCCGGGATGGCTGCCGTCGTCGAGCAGTACGCGACGATCTCGTACGACACCACCGTCACCGGGCTCGTGCGCCGCAGTGACGGTCGCGTCGTCGGAGTCTCAACCGAGCAGGGCACCGTCGCGGCCGACGCGGTCGTCTGCACGATCGACCTGCCGACTGCCTACGAGTGGCTACTGCCCGACCTCGCGAAGCCCCGCACGCTGCGCAAACCGGTCTACTCACCGTCCGCCGCGGTGTGGCACGTCGGCGTTCGCGGCGCGCTGCCTGACGGGGCGGCGCACCACAACATCCACTTCGGGGAGGCGTGGGAAGGCTGCTTCGACGACCTCGCCGCCGGCCGCCTCATGAGCGACCCGGCGCGCCTCGTCACCATCTCCTCCGTCGGCGAGCCCCAGCTGGCGGCCGAGGGCGGGCACACCTTGTACGTGCTCGAACCGGTGCCCAATCTCGACGGATCGGTCGACTGGGCCGCCGAGCGTGAGCCCCTGCGGGAGCGTCTCTACGACTTCCTCGTGGCCAACGATTATCCCCACGACATCGTCACCGAGCGGTTGATGACTCCCGTCGAGTGGCAGCAACTCGGTATGGCCGCGGGAACCCCGTTCGCCCTGGCTCACCTGTTCCGGCAGACCGGCCCGTTCCGCCCCGCCAACCGCGATCGCCGCGTGCCCGGGCTGTTCTTCGCCGGGTCGTCGACAGTTCCGGGCGTCGGGGTGCCGATGGTGCTCATCAGCGGCAAGCTCGCCGCCGGGCGGGTGCGTGACTGGTTGGGGTCGCGATGACGATGCTCTCGACGTCACCGCAGGACGACCGGCTGAGAGCGGGATACCGCGAATGCGCCCGACTCACCTGGCGATTCGGCACCACGTACTTCTGGGGTGCCGCACTCCTCCCCCGCGCGCAACGGCGCCACGTGTACGCCGTGTACGCCCTGTGCCGGATGGCCGACGACATCGTCGATGCGCCCGCTGCCACGAGTGACGCCGACCGCGTTCCCGCCACCCGCGCAGCACTGGAGGACTTTCGCGCACGGTTCGTCGACGCCGCCGAGCACCCGCAGACGGCCGATCCTGTTCTGGCCGCGGTCGCAACATCGGTGCAGCAGAGCGGCATTCCGATGGAGTGCTTCGACCGGTTCTTCGACGCCATGGCGATGGACCTCGAGGTGGAGCGGTACGAGACGTGGGAGGACCTCCTCGGCTACATGGAGGGCTCCGCGGCCGTCATCGGCGAGATGATGCTGCCCGTGCTGCGGCCCACCTCGCCGCTCGCTGTCGAACCGGCCCGGGCCCTGGGGTTCGCGTTTCAGCTGACCAACTTTCTGCGCGACGTCGACGAAGACCTCGACCGCGGTCGCGTGTATCTGCCTCAGGAGGATCTACGCCGGTTCAGGGCCGATCCGACGCGCCGAGTCGCCGACGACGCCTGGCGCGCGATGATGACGTTCGAGATCGAGCGCAACCGCGAGCTGTACCGCGAGGCCTGGACGGGACTGCAGTACCTGCCGGGTGCCTCCGCACGCTGCGTGGGCACGGCGCACACCCTGTACTCCCAGATCCTCGACCTCATCGAAGAACGCGACTACGACGTGTTCACCGAGCGCGTCCGCCTCCCCACCTGGCGCAAGGCCGCGACCTCGGTCGGAGGACTGGTCCGCGTCCCGAATCCCGCTCGCGGAGTAAAGGCATGACCCGCCCCGAGGTCGCGGTCGTCGGTCTCGGACCGGCAGGCCGAGCCCTGGCACATCGGTTGACGCGCAACGGCGCTCGGGTGCTGGCCGTCGATCCAGCGCCTGACCGCGTGTGGGAGCCGACGTACGGCGGCTGGGCCGACCAGCTCCCGTTCTGGCTGCCGGACACGGTGATCGGCGCCGAGAGCACGCGCACCCTGCTCGTCGCACGCGGTGATCACGTCCTGCCGGGACGGTATGTCGTCCTCGACAATGCAGCCCTCCACGACGCCCTGCCGTTGAACGAGGCCGAGGTCGTCACCGACTCGGTCTCCGAGGACGATCTACCGAACCTGGCCGATGTCGTCGTCGACTGCCGCGGCGCACGACACGATCTGATCCGCCACTCCCGCCCGATGCAGACGGCCTACGGCGTGCGCCTCCCCGCCGACCTCGGCCGGCAACTCCTCGGGGATGCCGACGCGATCCTCATGGACTGGCGCCCCTTCGACGGCGCGGACTCATGGGGGCATCGTCGCGCGAGCTTCTGCTACGTCATCCCCCTGCCCGATGGCCGGATCCTCGCCGAAGAGACCTGCCTCGCAGGCGATCCCGCGATCGAGGTGCCCGAACTCGCCGAGCGACTGTCAGTGCGCCTGGCGCTTCAGGGCGTCGACGTCGCGCCGTGGCGTGACGCCGGAGACGTCGAGGAGGTGCGGATCCCGATGCTGCCGCCGCCGGTCGGGAACGACGCCGATGCCGGCTCCCCGTCGGGTGGCGTCACCCTGCTCCGATTCGGTTCGGCCGGAAGCGAACTCAACCCCATCACCGGATACAGCGCGTTCGCAGCACTGGCGGGCGCAGACGATATGGCAGGCACGGTAGCGAGGCTGCTGAGCTCGGCACCCGCCCTGCCCACCACCCCGGGGGCGTCCTCTCCTCGTCCGCTCGCACTCGGCGCACTGCTCGAACTGCGCCCCGACGACACAGTGGAGCTGTTCGACGCCTTCGGGCGGTTGCCTGCCTCGGCGCAGCAGGCCGTCTTCGACCCTCGTTCTGGCACACCACGACTGCTGTCCGCCCTCGCCCAGCAGTGGGCGCGCATGCCGGCTCGATCCAAGCTCGCGCTCATCCGGGCCACCGCGGCGGGAGCGACCGGCAGCGGGGTGCTGCCGCGCAGGGGCGC
>DAMDJY010000098.1:0-13138 GCA_032100225.1 Mobilicoccus sp.
GCCAGCCACTCAGGCTGCGTGACCCAACCTGTCACCCGAACGTGCAGCAGTCCCTCCATCGTCTTGTACGGGGAGTCGCCCTTGACGACGACCACGTCGTATTCCTCGACGACCCGCGCGATCGGCGTCACGTCGCTGTGGTCGACCGGCGAGCTGAGTTGCGCCACACCGGCAACCAGGCCCGTCCCCGACACCATGATCTTGTTGGCCTGCCCGGACATGGTCGACAACTTGCCCAGCGCGATCGTGCCCGCGGCTCCGGGGATGTTGACGACCTGCACGTTGTTGACGAACTGGTTGGCCCGCATGGCCTGCTGCTGTTCGCGCTGAAACGTGTCCCATCCGCCACCCGGACCGGCCGGGGCGATCAGGGTGAGGTTGGCGCGAATGTCACTGCCACCCGAGGCCGACTGGACCGAGAAGAACGACGCCGCACCGATGACCACGGCCGCGAAGGCGGCGTAACCGGCCATCAGTGCCGGGTAACGACGGCGAGGCGTCGACGGGCTTGGCGCGACGGTGGCGCCGTCACTAGCCACCATGTCGGAATCAGGCCGTTCGACGGTCTCTTCCGATCCGATGTCGTGGTGCGGGGTATGCACGCCCAGGCCTCTCTCTCGCTTCGTTGCGTCGACAGTTCCCTTGCCGGCCCAAGCAGTTCGACGAACGTCCGACCTCGTGGCGAAGGTGGCGTCACTGTAATATATGAGACACGCATCACGTCGCCGTCCGGCCGACCCTCTTGCCTCTCCTATGCGCAAGCCCCTCGTCCTGGCACCCCCCGTAGCCCAGAGAAAGATGCCGCGATGACCGTTCTTCTCGCCTCCACCACGTCTGCGGAGGGCACTGCCGCCCGCGAGTTCGCGATCCAGGAGGCCACGCGCCGCTCTGAAGACCTGATCGTCTTTCACATGGCCCCCACCGACGAGGCCGAGCATGCGCGCGAAGAACAGGGAGTCACGCTGCGCCACGTCCACTCGGACCACCGCGCCAAGGACCTCGTCGGCGAGTTCGTCGACCTTGCCAACGAGGGCGACGTCAGCGTGGCTGTCATCGGAGTTCGTTCCCGCACTCCCGTCGGCAAACTCTTCCTCGGCAGCCAGGCGCAGAAGATCCTTCTCGAGTGCCGCGTTCCGGTCATCGCCGTCAAGGCCTGACACAGATCTCCGCGAGCGAAGAGCGATAAGAAGGACGGGCAGATGGAGTCGAGCTGGTATGTCAATCGCTGACCTGGCCGTTTACCGCTGGTCAACCGTGTACTCGTCTTCTCGTCGCTCGACGATCCCGACGATTGAACCCCTCCCCCGCCCGACGGCGCACCCCTGCAAGAGTGCTGGACCTATCTGCTGATCCCGACCGGCTTCGGCGATTCCACCGCGAGTGTACCGATCCTCGCCCCCCATCTACGTACCGTTGGCCGCGCTGCTCGGTTTCGAACCCCTGGCCGTGATGCCGCTACTCGGTGCGGCTGCGGCACTCGGCGATGCGGGCTCACCAGCGTCGACGATCTCACTCGGCGTCACTGCAGGCCTTGACGCCGACGGTCGGCACGACCACGTTCGCGACACCGTCATCCCGACCTTCCTGCACTGCAACATCGGGATGCTGCTGTTCGCCTGGGTCTCGGTTCTCGTCCTGTGACGCGAGGCCCATGACCAGCGGCGCACCCTCCGCGCCGCCGACGCGGGTTACCCGCGGGCGGTGCGCCACCCGGCGGCTTCGGCCTCGATCTCGCTGCAGAACATGCGCTCGCCCTTGTCCGGGCTGATGCGCGTCGCCGCGTAGGAGCGGCCGCCAGGCACGTGGTAGATCTTTTCGCCCTTCGCGCTGATGTTGCCCTTGATGTCACACGACCCGCTCGCAGCAGCATCGCTGCGCGGCGGGGCTGAGGCAGACGGTTTCGGCGCGGCCCTGACCTCGGAGTCTCCCGGACGACCGCTCTCCCCTGCCGGGCACACTCCCCACAGACCTGTGCGGGCCTGACGAGCGCGGGATTCCTTGGCGCGGTAGTCGCTCTGGTGCTCGTACTCGCCGTCGTAGGTGTATTCGCGGCCGAACCCGCCCTCGATCAGCAACCCCGCCACCAGGCGGCCGTCCTCCAGCGACACGTGTCGAACCAGCCGGCCGTACCGGTCGCGGTCGTCCTGGCCGGGATCAGCGGTCAACACCACGGACCGGCTCTGCACGAGCGACTGCATCTTGCTCGTCGCCTGCTGGGCGTAGCAGCCACCCGAGGACAGTTCGGGGGTGTCGATACCGATGAGGCGTACCCGCTCGGTCCGTCCATCCACCAGGACCTTGATCGTGTCGCCGTCACTCACCCCGACGACCGGAAGGGCAAGCACCCCCTGCGCCGCCGAGCCGCTCGCGACGGTGGAGCGTGAAGCCGTGGGCGTCGGGCGCGGCGTGTGAGGTGGTGCAGACGTCGGGGATGCCGGGGCCTGGGTTGCCGTACTTGGCGCCGTCTCCGTCGTGGGGCTCGTCGCGGGGGCCGTGCTCGGAGCCGGCTCGACCGGGGATGTCGCGGAAGGCCCCGCAGCGTGATCGTCGGACTCCGACGAGCCCGAGAGAAGCGCACCACAGCCGCGCAGGAGAAGCAGCACGAGCACGATTCCGAGGACGACCTTCACGACCCGCATGAACAGCCTCCCCTGCATCCTCGAATCCCGTGGTGACCAGAACGATCCCACGGCCGCCTTCCTCTCGTCACGCAGCAGCGCGAGCATCACCCCGCTGAATGACGACCAGAACTTCTGGCCCGATCCCGCCAGGCCAGGTCAGGGTGATGGCGCAGGAGACGGGCGTGACTTTCTGTCGTCGCTCACGGCGCCCGAGGCAGCACGGCCCAAGGCCGCGCCGTCGCGCATCGCTACGGGGCTGACTCGTGGGGCGCTGTTGCCGCCGCGGTGCTCTGAGTAGCAGCCACATCGCCGAGGTGCAGAGCACGCGACGAGGCCGAGTCAGCGTGATGCTGTCTCGGCCTCGTCGAGGGTGGATCAGGTGAGCGCTTCGAGGATCTCGTCGGCGGCGCGGTAGGGGTCGTTGTTGCCTGCCGCGACGGAGGCTGCGAGGTCGTCGATGCCGTGGCCGCCGCGAAGGTCGCCCATCCGCTTGCGGAGTTCGGCCAGGACGATGGCCTCGATCTCGTCGGCGGCGCGCGCGGTACGGCGACGCTCGAGCTCACCGTGTTCGGTCATCCAGGCCATGTGCTTCTCGATGCCTTCGATGACCTCGTCGATGCCGCTCATGCGGTCGGCCATGGTCTTGAGAACCGGCGGGCGCCACAGGTTGGGCTCGGTGCGGTCACCGAGGCTGATCATGTGGCGAATGTCGCGGACGGTCGCGTCGGCGCCGTCACGGTCGGCCTTGTTGACGACGAACACGTCGCCGATCTCGAGGATGCCCGCCTTAGCGGCCTGGATGCCGTCACCCATTCCCGGGGCGAGGAGCACGAGCGTGGTGTCGGCCATCCCGACGATCTCGACCTCGCTCTGCCCCACGCCGACGGTCTCGACGAGGATGACGTCGCACCCGGCAGCGTCGAGCACCCGCATGGCCTGGGGCGTCGCCGAGGAGAGGCCGCCGAGGTGGCCGCGGCTGGCGAGGGAGCGGATGTAGACCTCGGGGTCGAGGGCATGGTCCTGCATGCGGACCCGGTCCCCGAGGAGCGCACCGCCGGAGAACGGCGAGCTGGGGTCGACGGCGACCACGCCGATGCGCTTGCCCTGCTTGCGCAGCGCCGTGACCAGCGCGTTCGTGGACGTCGACTTGCCGACGCCCGGACTGCCGGTGATGCCGATGATGTGCGCGTGGCCCGTGTGCGGTGCGAGGGCCGCCATGATGTCCCGCAGCGCGGGGTGGCCGTCCTCGACGAGAGAGATCAACCGCGCGACCGCCCTCGGCGATCCGGAGCGGGCGCTCTCGACCAGTGCGGGGACGTCGACCTGACGGGCCATCGGGCATCTACCTCTTCGCGTCGATATGGATGTCGGGTGGGTGCGACGCAGGGCCGCACCCACCCGATGGTGTCACTCCTGGTGCGTCACTGCTGGGGGACGCGGATGACGAGTGCGTCACCCTGTCCGCCGCCACCGCACAGCCCGACGGCGCCGACGCCGCCGCCGCGACGCTTCAACTCCAGCGCGAGGTGCAGGACGATCCGCGCGCCGGACATGCCGATCGGGTGGCCCATGGCGAGGGCGCCGCCGTTGACGTTGACCTTGTCGGCGTCGATGCCGAGCGCGCGCGTGGCGGCAATACCGACTGCGGCGAAGGCCTCGTTGATCTCGACGAGGTCGAGGTCGGTGGGGGCGATGTCCTCCTTCTCGCAGGCCTTGGCGATGGCGTTGGCCGGCTGCATCTGCAGCGTGGAGTCGGGGCCGGCGACGACGCCGTGGGCGCCGATCTCGGCGATCCACTCCAGGCCCAGCGCCTGCGCCTTGGTCTTGCTCATGACGACCACGGCGCACGCACCGTCGCTGATCTGCGAGCTGGAGCCCGCGGTGATCGTGCCGTCCTTGCTGAACGCGGGGCGCAGCTTGGCCAGGCCCTCCGCGGTGGTGTCGGGGCGGATGCCCTCGTCGCTGTTGAAGACGATGGGGTCGCCCTTGCGCTGCGGGATCTCGACGGGGACGACCTCGTCCGCGAGGAGGCCTTTGTCCCACGCGGCTGCGGCGAGCTGGTGGCTGCGGGCGGAGAAGGCGTCCTGGTCTTCGCGACTGACGGCCTGATCGCCCTGGTCGGCGCTCTCGGTGAGGTTGCCCATGCCCTGGTCGGTGAAGATGTCCCAGAGGCCGTCGTGGGCCATGTGGTCCTTCATCGTGACATCGCCGTACTTGAATCCGTTGCGGCTGCCGGTGAGCAGGTGCGGGGCCTGGCTCATCGACTCCTGACCGCCGGCGACGACGACGTCGAACTCGCCCGCGCGGATGAGCTGGTCGGCCAGAGCGATGGCGTCGGTGCCCGAGAGGCACACCTTGTTGATGGTGAGCGACGGCACGGTCATGGGGATTCCGGCCTTGGCCGCGGCCTGGCGGGCGGGCATCTGCCCGGCGCCCGCGGTGAGGACCTGGCCCATGATGACGTACTCGACCTGCTCGGGGCTGACCTTGGCCTTGTCCAGCGCCCCCTTGATGGCGAGCCCGCCGAGGTCGGATCCCGAGAACGAGGCGAGGGAGCCGAGGAGTCGGCCGATGGGCGTGCGGGCACCCGCAATGATGACGGAGGTGAGGCGGTCGGTCATGGAGGTTCTCCCGGTCGTCGATGACAGTCGCCACCACTGTAGATCGACTGGGGTGCGGCGCGGCCTTGCGTGCACCTCCGGGATCCACAGCCCCCCCGTCGCCGCGTCATCGTCGACCTTCCTCCCTCACGTAGGGGTGTACGACCGATTCCCTCGGCCCCGCCGATGCCACCGGTCATCCCCTGCCCCCGGCCGCGCATGGAAAGACCCGACGACGGTCTACCGTGGGCGGACCTGTGACGTCGTCGCCCGGTCTGGGGGTCAACATGCCCAAGAAGCGCCGCCGCAAGCCGCGCCGCGAGGCGACCCGGCGGGGTGCCGCGCCCCGTCGGCACCTGGACGGGCTCGAGGACCAGCCGCTCTTTCAGATGCTGCGGTCGGCGCTGCGGTCGCCGGACGGGATCGGGATGCTCCAAGCCGTCGGAGCGATGATCGAGGTGTCGACTCCTCGCCCCCTCGGCCCTCCGCCCGAGGTGTCGTGGGACGAGGTGGTCGAGTCTCTGATCGGGACACCCGTGGCCGAGACCACGGCATTCCTGCACGTGGCGGCCGCATTCACGACGGACGAGTTGCAGCGGCAGCGCTTCCGGAGGGCCACGTCGGAACGGCACCACCCCCTGCCGGCGGCGGTCCAGGACCTGCCCACCCTCGCGGTCACGCAGGCGTGGCGGTTCTCGCCGCCGCCGCACGACGACGACCTCGTCCTGCTCGAGTTCGACGCGAGAGCGCCGCGTCTGTTCGTCGCGTTCGTCGACGCCAACGTCGGCGCCGTGGCGGACGCCTTCTTCGGTGCGGGCGGCGCCGTCGACACGATCGAGCAGCTGCGCGCGGCGACCCCCGACGCACGGGTGGAACCGTTGTCCCTCGCCGACGCCCGGGTGATCGTCGAGGACTCCGTACAGCTCGGCGAGATGATGGTGCCGCCCGCCGAGACCGAGACGTGGCCGGCGTTGCGCCCGTTCGCGAAGACCGTGCTGAGGACGATGCCGGAGGGCGGGGCACCGCAGTTCGACGAGGAGCGGTTCGAGGCGGATCGGTCGCAGGCGGTCCGCACGATCCTCGGGACGCGGGCCTACGCCGAGTCCGGGTTGTCGCTAGAGGGCGGGAGCGACGAGGTCGACCTGCTCGACACACTCGCATGGTTGACGGGGTTTCTCGGGCACCCCGACCCGTTCCGGTGGTCGCCCATCCGCGTGGAGGCGATGCTGCTCGACCTCGTGCCGCGCAAGATCCACGCGGACGCGGCGTACATGCGGCGCGTGCCCGAGGTCCTGTCGGCCATGGTGCGAGCCGCCGCCGAGGTGTCGGGCACGCCGGCGTCTGTCGTGGAGGAGACCCTGGAGGTGGTGGACGACCTCCTGGACGAATACTTCGAACTCGTCGCCGCACCCCGGTCGCCGTTCGCCGGAGCCGAGGCCCTCGCCCAGTTCGCCCTCGACGCCGTGGGTGGCCCGGCGCGTGAGCAGGCGGTGCGGGTCCGTCGCGCGCGGCTGGTCGAGGTCATGGGGAGCGAGGACGCGCTCGACGCGGACGCCGTCGACCCGATCGAGGACCACCCGCCCGACCTCGCGGCCGTCCCCCCGTCCGGTCACGCCGAACAGGTCGAGCAGGTGCGAGCGTGAAGGGGTGTCGGTGGGGGCTTCTACGCTGCGGGGCACGTGGAGAAGGGAGTTCTCGTGGACGAGTTCTCGCAGTTGCCGGTGCGCCGGTTCGAGGTGCATCCCGCGGACCCACCGGACACCGACGAGTGGCCGCTGACGGTGCCCGCGGTGGCGCAGTTCGTGTCCGAGGGGTTCTCTCCGGGGCCGCTCACGGTGCTCGTGGGTGAGAACGGGTCGGGTAAGTCCACCCTGGTCGAGGCCATGGCGGGCGCGTTCGGGCTCAACCTCGAGGGCGGGTCGACCGGCGCGCAGAACCGCACGTTCGAGAGCGAGTCGGGGTTGCACCGGCACCTACGGTGTGTACGGAGCGCCGGGGCCGCCAAGTGGGGGTTCTTCCTGCGCGCCGAGACGATGCACTCGTTCTTCACGTATCTCGCGGAGAACCCGGGCAACGCCTACACGCGCGACCCGGTGTTCCACCACCTCAGCCACGGCGAGTCGTTTCGTGCCCTAGTGGAGAGTTCCCGGTTCGACGGGCCCGGGTTCTTCGTCCTCGACGAGCCGGAGTCCGCCCTGTCGTTCTCCGCGCAGCTCGGCCTGCTGTCCCACCTCATCGCCATCACCGCCGATGGACGATCCCAGGTCGTGCTCTCCACCCACTCCCCCGTCCTCGCCTCCCTCCCCGGCGCCCGCATCCTCGAACTCGGCGATTGGGGCTACCGCGAAACCGCCTGGGGGGACCTCGAACTCATCGACCACTACCGCCGTTTTCTCGACGGGCCCGAGCGGTATCTGAGGTATCTGCGGTGAGGGGGCACGTCTGCCTGACACCGGCTCCCACGCCGGTCCGCAAGGTGGCCGTTCTCCGGTCGACAGCTGTCGGCAGCTGCTCAAGGTAGCGTTGGAATCCTAATATCAGTAGCGTTGAAAGTCGTCCTGCATGGGGACATGGTGGCAGGGGCAGGGCCGACGTGGGCGCGGAACCGACGTTCAGCCGTCGTCGCCGATGAGGCGGAGTCGGGATCGGGTCGCGGCGGCCGCCATCTCACCGTGCTCCATGTGCTCGTACGGGGTGTCGTCGAGCTCAGCGTCCCCCTTATCGTTCGCCCACTGGTCGCGTGCCTCGTCGTCGGGGTCGCCACGGCTGACGAGACGGTACGTTTCGACGATGAGCCTGCGAGTGTCGGCGGTCTGCAGCGTGGGGTCGGTGAAGACGTTGCGGTAGCTCAGCCACGCGCATTCGAGGCCGGAGGGGATGGCGGAGGGCCGAATCCGGGGCCTCGCGTTCGCCAACTCGAGCAGGGTCGTGCGGCGACTTGTCATCGACCCGACAGGGACGTTCGACGCCGCCGCCACCGCCTCACGGCAACCGTCGATGCCGTTGTACTCGGCAGCGGCCATGACCAGCGCACTCGCGATGTTCTCGTCGCGGGACTGGCGGGTGAACGTCGCAGGACTCCGGGTGGCCACGCGCGTCAGGAGGCGCCGCGCGACGGTGAGGACCTCCGAGCGAGTCGCGTCGGAAGCCCGGACACCGGTCATCGCTCGATCGAGCAGCTCCCCGACCCGTTGGACGCGGTCACGAATGTCGCAGCGGACATCCTCGAGCTGCAGTGACTCCTCGGGAAGTGCGGACGTGTCGAGCCCCTCGACGGCGCGTCCTCCCGCGAGCGAGCCGATCTCCTCCGCGCGCCGCGACCGGCGGATCTGGGCATCCGTGCGGGCCGATGCGTAGAACGACTCGCGGCAGCGGGAGATCGCCTCCAGCGTCTCGGCCCGCCAGTCCGGGTCGAGGTCGAGCTGCGCGTGGGTGAGGATCACGAGGCGCCGCAGCACCGACACCATCGCCCGGCGTTCTTCGAGGGAGCGGTTCCGGTGGCGCGGGTCGTCGCCGCAGAGTACGGATCGGATAAGGGCGGGCCCCCACACGAGAAGGCTGCTCGTGGAGTGCGCCCTCCCCAGGGCCAGGACCGAGGACAGGCCCTGCGCCTCGGCCGGGGGCAGCGCCGAGCGGCGCAGGTCGGCGACCGGATCGGGACGGTCGTGCGGCGGATCGTCGTCCAACCGGTCGTACCAGCAGTGGCTGCGGGCGTACGAATCGGTGGAGTAGGGACCGTAGGAGGTGTGATCGGAGTACATACTCGGACCGTAAAAGCACAGGGCCGGCGGCAGGGGATGCCTTCGGTCGGCTGTGGACGGGGCACGCCCCTGGGCACGGCTGTGGATCGCGACGGGGTGGAGCTGAGCAGCCGACCTCGGGCGAGGGAACCGGATCGGAACACGAGACTCCACTCCATCGTGGCCTCTGACGCGGCTCACCTGAAACCCCGCATTACCGAGGGGATGGCGACCCCATGGCCTCACTTACATCAACAAGTGAGGCCATGGCCGCACGACCTACACCTGGCGAGCGCCCGCCCCGCCGCCCTCAACACCTATGCCTTTACGACCGCACGTCGACGCGGATCAGCAGCAGCACGGCGGCCTGACATGACGAGGCGCAGCATCCCCAACTAGCCCTCAACTGACGCAACTTCTTCCGCAACTGTGGGGATGCCCTCGCCAGAACGACACAGAACCCCGCGTAGTGTGAGGTTGTGGACGTCCAACTGATCCGGGAAAGCCCTGTGGGTCGCCTGGTCGCGATCAGCGGCACCTCGCGCGGAAAAGCCTGGGAGCACTACGCCTTCCTGCCCGACACTCTTCCGGAGCACGCACCCGACCTGGACGGTGACGCGTACCGCCGAGTCGCCGACGCCCGCGCTGCGCTCGCGGGACTCGACGCGACGGCCGCCCGCCTCCCCAACCCTCGGCTCTTCCGCCATTCCGCCCTACGGCTTGAAGCACAGTCAACGGCAGCCCTGGAAGGCACGTACGAACCCCTCGATCGCGTGCTCGGCGCTGCCGCCGAAGAACTCGACGAGCCTCACAGCGCCTCGATGCGTGAGGTCCTCAACTACCTCCACGTCGCTGAGACCGCCTTCGCCTGGGAGGAAGAGGGTCGGCCGTGGTCACCCACCACCCTCGCTCAGCTCCAGGCGGAGTTGATGCGCGGGACCGCCAGTGAACGTGAGTACTCGGGGCTGCGCCCGATTCAGGTCGTCATCGGACGCCGGGACGACGCCGACCCCGGAGAGCTTCCGGTCAAGGCCGCACGGTTCGTCCCGCCGCCACCCGGCCCTGAATTGCACACGCGCCTGGCGGAACTCCTCGACTGGATGAATCGCGGTCGGCGCAGCAACATCGACCCCGTGGTCGGCGCGGCGATGGTCCATTACACGTTCGAGGCCCTCCACCCGTTCCACGATGGGAACGGCCGGATCGGGAGGCTCCTCATCGTCCTGAACCTCCGCCGGTGGGGGGTCATCCAGGAGCCCACCCTCACCGTGTCGCCGTGGTTCGAAGCTCGACGGCAGCAGTATGACGACGCGCTTCTCGACGTCTCGACTCACGGGGACTGGTCCACCTGGGTGGGATTCTTCGCCGATGGCCTCACCCACTCCGCTCAGCAGACCGAGAAGCGGATGCTCGCCCTCACCGAGGTCCGTACCGAACTCAAGGCCCGCATCGACGCCTCACGCATCCGCACCGCGAACGCCCACGCCCTGGTCGACCTCGCCATCTCCTCGCCCACCTTCACCGTTCGCGACGCAGCCCACGCTCTCGACATCAGAGACACCGGCGCCAGAAGACTCGTCGAATCCCTCACCGAGATCGACGTCCTCGCCCCCGTCGACAACCGCGCTTACGCCCGCCGCTACCACGCCCCCGCTGTCATGGACGTACTGCTCGGGCGGTGAGATCCGGCACTGACACGTTCAGCGCCACAGGTCCCCGGAAAGACCCTCCCCCTGACGCCCTCAATCCGCCATCAGGGCCTTGAGGCCCGGCACAAGCACGATGTGAAGAAGGGAACGTGAGTGGCGCCTGCCCCACTCGCCCCATCGAACGCGGCGCACACGCCCCTGTCGCCGACGACCTCCTCGCCTCCCGCTTCGCGGCTGAACCTTCCCCACCCGAGGTTCTGCGAACCTTTAATGCATTAAAGTTCAACAAAGGACGGCCTGATGGAAGGAAAACGCCGATGGGTCAGTGGCACCCCGCGTTCTGGGAGTCCGCCGTCACCGGCGTCCCGCGCAGGGAACGGCGGTCAGGCGAGTACCACTGGTACGAGCCGGACCTGCTGGTGGGCCGTCCGCGGATCATCGATGGGGGGATGGCGCGCCGTGTGGCGCAGGTGGAGCGTCGCATCCGCACGCTCGATGGCCCTGGCGCCGACGCGCTGTCGTCGGTGGCGCGATTCCTCCTCCGGTCCGAAGCCATCGCGTCCTCCCGCATCGAGGGCGTCGCCCCTTCCGCCAAGCAGGTGGCGCTCGCCGAATTGAGCACGACCGAGCAGGTACACGGGCTCAGCGCGCAGGCGAGGCTCGTGGCCAACAACCTGACCGTCGTGCAGGAAGCCGCAGGTCGCCTTGCCGAAGCCGACAGCATCACGGTGGCCGACCTGGAGGGGCTGCATGCCGCCCTTCTCGCCGACGAGCCGCGCCTGCACGGGATCCACACTCGCCAGAACTGGATCGGCGGCGCCGACCATCACCCCCTCGACGCCGACTTCGTCCCTCCCGCCCCCGAACACGTTCCCGCCCTGGTCGCAGACCTCCTGGACTACACGTCGGGAGCCGCAGACTCGCCCCTGATTCAGGCGGCGATCGTTCACGCCCAATTCGAGACGATCCACCCCTTCAGCGACGGCAACGGACGAGTCGGCCGCGCCCTCATCCACACCGTCCTCACGCGTCGTGGGCTCACGACCACCGCGGTGCTCCCCATCAGTCTCGTCCTGGCCACACGCAAAGGTGAGTATGTCCGCGGCTTGACCGACTATCGGTTCGACAGTGCCGATGCCGGGCGAACCGAGGACGCCGCGATGCGCGCATGGATCAGCGTTTTCGTCGAGGCTGCGGACGACGCCGTCACTCAGTCGCGACGCATCGTCGAGGAGATTCACGAGGTGCGCACGGACTGGGAGCAGCGCCTTGTCGAACACCGAGACGCCCAGGGGCGCCGACGGGCTCTTCGATCTGACTCCACGACGGCTCACATTCTGGATGTGCTCGCGTCCGCGCCCGTGCTGACCGCCAAGACCACAGCCGCGCTCTTCGACGTCAGCCTCAAGGCAGCCTCCACCGCACTCGACGAGCTCGCGGCCGCTGACATACTCTCCACTCGCTCGATCGGTCGGGGTGCGCGTGCCTTTGTCGCCGACGATCTCCTCGACCTCATCACCGTGGCCGAACGGCGGCTCGCCAGCACGCGATTCGACACGCGGGAGTCAGCACCCGTGCGCCCGGTGCCTGCTCGTCCGCAGGTGTGACGTGGATGCTTCGTGATCTGACGGGGCGACTCGTGGCCCTCGGTCATACAGCGATGCACGAGGCCGGGTCTGTGGGTGCCTACGACGGCGCGCAACGAGGGGAGACACGCCGCAAGCGCGGGGCGGGGAATGAGCGAATCGTTGTAGGCCAGAGAGACAGCCAGCGACGGCCGAGGCAGCCGGACTGCGTCAGAGCGCCACGGCGGCGTCGGCGTAGAGGTCGCCCGGCATGGGCGTGGCGAGACGCCAGGTGATCGCCATGGGGCGTTCGCCGGTGTGGCTGACGTAGGTGGCGGGGCCGAGGAAGACGTAGGGCTCCGTGCCGAAGTCGCCGGTGCGCGTCTGCCGTACGAACAGCAGGATCGTGCTGGTGCCGTAGCGGTAGCGGCGCCCGGTGGGGGAATCCGTGCTGGTCGTGGACTGGGACTCCCAGTGGAACAGCGTCGGGCTCAGCGGGTAGTCGCGGTAGAGGGTGGACGGGGAGTAGTCGGCCTCGGACTTCTTGAGCGTGACGAAGAAGGCGTCCACGGGCTGCCCGGCGACGTTCGTGTGCAGCACGCCTTCCCGGAAGTGGCTGGGCTTGCGGGCCATCGACGCGTGGTCGAGGGCGGCCAACACCTCCTCGCGCGAATACCGACCGTGCACGTGCAGCCCCGTCACCGCGAGGGGCCCGTCGAGGGATACGACGACGCGGCGGGCGGCGTCGAACGAGAGGTCCACGACTTGCCGCAGCTCGCCCCGCAGCGGGCCCGCGTCGGCGAGCGCCGCCAAGCCCTCGTCGTACGAGGCGAACCCGCCACCATCAGGCCACAGCGAGAAGAACAGCATCCGGGCCAGCCGCTGCTCTACCTCGGACAGGTCGGCGTAGGCCGCACCACCGAGGGCGGCGTCGCCACCGGCTGGGCCGCGGGCGTTGGCGAG
>DAMDJY010000099.1:0-12983 GCA_032100225.1 Mobilicoccus sp.
ACGAGCAACACCGACGTCTGCTCGCCGAGACCCGCGACGTCGCCGCTCACGGTGAGGGTCGACGGACCCAGCAGGTGCCGAAGGTGCGGCGCACTGCCCGGGGGCAGCAACGCGGCCGTCAGGGTGGTCGGCGGCGTCCAGGCCGCACGCTCGGCCGCGAGGTCGAGGTCACTCTCGTCGGCGCCGTCGAGCAACAAGCGCACCAGCTGTTCGAGGTAGCGCTCCCGCGCACGGCCCGTCTTGGCGATCTCGTCGGAGTGCCCGGCCACGCTCGCCGCCGACAGGGCGTCGATGTAGGCGAACACCAGCTCGGCGAACGCCCCGACCGCGCCCGCCGGCATCCCCTCCTGTGCCGCCGTGCGCGACAACCGGCGCCAACTCACGCGGGCACCGATGCGGTACGCGGCGAGCAGGGCATCCAGACTCCGGCCACTGCGCGCCTCGCCCTGCCCCAGGTCGTAGGCCCCCGACGTGCTCGGCACGATCGGCAACGACGCGTCCGACTGTTCTGCCGCCAGGGTGAGGAACGCGCCCAGCGCGAGCGACACCGCCTTGCGCAGGAGCCCAGTGGAGGGTGCGCTCAACTCGGCGTAGGCAGGTACCTCGACGATGATCGCCTGAACCGCCTCGTCGGCGAGCACGGTCAGCTCGGCCCGCATCCGCTCGATCAGAGTGGGAGACAAATCGAAACGGGTCGACAAGTCCGCGACCGGGATCTCTACCATCGCGCTCCTCCTCGTTCGATCGCTCGCATGCCCGGCACTGCTGTTCTGGTCGAACAATACGTACAACGAGATTCACGCGCTAGGGCCAAGCACTTATCCCCGCCGAACCATCATCGTTGATGTCATGGCTGCTGCTCTGCCCGCACTTCTCTCACCCGAACGCCGTTCTGGCACGGGGAGATTGGCACGCCTCGGGGCAGGGTTGCGGCGGGTGGCCCAGGCTGTCACCACTCCCCTGGTCCCGAGCGACTACCTCGGGATGATCGCCCCGCTCACCCTCGGCGCCGATCTGCACGGCCGCATCGTCGAGCGCATCCCCGAGACCGCGGACGCGACGACGCTGGTCATCCGCCCTGGCCGCGGTTGGCGCGGACACACTCCCGGCCAGTACGTCCGCATAGGTGTCGACGTCGACGGCGTCCGGCACTGGCGCGCCTACTCGCTGACCCACGGCCCCGAGACACGCGGCACCATCGCGATCACCGTCAAACGCATCGACGGCGGGCTGATCAGCACCCACCTCTCGCAGGTGGCACAGCCCGGGGACCTGCTGTTGCTCGACCAGGCCGGCGGCGATTTCACCCTCCCCGACGTACTCCCGCCCAAGGTGCTCTACGTGACCGCCGGCAGCGGCATCACGCCCGTGATGGGGATGCTGCGCCACCACCTGAGGGAGCCGAACGACGGCGGACTCACCGATGTCGTCGTCGTGCACAGTGCGCCGACCCCCGAGGGCGTGGTCTTCGGCGCCGATCTGCGGGCGCTTGCTGCCGAGAAGCGGATCACGTTGATCGAACGACACACCACGACGCAGGGCCTGCTCGACCTGGCCGAACTCGATGCGCTGGTGCCCGATTGGCGCTCGCGGCAGTCGTGGTTGTGCGGCCCGGTCGGGTTGCTCGACGCGGCCGCGGAGCACTGGGAGCGGGCGGGCATCACCGATCGGCTGCACGTCGAACGATTTCGGCCGACGCTGGCCGTCGTCAGTGACGGGGCCTCCGCCGAGGTCACGTTCACGCAGGCCGGCGTCACCATCGACGCTGCCGGTGACCGGCCGATCCTCGACTCCGGCGAAGAGGCGGGCGTGCTCATGCCGTCGGGATGCCGCATGGGCATCTGCTTCGGCTGCGCCCGGCCCCTCGTCGAGGGCACGGTGCGCGACCTGCGGACCGGCGACCTCACCACTGCCGCACCGGGTGACGGCGTCGTCATCCAGACCTGCATCTCCGCTCCCGCGAGCGCGTGTCAGATCGACCTCTGATGCGCCGCCCGACTCCAGCCTGATTTTCCGGTGACGCCGACCCCGCGTCACACCCACCGCAGCCACACATCTGCACCTGCTCCACAGAGGAAAGCCGCTCATGACCAGCACCTTGGACCGACCGATCACCACCCCGACCGCGCCCACCGCGACCGAGCCGACGCGAGCCGCCGACTCGGTGAGTGCTGCCACCAAGGCGACTCCCGCAACGGGGGCTGCTGCGGGGGGCGCTGGTGCGACGGGCGCTGCGCGGCCGAGTACGGGGTCGCGGCTGGTGTCGGAGACGCGTGAACGGCACTGGGCGCCCAAGCCTGGTGGCGCACCCGACCCTGTCGGGCATCTCAGCGTCGAGCAGATCGACGAGCTCGGGCGCGAGTTGGATGCGCTGCGCGAGGAGATCGTCGCGTCTCGCGGCGCCGACGATGCTGCGTATATCCGTCGTCTGATCCGGATTCAGCGCGGACTGGAGGCCGGGTCGCGGCTGCTGCTGCTGGTCTCGAAGAACAAGGTCGCTTGGGTCGTGGGCACGGCCGGGCTGTCGGCGGCCAAGATCCTCGAGAACATGGAGATCGGCCACAACGTCATGCACGGGCAGTGGGATTGGATGCGCGATCCCCGCATTCATTCGAGCTCATGGGAATGGGACCACGCTGCGCCGGCGGCGATGTGGAAGCACAGCCACAACGAGCTGCACCACACGTTCACCAACGTCATCGGGCAGGACAACGACCTCGGGTACGGCATTCTGCGGGTCGACGAGGATCAGGAGTGGGAGCCCGTTTACCTCGGCCAGCCGGTGTGGAATCTGCTCAACGCACTGATGTTCCAGTACTCGATCGCGTTGTACGACCTCGACCTGACGCGCTATCTGCACGAGAAGGTCGACCGCACCCCCGAGGAGGCGGCTGCTTTCCGCCGGGATGTCGTCGCCATCGCCCGCAAGATCGGGCGGCACGTGCTGCGCGATTACGTGATTCACCCGGCGCTGTCGGGTCCGTCGTGGCGGTCGACGATGAGCGCGAACGCCGTCGCGAACCTCACCCGCAATCTGTGGACGAATGCCGTCATCATCTGCGGCCATTTTCCGGAGGGTGTCGAGACGTTCGAGAAGACGTCGATCGAGGGTGAGTCGCGCGGCGAGTGGTATCTGCGGCAGATGCTCGGATCGGCCAACATCTCAGGCAGTCCGTTGCTGCACCTGGCCACCGGCAACCTGTCGCATCAGATCGAGCACCACATGTACCCCGACCTGCCGAGCAACCGGTATGCGGAGATCGCGGCCCGGGTTCAGGAGATCTGCGAGCGCTACGAGCTGCCGTACGTCACCGGGCCGTTGCACCGGCAGTACGCGTCGGTGTGGCGCAAGGTCTTCCGCTACTCGCTGCCCAACGGTGCCTGGGACGACCTGCGTAAGACTCCGGTTCCGACCCTCCGCCGCGGTGCCTCGTGGCTCGGCTCGTCCCTGTGCACGTCAGTGAGGTCTTTGCGTCGCCGCTGATGACCCACCACTGACGACGGACCAGCCCAGCCGCAGGAGCGCGGCCGCCACGACGATCATCCCGACCGGGTGACAAGCAGATCGTGGCGAGGCTGCTGTGGGCTCGCGGCATGGGGCCGCGGACGCCTGTGTCAGGCGTGGACGAGGCCGTCGTCGCTGACGTGCACGCAGGTGCCGATGGGCTGATCCGAGTCGAGCACGGCCCACATGTCGGGTTCATCGGCTGCTGCCGCGACGAAGCGCTCGTCACTCCGAGTGCGACCCACGACGATTCCTCGCCGAGCGCCGTCGCGGTCGTGGACGACGGTGTACGTCGCGATCCGGGCCTCACCGGACGGGCTATCCGTGACCTGCGGCGAGGACCACGACGACACCTCAGCGGCGAGTTCGCGGTCGCGACCCGGACGCCAGGGCGCAGGCGCGGTCGACCAGATTCCCATCGACTGACTCGACAGGATCCCACCATTGGCCGTGACGAGGCCACGCGCACCGGGGCGGGCGCGAAGCCGATCGACCATCTCCGCCAGCGAATGCATCGCGTAGTCGTTGCCCGGGCCACCAAAGAACGGCAGGCCGCCCGTGACCGTGAATCCGCGCTCGTCGGCCGGATCGAGGCCCAGCGCCTCGATGACGACGGACACCGCGATGGGGAAACACGAGTAGATGTCGAGCAGGTCGAGGTCGTCGGCCGTGATGCCCGCCTCGGCGAGGACGGTCTGCACCGCGAGTTCAACGGCCCGGGAGGTCGACAGGTCGGTGCGTTCGACCAGGGGGCGTTCCTTGACGCAGGCGTGACCGTGACAGAACACGAGGCGAGCCGCGTCCAACCCCAGGTCCCGAGCCACACCCAGCGAGGTCAACAACACGGCCGCACCCTGGTTGACCTGGTCGCGAGCGACGACGAACCGTGGGTAGGGCTCGGCGATGAGTCGGTTGCGATCAGTGACAGTGACGAGCTCCTCCACCGTGCACATGTTCGACGCCGCCGCGTGCGAATTGCCGGCCGCGACCTGCGTGAACGGGGCGAACAGCTCCCCCATGGATGCGGCGTACTCGGCGCGCGACGTGCCGAGACGAGCACGACGCGCGTTCTCGAAGAGGGCATAGGCGGCAGGCGCATGGTCGAGTCCGAGCGCGGCCTGGCGAGGGGAGGTCATGTCGGAGAGTCCGGGGCCGCGGTCCTCGATGTCGCCACCGACCGTCTCCGACCAGTCGGGGCGCTCCGACTCGGGTCGCCCCGCCCAGTACCGCGCCGACGACAAGGCCTCAGCCCCGGCGAGCAGCGCGAACTCGCAACGGCCGGCGTTGATCTCGGCTGCGAACTCGACGACGAGGTCGTGTGGCGACTGCCCTCCGCCGACGGCGAGTACCGCCCGGGTCGGCGACGCACCGATGCGGGACGCAACGGCTCGGGGCACGTTGTCGGCGTGACCGAGTGGCGTCGGCGCCTCCAATCCGCAGTCCTCGAACTGCCGCACGACCCCCACGACGTCGATCCGCTCGGCGAGCCGTGCGAGGTCGGCGTCAGTGTTCAGCGCAGGCGCGTCAGATGCGGAACTCGCGAGCGCATCGCGCAGCGCGGTGCGCGCGGCGGCAGCAGCGAGCGCGACGGGTGAGAGGGCGGCACATCCCGGCTCCCCGACCCGCTCGGACGCCTGCCCGACACCGACGATCACGGGGGTGCGCGGATCGAGGTGCTGCAGGTCTGCCCACGTCAGCGGGGCTCCATCACGGGCGCTGGTCACCATGCCCGCCAGCCTAGGCACCCAACTCATCCCGCTGCCCGACAGCCAGGGCACAGTCTCCCGGGATGAGGCTCGTGACCGAGCCTGGTGACGGTTCGGACCAGCGCAAACGTGATCGCGGTGACAACGGGAACCGCGCAGGTCACGTGCCCACATTGGCTCCTGGCGCTTCTAGGGTCGGGGCGACGAGAGGAGCCTCATGCCGCAGCAGGCGTACAACCGCGTGGCCGACGACCTGGACACGATCCGGCGCGGCCTCGCACCGCAGGACGATCTCTCACCCCACCTCGCACGGCTCCTCGCTGCCTGCGGAGGAACACTCCGCGGCGTCGCCACAGCCGCGCGCGCTACGGACGAAGCAGCCGCCGCAACCACAGCCAAAGCTGCACGCGAGGCCCCCCTCCAGGACCCCGACGAGGCCACCTCATGAGTCGAACCGACCCACGCGATCTGACCCGCGTGGCCGAGGCGTTGAATCAGTGCGCCCACCGGCTCGAACGACGCGACTCCGAGGACGCGCCGCACGAAGTCGACCGCGTCCAACGGACTCTGCGTCGTACCGCGGCCGCTCTGAGCAGCCACGCGCTGACCGTGCGCCGCCTCGACAACGAGATCGAGCTCCTCGAACGCCGCCGCGGATCCGGCGACCTCTCCGAGATGCGTCGCCGACGCGACCACGCCGAACGCCGCCTGCGCCACGCCGTCGACGACGCCACCCGCGCCCTCATCCCCGGCGGTGATCGGCTCGACCCGACTACGATCCTGCGGCGCCTCAGCGGCCCGAGTTCCCCACCTCCGCGCTCCTACTTCGGACGGCCCGCCGTCGACCGCAGCGACCGCGTCCGCCGCCTCACCTCACTGCTGCTGCGCAGCACGCCACACCCCGGCGCAACCTGGACCGACCCGAGACTGACGTCGGTGATCGTCCCCTCCCGCAACGCGAGGCTGGCGCGCATCCGCCACCGCCTCCTCGGCATCACCCCCACACGAGCGACCCCTGGAGCAGGATCATGACCCACCACCCCGCGGGCACCTCGACACACGTCGTCGATCTGACGGACGAAGAGATCCTCGGCATCGACGGGCCCCGCTCCGACCAGGTCGCCCCACTCCCCTGGGCCGGGCGGCACACCCCGGAGGAGACCGAACTCGCCGCCGAGGTCGGTCTGCGGAGCCTCGTCACGCGCGGCGCACTCGACGCCGACGAGGACGGAGTGCGGCTCCCCGCCGAGCTTGGTGACGCCCTCGACCTGCGGCACGGCGCCCAGACCATCGTCTACGCCGACCATTCCACGCCCACCACCCAGGAGACGCGCGTCCTCTACATCCACCCCGAGGCCGTACTCACCGAGAGCGTCAACGCCGCAGGGGTCCACCGATTTCGCGTGGGACAGCTCGCCGACGCCCTCGCCGACCTCGGCCCCTGGAGCGAACCTCAGCAGCACCCCGGCGACGACGGCCACCTCGACGGCGACGACCTTCCTGCCGAACTCGCCGGACTCCAGTCCGTGGTCTGCCTCGACGTGGTGACACTGCGCTCGGACGACGACGTCGACACCTGCTCCCTCACCTTCTACCGCCTGGCCGACGACAGCGTCGTCGAGGGCATCGAGACCTCGTCCACGCTCGACCTGCTCCCCCGCAACCGCGAACAGATCCACCAGCGGGTCATCGAGACGGTGTGCGGCGGGATGCCTCGACTCACCTGAGTAGCGCGGCCGCCACGGCATCGGAGAGTGACAACCCGGCCGCCGCAGCCCCCGCCGAGACGAGCACGGTCGCGACGATGACGACGGCCGCCCGGCCCCGACGGTCCTGCTCGACGAACTGCCAGGTCTGCGCGGCCACAGTGGAGTACGTCGTGAGCGCTCCGCAGACGCCCACACCGAGCAGCATCGCCACTGGCGGCGAGATCGCGCCCGCGGCGGCCGCTGGGGTCACCAGCCCCAGCAGCAACGAGCCGACGCCGTTGACCAGCAGAATCCCCCAGGGGTAGTCCCCCGGCGTCGCGCGCGAGACACCCTGGTCCACGAGATGGCGCAGCACCGCACCCATGGCACCGCCGATGGCGACGACGGCGATCGAGACCCCCAGCATCGGCGTCATCGGACCGACCCTGTCCGTCGGGCGAGTGTGAACCCCGCGCCGGCAGCGAGAACCGCCAGTAGCGGCGTGGCCAACAGGTAGACAAGCCCGATCGCCGGTGCAGACGTGAACAGCTGCACCGACGTCACCGCGTAGGTCGACACCGTGGTGAATCCGCCGAGGACACCGGTCCCGAGGAAGGGACGCAGCAGTCGTCCACGCCCTTCGGCCACCACGATGAGCGCACCCATGAGCGCGCAGCCGACGACGTTGATCAGCAGGACGACCACGGGGCCAGCACCGGGAAAGCCCCAGGTGAGCAGGGCGCGGCACACGGCGCCGATCGCCCCTCCTGCGGCGACGACAGCCAACACCGAGGCGTCGAAAATCCGTGGCCTCATGGACGGTTCACCCACCTCGCTCATCACCGCGACATAGTGCCAGACCCACCCTGAACTGGACGACCGTTCACATACTTCTCAGCCCTTCGTCAAGCTCCCTGACCAAAACGTGACCAAGTCGACTCGTGCATTGGGCCGACTTCCCGTAACCTTTAGTTCACCAAACGTTCATCTAAGGAGTCGAAATGACCATCGCATCCGCTCTCACGTTCGAGCGCCTCACCGACGAGCTCGCCTACCGCTACGAGTCGACCACCACTCGTGACGAGGTCGCCGCCGTCGTCGAGCGCGTGCGCGCTGAGCTCGCGCCCACGTCGCGTCACCCCGAGTTCCTCCCCGTCCTCGTCGAGCGTGCGGCCCGCGACCACCTGACGTCACTAGCCCGCACGCGAGGGGCACCCGCCGGGGCCATGCCCGAGATCCTCTTCGTCTGCATGCACAACGAAGGTCGCTCGCAGATGGCTGCCGCCCTCGCGCATCACCTCTCCGAGGGCAAGGTCCACGTGCGCTCGGCAGGCGCAGCACCCACCGGCCTGCTCAACCCCACCGTCGTCGAGGTGCTCGCCGAGCGCGGCATCGACCTCGATCACGCCTACCCGACCCCGGTGCGTGACGACATCCTCGCCGCCGCCGACGTCGTCGTTCGCCTGGGCGAGGGCCTCCCCGAGATGCCCGGTCGCCGCCAGATCACGTGGGACATCGCCGACCCGCACCACCGCAGCGTCGACGACGTCCGCGCCATCCGCGAGGACATCGAGCAGCACGTCCTCGACCTGCTCGACGAACTCGGGGTGAAGATCAACCCCGACGCCGTTCGCCCGGCGGCCACCACAAGCGCCACGGCCACCGCCACCACCACGACGACCACTCCCAAAGCCGCTCAGCCCGGGCTCCGCGACCGCCTGCACCTGCCCCGCTTCAGCCACGCCTGAGCCGCCGCACCAACAACAGCAGCAGCAGCAGCAGCAACGCACGATCAATGACGAAGGCCCCGCCGATCGATTCGGCGGGGCCTTCGGGCTGTTCCGGCGGCTCAGTGCCGCTGTAGAACAGTGGCGCTACAGCTCAGTGACGCAGGTCGTCGCGGACATCGCCGCGAAGATCGTCACGGCGCCCGGCGTCGATGGCCACGTCGTCGTGCTCGACGTAGGCCTCCTCGTGAGAGACCTCGACATCGACGCGCTGCGTCTCGGAGACGACACCGCGGCGAACACGCACGCGCTCGACGGGAACGACCTCGACACGAACGACGGGACGCTCGGCGTACAGGGTGATCTCGACCTCGCCCTCGCCCATGTCGCGCACGTCGGCGCGCGGCGCGTTCGCGACAGCAGCAGCAACATCACCGGCAGGGCGGTCGATCGCAGCATTGCCCTGCGCGACAGCCGGCGCGGCGGTGTCGTCGAAGGACTCCTCGACGACCTCGAGCTCCTCGCGACGAAGTGTGACGGGGACCTGCACCTCTTCGGTGACGACCTGCTTGCGCAGGATCACGCGGCCCGCGGCAACCCGCTCGGTGTGGACGTCGACGTTCTCGGCACGCAGAACGAGTCCGTGCTCGTCGATGGTGTCGTCGCGACGGGTGTCGGGGTAACGATCACGGTGATCCATGGGTGCTCCTTCGTCGGGGCGTCAGGCCTCTAGGCATCAAGCCTCACACGAGTACCCATTCCCGGCATCCGCAGAAGACATGCATCGGCCGCCGCAAAAGGTGGTTCAGCGGCGGCCGACGTGCGGTGAGCGGGAGGATCAGCGGCGAGGCTTCGAGGGCGTGAGGCGCATCGAGACCGTCTCGTTCGTCGCCGTGATCGTCGCCGTCACAGCCAACTGGCCGCGCTTGTTGATGTCGGAGACACCGGTGAGCACCCATCCACGCGGCAACGACGAGACGCTGGTCAGGTCCGCGGTGCGGCCGTTCTGCCAGGAGACGGCACGGCCATCGGCCACACCGAACACGACCGCATCGTTGGTGACGACCGAGGGCATCAGGTCACCGGCCCCGCGGAGCGCGACCGGAGCTCGACTTTTGGAGAGCCACGAGGTGGTCGCCACCCCGTCCTTGTAGATGCTGCCGACGATCAGCGTGCCGTCGGGCGAGATGGCACTGGCCCGGCTGCCCATACCCTCCGGCGTCTTGAGGAAACGGACTCCACTCGTCGTCATCGTCGCGGCGCGCGGGTAGACGGTCTCCGTGTAGTAGTGCGGCGCCTCCTGGTTGACGGTGGCGACGCCCCGGTCGGACATGTCTGTGACCGAGCAGTTGCCGTTTGAACTCGGCCAGCCGATCTGCTGAGCCGTCTTGCGCTGGAACGACCCGATGAAGGGCATCCCGACGCGGTAGATATTCACGCATCCGGCGACGTCGCCGCGGTCGTTGGCGGCGTCGACGGAGACTCCCTGTACTCCACTGGAGAGACCCGACACGCTGCCGGTGGTGACGCCTCCCCGGGTCCACTTCGCGATCACATCGAATCCACCGCCGTAGACGTCCCCGGACCCGGTCATGACGCGTGCACCGACGTAGTAGGGGCTGATCGGTATGGTGTCGGCGAGAGGACGCACCTTGGTGCCATCGGCCACCAAGGTCGGGCCTGAGGACGAGTGGACCAGGACCTCACCAGCGTTGGAGATTCCCCACGACTGTGTGCCCAACGTGTAGGGCGTGGCGTCGGCACGCGGGCCCATGACCTCGGCCGCGTAGACCGGGGTCTTGGGCTTGAGCTTGGCGGGTACCGCGGCGGCGGTGGAGGCCATGGAGGTGGCGAGGCCGAGGGTGATGGCGCCGGTGACGACGAGCGCATGACGGCGTGACGATGTGACGAACATGATGAATCTCCCCTGATCGAATCCCCATGTCGGACATCGATGTCCGACGATGTGAGCCTAGACCTGAACGGTCACCTCGACACCGGGCAGAACGCGGCGATGTGCGCGCGGCAGCAAGTGGAAGACTGCGCCTATCCGATGCAGGAAAGGCAGATCGCGTGAGCACCCCCCACCCCCCGTCCCCGAGTGCGGCCTCGAACCCGGCCTCGAACCCCGGTTCTGCCGCGAGTGCGATGCCCGACGACGGCCTGCGTAGGTCGTTGAAGAACAGGCACATCCAGCTCATCGCCCTGGGGGGCGCGATCGGCACGGGACTGTTCTACGGCTCCTCGCAGAGCATCCAGACGGCCGGGCCGTCGGTGCTGCTCGCCTACCTCGTGGGCGGGTTCGTCATCTACCTGGTCATGCGGGCCCTCGGCGAGATGAGCGTCCACACACCCACCTCGGGGGCGTTCTCCCACTACGCCTTTCGCGACTGGGGCCGCTTTCCGGGGTTCTTCTCGGGGTGGAACTACTGGTTCAACTACATCGCGGTCTCGATGGCCGAACTCACCGTGGTCGGCGTCTACGTCAACTTCTGGTTTCCCGACATCCCCACGTGGGTGTCGGCCGCCGTGTTCCTCGTGCTCGTCACGGCCGTCAACCTGCTCAACGTGCGCGCATTCGGTGAGTTCGAGTTCTGGTTCGCCATCATCAAGGTCGTCGCGATCCTCGCGATGATCGTCCTCGGCGCCCTGATCATCACGACCGGTATCGGCAACGGCGGCATCCCCACCGGGATCTCGAACATCTGGGCCAACGGCGGCCTCTTTCCGCACGGCGTGTGGGGCCTGCTGCTCGGCCTCGTCGTCGTGATGTTCGCCTTCGGCGGCGTCGAACTCATCGGCATCACCGCAGGTGAAGCCGACGACCCGGAGCGCACCATCCCCAAGGCCGTCAACCAGGTCGTGCTGCGCATCCTCATCTTCTACGTGGGCGCGATCTTCGTGATCCTCGCCCTGTTCCCGTGGACCGGCATCGACGGCGACGCCAGCCCGTTCGTCGAGATCTTCGCCAAGATGAACATCCCCGCCGCCGCGGCCATCCTCAACGTCGTCGTGCTCACCGCGGCTGTCTCGGCCTACAACTCGGGGCTCTACAGCAACGGTCGGATGCTCTACAACCTCGCCCGGCAGGGCAACGCGCCGCACTACCTCTCGCGCCTGAGCTCCTCGGGATCACCCGTCGCGGGCGTGCTGACCAGCTCGGCCGTCACCGCCATCGCCGTCGTGTTGCTGTACCTGCTGCCCGAGCAGGTCTTTCTCTACATCATGTCCATCGCCCTGATGGCCGGCGTCTTCAACTGGACGATGATCGTCCTCACCCAGATCAAGTTCCGCCGCCGCATCGGCCCCGACGAGGCTGCACGCCTGCGCTTTCCGATGCCGCTGTTCCCCTGGTCGAACTACCTCGTGCTCGCGTTCCTCGCCGGGCTCGTCGTACTCATGGGCTTCTCCCCCGACTACCGCATCTCGCTCGTCGTCGGCCCGCTGTGGCTCATCGGTCTCTACGTCGCCTACCGCATCAAGACGGCCCGGGAGGCGTGAGGTCGGGGGGCGCCGGCGGCCGGTCTATTTTTTACGGAACTATCCGTTTAATATGTCGGCAGGAGGTTCACATGACCACGCACACGCCTGCCCCCTCGACCACCATCACCCCCGAGACCCTCGTCGGTGACGTCGTCACCGGTGACCCGCGCCGGACCCGCGTCCTCGACCGGTACGGGATCGACTACTGCTGCGGTGGACGCCGCACCCTCTCCGAGGCGGCCGCCGGAGCCGACCTCGACCGGCTCCTCGCCGACCTCGACCTCAGCGACCCGGCCGACGCCCCCGAGTGGACGACGATGGACATGCCGACGCTCGCCGCGCACATCGTCGACGTCCACCACGCCTACCTGTGGGAGGAGATGCCGCGGATGCAGGCCCTGGCCGAGAAGGTCGCGGGCGTCCACGGCGGACGGCACGCCGAGCTGGCCGAGGTGCGCCGGCTCACCGAGTCGCTGGTCGCCGAACTCTCCTCGCACCTGTCCCGCGAGGAGCAGGTCCTCTTCCCGGCGATCGCGCAGTTCTACGCGACCGAGGGGCCGGTGGAGTTCCCCTTCGGGCGCCTGGCCGAGCCGATCGGCGTCATGCTCGCCGAGCACGACGAGGCCGGTCGCATCCTCGCCGAGATCCGTGAGGTCAGCGGCGGTTACACCGTGCCCGCCGACGGCTGCGGCTCCTACACGGCCCTGTACGCCGGGCTCGAGGAGATGGAGAACGACCTGCACCTGCACATCCACAAGGAGAACAACGTCCTGTTCCCGCGGGTGCTGCAGGACGAGGAGGCCCGGCTCGCGTCGGCCTGACCGGCCACCGTCCGCGGCGGGTCTCAGCGTCGCCGGGCCACCGCGCGCCGCAC
>DAMDJY010000100.1:0-402 GCA_032100225.1 Mobilicoccus sp.
GGCCACGTTCGGCGTCGTCGTCGCTGCGACCGCGATCTACCAATGGCTCCCGCCGCTGGCCGGAGTGTTCGGGGGCATCGCCCTCGCGGCTGCGGGCGTGCTCGTGGCCCACCGCTGGCGCAGCGAACTCCTCGCCGCCCTCGTTCACCTGCAACTGCTGATCGTGCTCCCGATGATCCTCGCGCCGCTGGACGGCATCACCTGGGTGACGTTCATGGTCTTCGTTCTCGTCGCCTACATCCCCAGCGTCGTCGCCACGTTCGCGAACCAGTGGCTGCGGCTCTTCCGATTCGCCTCGGCGACAGTGCTGTTCGTCGCCTGCCTCGGGCTCGTGTGGAACCTCGACGGGGACACCACCACCGTCCTCGTCGGCATCATCACGTCGTTCGTCGCCATCCTGAT
>DAMDJY010000100.1:416-12982 GCA_032100225.1 Mobilicoccus sp.
CGACGAAGCTGCGGAGGCGTTGGTCGCCGTCGTCGGCACCCTCCTCGCGGTCTGTGCCCTCAGCTGGCGCCTCGGTGACCAGCTCACCGGACACCCCGACATCGTCGTCGGACTCGTCCTGGCTGTCGTGCTCGCCGCCGTCGCCACCCGCCGCGCCGGAGCCTTGCGCGCGGTGCTCATCGCAGGCGCGGCACTGCACCTGCTGGCGGTGACGATGGCGCTGCCCATCGACCTCCACATCAGCTACGTCCTCCTCGCCGTCGAGGCACTGGCCCTGCTCGTGGCGGCACGCACCACGCGATCGACGGCCACCTGGTGGGCCTCCGTCGCGTTCACTGTTGCGGCCCTCGTCGCGCTGGTGACGATGATCCCGCCGACCACCGTGCTGTCGGCCTTCCCCGGAGATGCGCACGGCCGCTGGGAGGCCGTCGCCGTCGGCATCGTCCTCGCCGTCGTCGGGGTGGTGCACGCCCGCTGGGCCGACCAGCCGAGTACCCGCATCGACGAAGAGGCCCGTCAGATCGCCGGACTCGCGCTCGCCGTCTACGCCGGCAGCTCGGCCATCGTCAGCCTCGGCGTCCTGCCGGGCGCCGGCTACCTCGCCGCGATGACCGCCAACGTCGTCACCACGCTGATGTGGGTCGGCGTCGCGATCGCGATGCTGCGCCGCCGGTCGCGCCGCCTCGCCGTCGCGGGCTACGTGGTGCTGGCCGTGGCCGTCGTCAAGCTCTTCCTCGTGGACCTGCACTCGGTCGACGGGATCCTCCGCGCCGTCCTCTTCGTCGTCGCGGGACTCGGCCTCATCGCCGCAGCCACCCAACTCCGCCGAGACGACAGCGGCACCGATTCGGAACAGCCTATTCCTGTCGGTGCTGGGCACATCGAACGAGCCGACGATGTGTCCGTGACGCACGATCCCACCCCGCCGATGCCGGGCGAGGCACCCCGGAGTAACGACGTCGACTGACCTCACCCAGCGCCAGACGACTCATCGTCAGACGCGGATGGCCCGGACCATGAGGTCCGGGCCATCCGTCTGCTGCAGGTGAAGACCCGCGAATGCTGGGGTGCAGCGATCAGTGCTGCACGACGTCCTGGGGCGCCATGCGCTCGCAGTAGTCGCGCAGCGCCACAGCCTCGTCCTGGAGGGCGCTCTGGTAGCTACCCCCCAAGATCGCTCCGCCGAGTTTGGCGAACCCGTCCTCCATGCGCATGACGCATTCGAGGCGAACCCGGCCCAGCGTCTCGGCCAGCGTGTACGTGAACGAGATTCCACCTGCGGTGGTGCCCGCGGTGAAGGCGAACTCCCGCGGTGCGTCCATACGCGTGATGAAGATCGTTTGGTCGTTCATGCGGTACCAGGACTGGGCCACCTTGTACTGCGCGCCCTCGCGCGCGTACGCGTCGTTCGTCGTCACGTCCTTGACGTGCGGCATCCAGGCCGGCCAGGTGGTCGGGTCGGCCAGAGCCGCCCACACGGTGTCGGCGTCTGCTGCAATGTCGACCGATGTCGTGAATTCCATGATCTTCCCCCGAAGAGTCGATTGGCTGTTGTCCCGGGAGCCTGACACGCCCGTGGGTGCAGAGAGACGCCCTTCGAGCAGACGGGCTCAAGGGTTCACCGGCCGTTTACAGGCAGGCAACGCGAACGTTCGCGAGGCGTCGGAACTCCGGCTGCCGACGATGTCCGGCAGAGTCGGCTTGCGGGTGTGGCCGATCAGGCGGGGGGAGCCAGGTCGGGTCGTTTGGCAGTGCGGCCGTCGCCGGAGGACCGTCCGGCCAGGCGGCGACCCACCCACGGCTTGAGGTACTCGACCGCCCACTCGCGGTCCGCGCGGCGACGCTCTGCGGGGGAGAGTGTCGAGGTTTCGGGGAGCGGCTGGTCCCAGTCGAGCTCGTCCGTCCCGTAACCGAGCGCCGTGAACGCGGCGATCGCGACGCGGCGGTGGCCCTCGGAGTTCATGTGGAGGCGGTCCTCCGACCACACGTCCCACGACTGCAGCGGAGCGAACCCCCACTGGTCGATGACCGCACACCCGTGGCGACGCGCGATCGACCAGATGCAGGCGGTGTAGGTGGCGTGCCGGCCGGTGACGGACTTGATGACCGGGGCAGCGCTCGGGTCGGTCGAGGTGGCCATGAGCACGTCCGCGCCCGTCGCGCGAATGCGGACGACGGCCTCTTCGAGTCGCGTTGCCAGAGCACGGATGTCGGCGCGTGGCCGCAGGATGTCATTGCCGCCTCCGACGATGCTCACCAGGTCGGGCTGCAACACCAGCGCTGCGTCGCGCTGGCGACCCACGACGTCGTCGAGCTTGCGTCCGCGCACGGCCAGGTTGGCGTACTCCAGCGCACCACCGGCCTCACGGCTGCGCTCGTCGAGCATGGTGGCGAGTCGGTCCGTCCAGCCGATGAACTCACCGGGGCGCTGCGGGTCGGGGTCGTTCATCCCCTCGGAGAACGAGTCGCCGATCGCGACGTAGCGGCTCCAGCCGTACTCGGGAGGGGTGAGGAACGAGGTCATGGGAGCTTCCAATCCACAGGGTCGGCGCCCTGCTTCGACAACAGGTCGTTGGCGCGGCTGAAGGGGCGGGAGCCGAAGAACCCGCTGTGCGCCGACAAGGGAGACGGGTGCGCGCTCTCGACCGTCGGCATGTCACCGAGGGCCGACGCGAGTGACCGGGCGTCGCGACCCCACAGGATCGCCACGAGCGGCTGACCGGCGGCGTGAGCGCGGGCGAGGGCGTCGATCGCGCAGGACGTGACCTTCTCCCAGCCCTTGCCGCGGTGACTGGCCGAGGCCCCCGGCCGCACGGTGAGCACGCGGTTGAGCAACAACACGCCCTGGTCGGCCCACGGGGAGAGGTCGCCGTTGCTCGGAGTCGGCAGGCCCAGGTCGGTCTGCATCTCCTTGTAGATGTTGATGAGCGACTTGGGAACCGGCGTCACATCTGGCGCCACGGAGAACGAGAGCCCGACCGCGTGCCCGGGGGTGGGGTAGGGGTCCTGCCCGACGATGAGGACCCGCACCGCATCGAGTGGGCGCTCGAAGGCCCGCAGCACGTGCTTTCCTGCCGGCAGGTACGGACGCCCGGCCTCCAGCTCGGTGCGGAGGAACTCGCCCATGCGGTGGACGTCGTCCTCGACGGGCGCGAGTGCCTCGGCCCAGGTGGGATGCACGAGATCGGCGAGCGGCGCAGGCATGGCACGACCCTATCCCCGGCCGACACGGTCCGCGTTGCGGTGACTTTCCGGTGCCGGACGTCACAGGGGGCTCAGCAGCGACGCGCGTACCGGTAATGAATGACATGGCTGTCGTTTGCTGGCACGATGGCGGAGGCGCCACGCGCCGGCACGGGGGAGTATCTGCCCGCTGCGAGCCGATACAGGAGGACAGATGGCAGACGCACAGCGACAGCACGACGGTGTGACCTCGGTCGAGGACCGCAGCGGCGAGCTCAGTGAACTGCAGATCGAGATCCTCAGCTTCGAGCGCCAGTGGTGGAAGTACCCCGGTGCCAAGGAGCAGAGCATCAAGGAGCTGTTCGACATGACGTCGACCCGTTACTACCAGGTGCTCAACGCCCTGATCGACGAGCCTGCCGCCCTCGCGGTGGACCCCATGCTGGTCAAGCGCCTGCGCCGCATGCGCAGCTCTCGCCAGAAGGCGCGCTCGGCCCGCCGCCTCGGCATGGACGCCTGAGCGCTCCGACTCCCACGATTCACCGGACCCCGTCGACCTCGAGTCGGCGGGGTTTCGCACGTGGTGGAGGCCGACGCCCAGGGGAGGGTCGAGTTCGCCACCGTGGAGGCCGCGTCACAAGTTGAGCCATTTGCACTCACCCCACCCGAGTGCTAATCATTGGGTTAGCACTCTCGACCGTCGAGTGACAACGCGCCACATCGGTGCGGCTGCGCGCGGTGGCCCGGGAGGATGACAAGACCGACCGGATCCGATGAGGGTCTCGCCACGGGCGCGAACGGCGCGCAGGTGGCTGGGGCTCGTCCGTCGCGGGCATCGCCCGGTCTACGCAACCGTAAGTGTGGGAGGAACCACCGCACATGGCCAAGATCATCGCATTCGACGAAGAGGCACGCCGCGGACTCGAGCGGGGCATGAACCAGCTCGCCGACGCCGTCAAGGTCACGCTCGGCCCCAAGGGTCGCAACGTCGTCCTGGAGAAGAAGTGGGGAGCCCCCACGATCACCAACGATGGTGTCTCCATCGCCAAGGAGATCGAGCTCGAGGACCCGTACGAGAAGATCGGTGCCGAGCTCGTCAAGGAGGTCGCCAAGAAGACCGACGACGTCGCCGGTGACGGCACGACGACGGCCACCGTCCTCGCTCAGGCTCTGGTCAAGGAAGGCCTGCGCAACGTCGCGGCCGGCGCCAACCCCATGTCGCTCAAGCGCGGTATCGAGAAGGCCACCAAGGCCGTCTCCGACGAGCTGCTCGCCATGGCCAAGGACGTCGAGACCAAGGAGCAGATCGCTGCTACCGCCTCGATCTCCGCTGCTGACACCCAGATCGGCGAGATGATCGCCGAGGCCATGGACAAGGTCGGCAAGGAAGGCGTCATCACCGTCGAGGAGTCCAACACCTTCGGGCTGGACCTCGAGCTCACCGAGGGCATGCGCTTCGACAAGGGCTACATCTCGGCGTACTTCGTCACCGACCCCGAGCGCATGGAGGCCGTCCTCGAGGACGCCTACGTGCTCATCGTCAACAGCAAGATCGGGTCCATCAAGGACCTCATCCCGCTGCTCGACAAGACCAAGCAGGCCGGCAAGCCGCTGCTCATCGTGGCCGAGGACGTCGAGGGCGAGGCCCTTGCGACCCTGGTGCTCAACCAGATCCGCCGCATCATCAACGTCGTGGCCGTCAAGGCTCCCGGCTTCGGTGACCGCCGCAAGGCCATGCTCGGCGACATCGCCATCCTCACGGGTGGTCAGGTCATCTCCGAGGAGGTCGGCCTCAAGCTCGACAGCACCGAGCTCGACATGCTGGGCACTGCCCGCAAGGTCGTCGTCACCAAGGACGAGACCACGATCGTCGAGGGCGGCGGCGACGCCGACCAGATCGCCGGTCGCGTCACGCAGATCCGCTCGGAGATCGAGCGCAGCGACTCCGACTACGACCGTGAGAAGCTCCAGGAGCGTCTCGCCAAGCTCGCCGGCGGCGTGGCCGTCATCAAGGCCGGCGCGGCCACCGAGGTCGAGCTCAAGGAGCGCAAGCACCGCATCGAGGACGCCGTTCGCAACGCGAAGGCCGCCGTCGAAGAGGGCATCGTCGCCGGTGGTGGCGTCGCACTGATCCAGGCGGGCGCCAAGGCGTTCGAGGGTCTGCAGCTCGAGGGCGACGAGGCCACGGGTGCCAACATCGTCAAGGTCGCCATCGAGGCGCCGCTCAAGCAGATCGCGATCAACGCCGGTCTCGAGGGTGGAGTCGTGGCCGAGAAGGTGCGCAACCTGCCCACCGGTGAGGGCCTCAACGCCGCCAACGGTGAGTACGTCGACATGGTTGCCGCAGGCATCATCGACCCCGCCAAGGTGACGCGCTCTGCCCTGCAGAACGCGGCCTCCATCGCGGCCCTGTTCCTCACCACCGAGGCCGTCATCGCCGACAAGCCCGAGAAGGGCGCCCCGGCCATGCCGGGTGGAGATGACATGGGTGGCATGGGCGGCATGGGCTTCTGATAGCCCGCACCACCTAGCACCACCAGTACCACCTGTAAGACGACGAAGCCGCTCGGACCTTTCGGTCCGGGCGGCTTCGTCGTGTCGTGGTGTCGTGCCGGCGGGATGTGGCCGGGCTGGGTGCCTCAGGCGCCTTGGGTCGGGCCGGGCTGAGGGGGTGCGTCGGGGCCGACGCCCTCGATGTCCCAACCTGCCGCGCGGAGGGTTTCGCCCACGCGATGCATCTCGTCGGGACTCGGTACCTCGTCGGTGCGGGCGAGGATGCCGACTCCGACGTCGACGCGGTCGGCGGGGATCATGCCCTTCTCGACGAGCTCTTTGCCGAGGTCGGCGATCTCCTCTTCGCTGAGGCGGCGCATCAGGAGGGCGAGGAGCGGGACGTAGTCGTTGTCAGGGACTCCGGTGGGGTATCCGGCCCGGAGCCATCCGATGAATCGTTCGAACGGCGGCATGAGGTCTCCTAGTCGGCGCGGCGGTCCTCAGTATGCCCGGGCCGGTGACGTTCTCCGCCCTCGGCGCCGAGGCGTGTCAGGCGTTCTCTACGGCGGGTGCTTCGGGCTTCTCCAGCGGCCAACCGCCGGCGGCGAGGCGTGCGGCGACGCGACGGACGTCCTCGTCCTTGGGAGTGCCCTTGAGGTAGTCGCGGAGTTGGTCGCGGATCTCGCCGTCGCTGATGACGCCGTCACCGTCGGTGTCGAGGATCGTGCGGGCCACGTCGACGACCTCTTCGTCGGTGAGGCAGCGCTGGAGTACGCCGAAGAGGGCGATGTAGTCCTGCTGGGGGACGCCCTGGGGGTAGCCCGCGCGGAGCCAGTCGAGGATGGACTTGAGCGAGAAACGCATGGTGGTGCCTTTCGCGGAGTGACGCATGGGTGGGTGGGGTAATGCGGTGGAGCCGGGGACAGACGAAGGCCCCGGACCCGTGAGGGGCCCAGGGCCGTCGGTGGTGTCGGTGTTGCGCGCTCGTCAGTGGGACTTGGGGACGAACGTGGGATAGATGTGCTCGAAGCTGACCTTCATCCCCAGACCGGAGCCGACGATGACGGCGAGGCCGGTGAGGATGACGGCGAGGACGATCGCGAAGATCAGGTAGGCGACGACCTTGCCGAGCGGGTGGCCGGACTCGTGGCTGACCTCGGCGTCGCCGCCGACGCCATACGCCATCGACTTGATGCCGACGGCGAACAGGGCGGGAAGGCCCGCGCCGATGATGACGGAGAAGAGGGCCACCTGCCAGACGGCGGTACCGAAGAGGCTCATCATGGCTCAGACCTCCGTGGTGCGGTCGATGGTGGCGGTGCCGCCGGTAGTACCCGCAGCGGGCGTGCCGGCTGCCGAGGTGGCAGTGGTCGTGGTGCCGGTGGCGCCCACGGTGGCGGGGGTGGTGCTCGTCGCGCCGGCGGTGGCGGGAGCGGGAGTTCCGTCCCAGTCGGCGTTGACGTTGTTGTGGTCGATGGGCGTGCGACGCGAGCGCATCCACATGTAGAAAGACAACGCCAGGAGGATCCCGAAGACCACGAGAGCGCCTGCCAGTCCGCCGAGGAGGTTACCGACCCACCAGGTGAGGGCGCCGACGATGCCGGCGGCCGGGAGCGTGATGAACCAGGCGGCCACCATGCGCGCGGCGACGCCCCAGCGCACCTCGGCGCCCGGGCGGCCCACACCGGTGCCGAGGATCGAGCCGGTGGCCACGTGAGTGGTCGAGAGGGCGAAACCGAGGTGGCTCGAGGTGAGGATGACGGCGGCCGAGGCGGACTCGGCAGCCATGCCCTGCGGGGAAGAGATCTCGACGAGACCCTTGCCCAGGGTGCGGATGATGCGCCATCCGCCGAGGTAGGTGCCGAGCGCGATGGCGACGGCGCAGGAGACCTTGACCCACACGGGGATGGCGGTGGTGTCGGTCCACCGACCCGAGGCGATGAGGGCGAGGGTGATGACACCCATCGTCTTCTGTGCATCGTTGGTGCCGTGCGCGAGGGAGACGAGCGATGCGGAGCCGATCTGGCCCCAGCGGAAGCCGCCCTCCTTGTACCGCTCGGCCACTCCTGCGGTGATCTTGAAGATCAACCAAGTGCCGATGGCAGCGACCAGGCCCGCAATGAACGGGGAGACCAGAGCCGGCAGCACGACCTTGCCGAGCACGCCGTCGAGCTTGGAGCCGTCTCCGGCCCAGTTGACGTGCGACCAGCCCAGCCCGGCCGCGGTGGCGCCGATGAGGCCGCCGAACAGGGCGTGGGAGGAGCTGGAGGGGAGGCCGAGGAGCCAGGTGAGGAGGTTCCAGATGATGCCGCCGCAGAGGCCGCACAGCACGATCATGAGGAGTCCTTCGCCGTGATTGGCGAGGAACTCGGCCCTGGGTGCACCGGCTTTGTCCTGGATCTTGACCACAGCGTTGGTGACGGTGAGTGCGACCTCGACAGAGAGGAACGCACCGACGAGGTTGAGGACCGCCGAGAGGGCGACCGCGGTCTTCGGCTTCAGGGCACCGGTGGCGATGGACGTGGCCATCGCGTTGCCGGTGTCGTGGAAGCCGTTGGTGAAGTCGAACGCCAGAGCGGTGACCACCACGAGGGCTACGAGAATGAGGGCTACGTCCACAGGCGTCATCCTGCACCTCCGAGAGGACAGCGGGGTGCGGCTTGACAAAGCATGCAGAGCAGCATCTCCCCGCAGACGCGGGCGCTGACCTGGGCGTTTGTCTGGTGTTCATCGGGCGTTGATCCGACATCCATGCAAATTCAGCTGCCATTTCATGTAGACGCCCCATGGATGTCGACACGAGCGACCCGGTCCCGGTGTCGTTGTTCACCTGGGGTGCGCTGGGCGCACGCCGGCCAGAACACAGGGCAGCCCGGGACCACGCGGTCCCGGGCTGCTGCGTTCTGGCCGCGAGTAATCAGCTGTCGCCGAGGATGTCGTCCAGTGCCTCTCGTACCGCCTGGCGGGCAGCCACGCGTACTCCGGCAGTGAAGGTAATGACGGCTGGCCTGTGGAAGATTCGTCGGCGGCCGGACGTGTCGCCGACGCTCACAACGCGGACTGCCCGCATAGTCTGCGGCCAACGTTCGACCTGTGACGCAGGTGAGTGCTAGCACCGGAAGGGGGTGTGTGATCGTGATGCTCATCGATGCACCCGTGTGGGAGGCGCGTGGGCGACGCTGGAGCCATCTGGCGTCGGACACGTCCTACGCGGAGCTGCATTCCTTCGCTGCCGGGGTCGGCCTGCATCCCTTTAGCTACGACGGCGACCATTACGACGTGCCGAGTGATCGGTACGACGAGGTCGTCGCGGCCGGGGCTGTCCCGTCGTCGTCGCGCGAGATCCTCGCTCGAGTGCAGGCCGCGGGTCTCCGATTCGCCAAACGCCGTGGTGAGCGACCCGTTGCTGCTGTGCCGGATGGTCTGCCGTGGCTCGACGCCCCCCACCGCCTGGACCTGCTCGCCTCCGACCGGCCCACCCCGCCGCCGACCACTGTGGCCGTCGCGACCTACCTCACCGACACCGCCGGGCGCGTCCTGCTGACCCACTCCGCCGAGCGAGACGCCTGGGAGGGGCCCGGTGGCCGCAGGCACGAGGACGAGTCCCCGGCAGACGCGGCGGCGCGACACCTGGCACATGTCGCGGGACTGCAGGTACCGACGACGAGCCTGGAGCGGTGCGCCTACGGACGGGTTCACCTGCACGACACCGGTATCGGCGCCGACACCGGCGCCGACGACGCAGAGGCAGACGCAGCACGGTCGAACCGGCAGCTCTTTCACCTCCCGACCAGTCACATCGCGGTGTTCCGCGCCACGGTCGACGTCGGGTTGTTGAGCGTGCCTGGGAAGCCCGCGCCCGACACTGCGTCCGACGACGCGCCTGGTCTTCTGATGCCGTGGCGGCGGAGGGTCGGGTGGTTCACCGACGACGAGTTGGCAGGGCTGTGCGCGGATCAGCCGTGGTGGCCGATCCTCTCAAGGTTGCGTCTCGCGGCGGGTTCCCAACAGCGGTAGGCGTGCTCGGTCACGTAGAGGCGCTCACGGCGCGCGAAGTCGTCGAGGATCGCGGCCCGCCCGCGCTGGAACAGGTCCTCGGGGACGAACGCGAACTCGGCACGGATCTGCTCTTCGTACTCAGCGAACCGCTCCGGTGGCGCGCTGAGGATCCACAGATCGGCGTCGAGGAACGCGGCCATACGGTCTCGGCGCTCTTGCTCCGCGGAGTCGGCCTCAGTACTGTCGCCCGCCCTGCCGGAGCCGGTGTCATCGCCGATGTACGACTCGTGGGTGATGGTGGCCAGCGTGAGGTCGACCACCTCGTTGATGGTCGGAGCGTCGATTCCGGCGTCGGTGAGGATGCGTCGTGCGCGGTCGGCGCTGGCACGTTCGTTGGCGCCACCGGGTGCGTGCGGGTCGTAGACGGCGTCGTGGGCCCAGGCTGCGAGCTCGAGGGCCGGGTGGAGGGGGCCCGGGGTCAGCTCTTCGAGGGCAGTGAGCATCTCCTGCAAGTGAATTCGCGTGTGATAGGCCCGCCACGGCTCGTCGTACCGAGCTGCCAGGTGGGTGATGGCGCGACTCCGGTCTCCCTGCACTCGGCTCATGGCGCCAGCTTCACGCATCGACGCGCTCGAGTCGAGACCGGTCGAGATCGGCCGAGTGGAAGAGCGACGGGAGCTATCGCCACGCATCGCGGCTCAGGCCACGCGGGATCGAACCCGAGTGCTCGCCGCGGACGTCGACGCGTTGCGGCGTGGTGTGCCGGATACGTTGACCCGGTGATGTCGGCCAAGGACAAAGGACTCGCGGGGTTGGTGGCCCTCGTGTGGGGGGTCAACTTCGTCGCCGCGCAGATCGGCATGGAGTCGTTCCCGCCGCTGCTTCTCGCCTCGATGCGGTTCACGCTGGTGGCACTGCCCGCGGTGTTCTTCGTGCGCCCACCCGGCAATGGCGTCAAGACGGTCGTGGCCGCGGGGGCGTCGATGGGGCTCATGCAGTTCGCCCTGTTGTACACGGCGATGCACTGGGGGATGCCCGCCGGTCTCGCATCGCTGGTGTTGCAGGTGCAAACGGTGTTCACGGTCAGCATCGCGGCCGTGATGCTGCGCGAGCGGCCGACGACCTACCAGGTGGTGGGGATTGCGATCGGGGTGCTCGGTATGGCGATCGTGGGGTGGCGGCACATGGTCGCCGCGCCGGCGCTGCCGTTCATCATGACGATCGCCGCTGCGGCGTCGTGGGCGCTGGGCAACGTGTTGGTGCGGCGCAGGCCTCCGCGCGACGGGTTCTCCATGGTGGTGTGGACGGCGCTCATCCCCCCGATCCCGTTGTTCGCCCTGTCGCTCATGCTCGAAGGCTGGCCGGCGATCGTCGACTCCGTCACCCATGCGTCGATGCGTTCGTTGTTCGGTCTGGCGTTCCTCATCTACGGCGCGTCGATGGCCGGCTACGGCATCTGGAACCTGCTGCTCAGCCGCTACTCGGCCTCGTCCGTGTCGCCGTGGTCGATGCTCGTCCCGCCGATCGGCATGGTCACGGCCTTCTTCTACAGCGGCGAGGTGCCCGGCGTCCTCGGCCTCGTCGGCGGCGCGGTCGTCATCGCCGGTGTGCTCATGGCGCTCGGTGTCGGCTCGGGCTGGTCATCGCGAGGTTCGGCGCCCTCCGGCGTCCCCGCCGTCGAACCTCCCGGACTCTGACCCGGCTGCGGCGCGCTTCACTCTCCAAGACCGTGGGTAAGGCTGTGCCCGCACGGCTGTCATAGCAGCCACCTCGCCGCATTCTTGGCGTCGATCTTGCGCCGCCAGAATCGGATGGCCCCGAAACGCGACTCCGCCCGCTCACCGTCGAGAGGACGGCGAGCGGGCGGAGTCGGATCAGTCGTGCGTCACTTGCGTTCGGCGAGCGTGACCTTGATGTCCTTGCGCTGGCCGCCGCGGACGATGGAGAGCGTCGTCTCGTGACCGACCTCGCGGGCACGAACCTGCGCGGTCAGCGACAGCGAGGAGTCGACCGGAACACCGTCGATGGCGATGACGGCGTCACCCGACTCGAGCCCTGCACTGGCTGCGGGTGTGCCGGGTTCGACGACGGCGATGCCCGCGGCGCGACGCTTGGTCGAGCCCTCGGAGGCGACGGCGTTGCGCAGTTGCACGCCAAGGAACGGGTGGGCGACCTTGCCCGTCTCGATGAGCTGCTTGGCAACGCTCTGCGCCTCACGGACGGGGATGGCGAAGCCGATGCCGATGTTGCCGGACTGCTGGCTCAGCGAGGCGATGGCCGAGTTGATGCCGATGAGCTTGCCAGAGACGTCGACGAGGGCACCACCGGAGTTGCCGGGGTTGATCGCGGCGCTGGTCTGGATGGCGTTGGTGACGACGAGCTCACCCTGCTGACCGCCGCCGAAGGGGCCCTGGTCGCCGCCGGGCGCGTCCTGGGTGGTGCTGACCGGACGGTTGAGAGCGCTGACGATGCCGGTCGTGACGGTGCCGGACAGGCCGAGCGGGTTACCGATGGCCATGACGGGCTGGCCGACCTTGATGTCGCTGTCGTCGCCGGGGGTGATGGGACGCAGGTCGTCGGGGGCGTTCTTGAGGGAGAGGATCGCGAGGTCGGTCGCCGCGTCGGTGCCGACGATCGTCGCGTCGAAGACCCGCTTGTCGGCGAGAGTCACGAGGATCGTGCCGCCCTGCCCGGCGGGGGCGACGACGTGGTGGTTGGTGAGTACGTGCCCGGAGCTGTCGTAGATGACGCCCGAACCCTCACCACCGCTGTTGCCGGATTCCACGGAGATCGACACGACGCTGGGGGAGACGGCGGCCGCGGTCGCAGACCAGTCCGGCGCAGAGGCGTCGGCCTGCTGCACGGGAGCCGCGGGCACATGGCCGGCCTCG
>DAMDJY010000101.1:0-12693 GCA_032100225.1 Mobilicoccus sp.
GCGGGCCCGCGATCTGGCGGAACTCACCGAACTTCTGGCCGACGGCACCGTCGTCGCCCAGCCACCGACCATGATGCATTCAGAACAATCGGAAGGACACTGACGTGCCACCTCGCACCAAGAAGCCGGCGAATGCGGCGCCCAGCACGATGAAGGAGCTCAAGGACACGCTGTGGAAGGCGGCGGACAAGCTGCGCGGTTCGATGGACGCCTCGCAGTACAAGGACGTCGTCCTCGGGCTCGTGTTTCTCAAGTACGTCTCGGAGGCGTTCGACGCCACGGGTGAGGAGATCGCCGCCGAGCTGCGCGCCGAGGGGTTCAGCGACGAGCAGATCGAGCAGCTGTCCGGTGACGTCGACGACTACCGCGGGCGCGGCGTGTTCTGGGTGCCGCCGACGGCACGCTGGGACTACCTCGCCGAGCACTCCAAGGGCCTGTCGGACGCGGACGAGCACGGCCCCAAGAACATCGGTCAGCTCGTCGACGAGGCGATGGAGTTGCTCATCGGCGCCAACCCGGGGCTGCGCAACTCGCTGCCGACGGGGTTCAACAAGAACAACGTCGACCAGCGCCGCCTGGGGGAGCTCGTCGACCTGCTCAACAACATCCGCTTTTTCGGTGAGGGCGCGAGCAAGGCGCGCGACCTCATGGGTGAGGTGTACGAGTACTTTCTCGAGCAGTTCGCCCGCGCCGAGGGCAAGCGCGGTGGGGAGTTCTACACGCCGCCGTCGGTGGTGCGGACCATCGTCGAGATCCTCGAACCGACCAAGGGGCGCGTGTACGACCCGTGTTGTGGGTCGGGGGGCATGTTCGTGCAGGCGGAAAAGTTCCTCGCCGCGCACGAGGTGGACAAGAACGCCCTGTCGATCTACGGGCAGGAGGCCAATGAGCGCACGTGGCGGATGGCGACGATGAACCTCGCCATTCACGGGCTCAACGGCAACCTCGCCGACCGGTGGGGTGACACGTTCGCCCTCGACCTGCACCCCGGCGTCGACGTCGACTACGTCATGGCCAACCCGCCGTTCAACATCAAGGACTGGGCTCGCAGCGAGGAGGACCCGCGCTGGGTGTACGGCGTCCCCCCGGCGCGGAACGCGAACTACGCGTGGATGCAGCACATCATCAGCAAGCTCAAGCCGCAGGGCATGGCCGGTGTGGTCATGGCCAACGGGTCGATGAGTTCGACGAGCAACGGTGAGGGCGAGATCCGCGCCAACCTCGTCGAGGCCGACCTCGTCACGTGCATGGTGGCGCTGCCCGACAAGCTGTTCCGCTCCACCGGGATTCCCGCGTGCCTGTGGTTCTTCGCGAAGGACAAGTCGGCCGGGACGCAGGGGTCGATCGACCGCCGCGGCGAGGTGTTGTTCATCGACGCCCGCAACCTCGGATTCATGGCCGAACGCGCCCTCCGCGACTTCGCCGACGACGACATCGCTCGCATCGCCGCCACGTACCGCGCCTGGCGGGGGACCGCCTCCGCCGAGGGTGCCGAGTACGAGGACGTGCCCGGCTTCTGCGCCTCCGTGCCCGTCGCCCAGATCAAGGAGGCGGGATACGCGCTCACGCCCGGGCGGTACGTCGGTGCCGCCGCCGTCGAAGACGACGGCGAACCCATCGACGAAAAGATCACCCGCCTCACCGGGGAACTCCTCGCCTCGTTCGACGAGTCCGACCGGCTGGCGGCGGAGGTCCGTCGGCAGTTGGGGAGGGTGTCGTGAAGGACGTAGCCCTGGCAGACATCGCCGACGGGTTCGCGACGGGCCCCTTCGGTTCCGCCGTCTCGGCGAAGAACTTCGTATCCTCGGGAGTCCCGATGATTCGTGGCTCGAATCTCAGCCTCGACATCGGACACAGGCTTGTCGAGGACGACATGGTGTTCGTGCCCGCCGAGCTGGCAGCTCAGTATCCCCGAGCTCTCGCGCGCGAGGGAGATCTCGTCTTCACGTGCTGGGGCACGGTGGGCCAAATTGGGTACCTTGACGGGACCGCGAGATTCGACGAGTACCTCGTGTCTAACAAGCAGATGAAGCTCACCCCGATGGGTGGCGTTGTTGACTCCCGCTTCCTCTATTACTGCTTGTCCCAGCCGCACATGATCCGAACCGTGACGGATTCAGCAATTGGGAGTTCTGTTCCTGGCTTCAACTTGGGCCAGTTGCGATCACTGCGCTTCAGTCTGCCTGACCTTGCCACGCAAAGAGGGGTTGCGGAGGTGCTGGGCGCCCTCGATGACAAGATCGCCGCCAATGACAGCGGGGTTGCAGTTGCGGGCGAATTGGGAGCTGCATTCTTCCGCGGTGCTTACTTAGGCGAAACTCGGCCCTTGAGTACGGTAGCCGAGGTTATCATGGGGTCTTCGCCTAAGGGTGAGACGCTCAATGAGGTAGGTCACGGCGTGGTCTTTCAGCAGGGTGTTCGCGACTTCGGTGTTCGTTCGCCGGGGCGCCGAATCTGGACGACATCCCCAATCCGCATGGCAGAGGAGGGGGACACGCTCGTGAGCGTCCGTGCCCCCGTCGGCCTTGTGAACGTCGCACGAGAACCGCTCTGTGTTGGACGAGGGCTGGCGGCAGTGCGCTCTACAGAATCGACACCGTGGACCTTGTTCCATGCGTTGCGGTCTATGCCGGAAGTGTGGGAACCCTTCGAAGCGACCGGAACCGTATTCGGTTCCATCACGGGTCCACAGATCAAGGCGTTGGATGTGCCGGTGATCTGCCATGACGCCGCAACCGTGGAACGACGGTTGGCTGCTCTGGAGCTTCGCATCGCCTCTTGGCTGGTAGAGAACACGGAGTTGGCGGCTCTCCGCGACGCGCTGCTTCCCGAACTCATGTCGGGCCGGCTGACGGTGAAGGATGCGGAGTCTCAGGTCGAGGAGGTCGTGTGATGGCGTTCGGGAGTGAGGCCGAGTGGGAGAGCTTGGCGATGAATGCCCTCGGCGAGCTGGGCTGGCAGCCGCTCGCCGGGGAGGCGATCGCGCCGGGGACGGGGGAGCGGGGTGACTGGGCGGACCCGGTCATCCAGTCCCGCGTCGCGAAGGCGCTCATGCGGTTCAACCCCGACGTGCCGCAGATGTACCTTGAGCAGGCGCAGGCCGAGATCCTGCGCCCCCGCAGCGCCGACCCCCTCTCCGAGAACTTCCGCCTCCACGAGGTCCTCGTGGACGGCTACACCGGGGTCACCTACCTCGACTCGGCCGGGGTCGAACGCACGCCGACGATCCGGCTCATGTCGACCCGCGAGCACGAGAACGAGTGGCTCGCCGTCAACCAGGTCACCGTCCGCGACCGCGACCACCACCGCCGGTTCGACATCGTCCTCTACTGCAACGGGCTGCCCGTCGCGATCATCGAACTCAAACGCTCCGGTGACGAGAAGTCCGGGTCGGCCGGGGCGCACAACCAGCTCGCGCTGTACGTGCGGGAGTTTCCGATGGCGTTCCGCAGCGTCGTGCTCACCGTCGCCAGCGACGGCGCCACCGCCCGCTACGGCACCCCGTTCACCGGGTTCGACCACGTCGCGCCGTGGAACGTCGACGACGACGGCGCCGTCATCCGCCCCGGCGACTCAGGCGACAACCCCTACGACACCGCCCTCGAAATCCTGTTGTTCGGGCTGTTCAACCAGACCCGGTTCACCCAACTGCTGCGCGGTTACACAGCGTTCTCCGAGAAGGATGGCGTACTCACCAAGCGCATCGCCAAGGCGCACCAGTACTTCGCCGTCACCAAGGCCGTCGGCTCCACCGTGCAGGCCGTCCGCAGCGACGGACGCGCCGGCGTCGTGTGGCACACGCAGGGCTCGGGCAAGTCGATGGAAATGGAGCTCTACTCCGCCGCCGTGCACCGCGAGCCGGCGCTGGCCAACCCGACGATCGTCGTCGTCACCGACCGCACCGAACTCGACGGGCAACTCTTCGACTCGTTCGTCACCAGCAAGCTCCTGCCCGAGAAGCCGGTGCAGGTCAAGACCCGCCGCCAGTTGCGGGAGGTCCTCACCGGGCGGCGCACCGGCGGTATCTACTTCACGACCCTGCAGAAGTTCGGGCTGGCCAAGGCCGAACGCGACGCCGGAGAGACCCACCCCGAGCTCACCGACCGGCGCAACGTGCTCGTCGTCGTCGACGAGGCCCACCGCAGCCACTACGACGACCTCGACGGGTACGCCGCACACCTGCGCCACGCCCTGCCCGGCGCCAGCTTCATCGCGTTCACCGGCACCCCGATCAGCTTTGCCGAACGCAACACGCGCGAGACCTTCGGCGACTACGTCGACATCTACGACCTCACCCGGGCCGTCGAGGACGGCGCTACTGTCCCCGTCTATTTCGAGCCCCGGCTCATCCAGATGGTGCGGCCCGACGACGTCACCGACGACGTCATCGACGCCGCCGCCGACGAGGCCACCATCGGCCTCGACGCGCTGGAACGGGAGAAGGTCGAACGGTCCGTCGCCGTCATCAACGCCCTCTATGGCCACCCCGAACGCCTGCGCCGCCTCGCCGCCGACCTCCTCGCGCACTGGGAGCGGCGCAAGGCCGACATGCTCCCGCAGATCGAAAGCGGCGGTAAGGCGATGATCGTCTGCGCCACCCGCGAGATCGCCGCCCGCCTGTACGAGGAGATCGTCACCCAGAAGCGCGAGGCCGGAAACGACACGTGGCACTCCGACGCCATCGACCGGGGCAAGATCAAGGTCATCTACTCCGGGGAGACCACCGACCCCGACCCCATCAGTCGCCACGTCCGCCGCGACACCGAGCAGAACGCCGTCAAGGGGCGCGTCAAGGCCGCCGACGACGAGCTCGAACTCGTCATCGTCAAAGACATGATGCTCACAGGGTTCGACGCGCCCAGCCTGCACACCCTCTACGTCGACCGGCCGCTCAAGGGCGCGCTGCTCATGCAGACCCTCGCCCGCGTCAACCGCACCTACCGCGGCAAGAACAACGGCCTGCTCGTCGGGTACGCGCCACTGACCGAGAACCTCGAGGCCGCGCTCGCCGAGTACAGCGACACCGACCGCCGCACCAAACCGCAGGGCCGCCACACCGACGAGCAGATGCGTCTCGCGCTCGACCTGCTCGCCCAGCTCGACGACGTGCTCCCCATCGACCGGCACGCCGTCATGGCCGCCGACTCCACCCCCGCAGCGTTCATTCGCACCGTGCACCAGGCCGTCAACGCGCTGCTCGCCCCGGCCTCCCGGCTGCGGCCCACCGTGGCGGGGGAGGACGGCGAGACCAAGGGTGCCTCGGTGCTCGACCGGTACCGGCGACTCGCAGGGCAGATCGCGCGGGCGTGGTCGATCGCCGGCGGCCGGAAGGAACTCGAGGACAAGCGGCAGGACTTCCGATTCCACATGGAGGTGCGGACCTACCTGGCCAAGGTCGAGGCCGAGGAACGTCGTGCGCAGGGGCGGCCGATCCCCGAGGAGATCGCCCGGCTGCTGGGGTCGCTCATCGTGCAGACCACCGAGGGCGGCGACGTCGTCGACATCTACGCCGCCGCCGGGATCGAACGCCCCGACCTCGGCGTGCTGACGCCCGCCGCCATCGAGGCGCTGCGCCGCACCCCCAACCCGAACATGGCCATCGAGGCACTGCGCGCCGCGCTCACCGAGGACGCGCGCATCCTCACCGGCGGCAACATCACCCGCGGCAAGCAGTTCTCCGAGCGGCTGGGGGTGTTGATGAACAGGTACGTCAACTCCCAGCTCACGGCCGCCGAGGTCATCGAAGAACTGATCCGCATGGCCAAGGAGCTCTCCGCCGAGGCCCGCCGCGGGGAGCAGTTCGACCCGCCGCTGGACCGCCGCGAACTCGCCCTCTACGACGCGGTGGGGGAGAACCGGTCGGCCCGCGAGGTCCTCGGAGACGTCACCTTGGCGCAGATCGCCCGCGACCTCGTCCACACCATGCAACGCGCCACCACCACCGACTGGACCGTCCGCGAAGACGTCCGCGCCAAACTCCGCGTCTCCATTCGTCGCCTGCTCGTCAAATACGGCTACCCGCCTGACCAGCAACCCGAAGCCATCGCCCTCGTCATCGAACAGATGGAAACCCTCGCCCCAATACCCGGCAAGGAGCAGCCATGACTCTCATCCCCTCCGAGAGCCCAAGCCCCCAGACCGCCAATCTCGCGGTCGAACCCAGCGCCCGAACCTACACGCTCGCGACGTTGGTCGCCCTGGTCAGAGAGGGCCGGGTGCGCGTTCCTCACTTCCAGCGCGGATTGAGGTGGAATACGGCCGATGCCGCGGCGCTCATCGACAGCGTCCTGCGCGGCTACCCCATCGGCAGCCTGCTCCTATGGAAGCGGCGCGGTTCGGCCGAGACCGTCTCCCTCGGCAAGGTCCGTATCGACGCACCCGAGATGGACGAGGCCCTGTACGTCGTCGACGGACAGCAGCGCGTCACGTCGTTCGTCAACGCCTTCCACCCGGAGGCCGGAATGGATGGGCCCTTCGCCCTCGTCTTCGACCTCAAGGAACGGCCATTCCGGGTCCGTGCCCGCCGCTCTTACGAACACGATTCGATTCCGCTACCGGTGGTCTTCGATCTCAACCTGCTGTTGCGATGGACCAGGGACAATCCGCAGTACTTGGACCTCATCGACGAGATTAACGAGGCCACCACCCGTCTACGTGAGTTCCACGTCCCGGCCTATGAGGTGCGTTCCGACGACGGCACCGCCTTGCGGCACATCTACGACCGCATGAACAACGCGGGCAAGCGACTGAGCCGTGCCGAGGCGTTCTGGGGGCTCTTCGCGCCCGAAGAAAAGCTGGCCGATAGCCGGACCTCGCTCACCACGCTCCAAGAGCACGTCCTCACATCCCTGGAGTGGGGACGCATCGACGACGACACCATTCTGCGTGTCTTCCTGGCCCGGCGCGGTCCCGACGTCACGCGCGACATCCATCTGGAATTCAACTCCGACCGGCGACCTGCCATCGATTTCCCGGACGAGAGTCTCGAGACCGCTCACCTGGGGGCTCTCGATGCACTGGAACGAACTGTGGCGTTCCTCCGGGACGAAGCCGGCGTGCCTCATTTCACCTTCCTCGCGTACCGGTATCTGCTCGTGGTGCTGGCGCGATTCTTCGCTCTCTTTCCCGAACCCGATCCGCGTAACATAGAGCTCCTTCGCCGTTGGTACTGGAGGGCAGCCCTTGCCGGCCCCGGGGTCGCGCGGGGGAGCGCAACGGGCGCCATGCGGCAACTCGCTGCCTGCGTCCGTCGAGGAGACGAGAGTGGGTCGGTTCAGCAGTTGTTGGATGCCGTGAGTGGCAAGCCGGACTTCCGGCCCGATCCTCACGTGTTCCGTGCCAATCACGCGGCTACCCACATCATGCTATGTGCGTTGTGGGATCTCGACCCGATCTCACCCGACGCCGGAGAAGTCTTCACCGAAAAAGACCTTTCCGTGCAGATCGAGACCGGTTCCAGCCCCAACCCCGTCTGTCCGGAGCTCTACCCACGGACAGAGATCCCCCAGGCCTACCGTCAGGCGATCGGTAACCGGGTTATCATGCCGGGGATTCCTTTGAAGGAGATGAGGGTAAGGATCCTGTCCTCCAATGGAGTGACCGAGGAGGAGAAGGGCCTTTTGGCGTCCCACCTGCTCGATGCAGAGCTGCTCAATGCCGTGCCCGAAGACGTCGTCGTCAGACGGACGGAAGACTTCGACAAGAGTCTGACCGCCTTTCTCAGGCGTATGACGGGCGAAGGTTTCGACGACACGCCGCCGTTGCGGGAATTCGACCTCGACCTCGACGACATGGATGACGACGACGCCGCCCTGGATGGACGGCTATGGTGAGCGAGGGCGCCCGTAGGGTCGAGACCTTCGGGGTAAGTGTTGCCGGACGGCTCGTCGGGCACCTGTTTCAGCATGGCGACCACGTGTGGCTCGAGTGGCAAGAAGGGTACTGGGACGACCCGAACCGGCCTGTGTTGGGGTTGCGGTTCGAGATGGCCCCGAACGAGCCCGTGGCAGCGGCGCTCCGAGTCCCGCCTTGGTTCTCCAATCTGCTCCCCGAGGGCCGTCTCCGGGAGTGGGTGGCGCGGGACGCCGGAGTAAGTCCCCAGCGCGAGATGATGCTGCTTCGACGCCTGGGGCCGGACCTGCCCGGCGCAGTGTCGATTTCGTCCGTGGGTGATGTCGATCCGACGTGGCGTCCGGATCGCGTCGTTTCACCGGTTGCCCCCAAGGACACCGGCGAGCATCGTTTGCGCATCAGCCTCGCCGGGGTCGCGCTGAAGTTTTCCATGCTTCAGAGCGGCGATCGCCTGACCGTTCCAGGCCGTGATCAGATCGGGGATTGGATCGTCAAGATGCCCGACGCAACCTATGAGGCGGTGCCACAGAACGAATATGCCACCATGACGATGGCCCACAGCGTGGGCATCGACGTCCCTCCGATCCGACTCCTTCATCGCGACGAGCTTCAGGCACTCCCGGCGTCGGCGTGGGCCGGTCAGGAATGGGCGTATGGCATCTCCCGTTTCGATCGCATGGCGGGGGTGCGGGTACATATGGAGGATATGTGCCAGGTCCGCGGCTTCTACCCCGATCACAAATACGCGGGCAGCTTCGAGACAGTCGCGGCTCTGACGTACCGGCGCCGAGACCGCGAGTCGTATCTGGAGTTCGTGCGCCGCCTCTTCTTCTCTTACGCGGTCGGGAACGGAGATATGCACCTCAAGAACGTGACCTTGATCTACCCCGACGGTCGCCGCCCGGTGATCTCGCCAGCGTACGACCTCGTCTGTACTGCCCCCTACCTGGACCACGACGAGGACCTCGGGTTGAAGCTGGGACGTTCTCGGAGCTTCGCCTCGGTCACCCCCGACTCTTTTCTCATGCTCGCTCGTCGAGTCGGTGCCCCGGAGGACGGCACGCGAGATGTCGTTCGCGAGGTAGCGTCCCGCCTCCCATCGGCGTGGGCGGAGGTCGAGGACTCCCTCGCGATACTCCCGATCCACCGTCGGTGGCTGGCCGAGCGCATTCCGGTGATCGCCCGGGCATTCGCGTGACATGAGCCGCACGCCTGCCGATGAGGGAATGACGAGCGTGCCCGGCGTGCGAGGGGGGCGGGTCGAGCTTAGACTCGAACCTGCTGTGGTCGAGGGGGATTCACACATCGCGCTGGATTGGGAGGGGAGCAGCCGTGCCGGAGTTGAGGCCGAGCGAGTACGTCCAGCGGGGGGCGGTCGTCCTGGGGCGGGTGATGCGGACGTTCGCGGAGAACTACCCGCTCATGGGGCGCCCGTGGCCGGAGATGTACGAGCGCCGCGATGCGACCAACGGGGTCAGCGGACGCCTCTACTCCCTCGACGACCCCCGCTTCCTCTTGCGCGTCCTCACCGAGCACCGCACGCAGTTCGGTGAGTTCGTCACCCGGGCCCAGTCCAACTACGCCCACGAGCTGCGGGAAACCCTCAACCGGGCGGCCCACGAGCCGCAGAACATCACCCTCGACGACGCCGAACGGGCCCTGTCGACCATGCGTCTGCTCATCAAACCCTGGCAGGCGGGTGACGCTGCCGACGACCTCACTGCCCTGCTGCGGCAGCTGCGCACCACGGCACCCGAACCGGTCCCGGCGGCCACGGTGGACCCTGGAACCGACGACGTCACCGAGGAGTTGTCGACGGACCCATCTCCCGACGAGGTCGGCTTCACCCCGGTCCAGGACGACCCCGAGGTGGGCGACCCCGCCGACGACGACGACCTCGAGAGCGGCCTGCGGCGCGTGACCCTCGCGTGCGGGCAGGTCACCGTGTCCGTCATCGTCCGTGAGGCCGTGAGTCTGGCCCTCGTCGAGAACGAGGTCAGCCCCATCGTCGACCTCGTCGTCGACAACGCCGGCGACGCGCCGGCGGTGGTCACCGACGTCACGGTCACGCTCGGGGGCGCCGACGGCGACTACGCCGAGCCGCGCACCTTCCCCGACTTCCGGGTTCCTGCCGGGGGACGGGAGGACGTCGGCGCTTCCCAACTGCGGTGGCCCCTACGGCGAGACGCGTTCGCCCACCTGGACGAGGCCCGGTCCGCCAGTGTGGAGGTCGGCGCCATCATCGACGGGACACTCCGCCGCGGCAGCGTGCCCATCCGCCTCCTCGCCCGCGACGAATGGACCGCCCGTTCGATCCCCGAGCTGCTCGCCGCGTTCGTCACGCCCAACGCCGCCGGGGTGGCCGAACTCCTCGACCAGACCGCCGAGCTCCTCGCGGCCACGACGGGCGATCCGTCGCTGCAGGGCTACCAGGACGGCCGCGAACGCGCCGTCGAGATCGGCCGCGCCGCGTACGAGGCCATCCGCGCCCGACAGATCCGCTACGGCACCCCACCGGCCTCGTTCGAGGACGACGGGCAGAAGGTGCGCGGCGTCGCGCGCGTCCTCGAAGAACGGTTCGGAACCTGCCTCGACTTCGTCCTCGTCTACTGCTCGCTCCTCGAACAGGCCGGTCTCAACCCGGTCGTCGTCCACGTGCCCGGGCATGCCTACGCCGGGTTCCTCACCGAGGAGAACCAACTCTCCGACGTGGCGCTGGAGGACCGCGCCCTCATCCACAACCTCGTCAACTCCCAGCTGTTCGTCGGGGTCGAGATGACGCTGGCGGCCGATGGGCGCTCCCGCGGGTTCGACGAGGCCGTCGCTGCAACCGCGCAGTGGCGCACCGAGGACGTCGACGGCGATCCCAGCCGCACCATCGGTCATCTCCTCGACGTGCGTGCCGCCCATCGACGCATCCGCCCACTGGCGCGGATGAACGCGAGCGGCGACGTGATCGAGATCGAGGTCGATGCAGCTCCGGCCTCCCCGTACCGCATCCGACGCCCGGGCGCCGAGACCACCCTGCCGCCCGAACCGGTGCGCCCTCGGCGCGTGGAGAACTGGCGGTCGGCCCTTCTCGACCTGTCCCTGCGCAACCCGCTGCTCAAGCTCAAATCCACGTCGGGTGTCGTGGTCGCGACCACGGAGGCGTCGCTGCCGAGCCTCGAAGACCTCGTCGCCGGCGGAGCCACGGTCGAACTCCGCGCGGGCGACGCCGTCGACGCTATCCACCTCGCCCAGGGCAAGCGCACCGCCCGGCAACTCGACGACGCCAGCCTTGAGGGCATCCTGCGCTCGGAGAACGCCGTTTACCTCGACACCACCCGCGCCAAGCACGAGGGCGCCCTCGACCGGTTGCGGCGTCGCCGCAAGACGGTGATCGAGGAGACCGGCGCCTCCAGCCTCTTTCTCACCCTCGGCGCCCTGTCGTGGAAGGACGCCAAGGGGTCGACCGCCCTCGCACCCCTGTTCCTGTTGCCGGTCACGGTCGACGGACGCAAGGGCCGGAGGTACTCACTCCAGGCCGAACCCGGCGCCCAGGTGCAGCCCAACTACTGCCTGCAGGAGAAGCTGCGACGCGACTTCGGTGTCGAGATCCCCGTGCTCGCCAACCCGCCCGCCGACGACTCCGGCATCGACCTGCAGGCCGTGTTCGAGCGGGTGCGTGAAGAGTTGCTCTCCCACTCCCTGTCGTTCAGCGTCGAGCCCCACTGCCGTATCGCGCTGTTGCAGTTCTCCACCCTGGAAATGTGGCGCGACCTGTCCGAGAACTGGGAGCAGTTCCTGGCCAACCCCGTCGTCAAGCACCTGGTCGAGACGCCCACCGACGCGTTCGAGGACACCGTGCCCGAGCCCGACATCGTCCCGGAGGACGAGGTCCGCGCCCGACTGCCGTTGCCCGTGGACGGTTCCCAACTCAAAGCCGTCCGGTGGGCGACCAGCGGCCGCACCTTCGTCCTTCAGGGGCCGCCCGGCACGGGCAAGTCCCAGACCATCGCCAACGTCATCGCCGACTGCCTCGCCGAAGGGCGGCAGGTGCTCTTCGTCGCCGAGAAACAGGCCGCCCTCGACGTGGTGCGTACCCGCCTCGACAAGGTGGGTCTCGGGCCCCTGTGCCTCGACGTGCACGGGCGAGACCAGTCGATCAAGGCCGTCCGCGCCCAGCTCGACGCGTCGATCTCCACCGAGCCCACCACCTGGCCCGCGTCGTACGAGGTCACCCGCCAACACGTGGAAGGGGCCATCGAAGGCCTCGACCGCTACGCGCGCCGGCTGCACGAACCCGGAGCCGCCGGAGAGTCCGTGTGGAGCGCCCGCCAGCAGATGCTCGCCCAGCCCGTCGATCCGGGGGAGAACGGCGTCGCGTTCCACGTCCCCGGGGCGGTGGTCACCGGGCGTCTTCGGCTGGGGGAGGTCTACGCCGGGATGCGCCGCCTCAGCGAGGCGATGCGTCAGCTCGGTGCCACGGACGACGTCGCCGACTGGGCTTTGGTGGGAAGCGAGGGCGAGGACGACCCCGCGGTCCTCGCGCCGGTGTTCGACCGGCTGGCGGCGGCGTCGGGCCGGCTCGACCCGACCGTCGTGAACCTGCTCGCTGCTCTCGACGTGCAGGACTGGGCCGGTCTGGAGCCCTGGCTGGCGCACGTCGACGACCGATCCGCCGTCGCGCCCACGGTCGTCGATGCCCTGGGCGGGCGTCGTGCCCTCGACGAACTCGCCTCGCTCGATCGCGACCTCGACCACTTCCACACCCGGTTCGGACCGTTCCTGCAGACCCTGTCGCCGCAGAGCGAGGACATCGACACGGCCAAGGTGCGCGCCGACATAGCCGCCGCCGAG
>DAMDJY010000101.1:12756-12978 GCA_032100225.1 Mobilicoccus sp.
CCCGACTCGCCGCGACCGCGACACCGACGTACGAGGGGCTTCCCGACCTCCTGGACATGCTCGACCGGTTCCGGGAGAACGACCGTGAGCTGCGCGAACGGCTGGCCCGGTTGCTGCCCGGCGCCGCCACGCCCTACGACCTCGACCTGCGGCCCCGCCTGGGCCGGTTCGCCGACCGCGTGGGGGAGACGCTGGATCTTCTCGAGCGCCACCCGCGGGTCG
>DAMDJY010000102.1:0-12967 GCA_032100225.1 Mobilicoccus sp.
GCATCGGCCGCTCCGCCTCCGAGCTCATGCGCAAGGTCAAGGCCGCGCAGTACGTGCGCAACCACCCGGGTGAGGTCTGCCCGGCCAAGTGGGAAGAGGGCGAAGGCACCCTCAAGCCGGGTCTCGACCTCGTGGGCAAGATCTGATCTGCACCATCTGATGCTCCTTCGGTTCTCCCGGGCCTCGCGCCCGGGAGGCCGGAGCGGCTTCCGCCGTGGATGGCACCCCGTGAGGTCCGGAAAATCCGGGTTTGACGAGGCCTCATCCGCCGCCCGATCCCAGCACCGCTGTGGCAGTCGTCCTGCCGCCTGGTGAGTCGTACCCGCGTGCACGCCCGCGTGCCGCCCGAAAGGACAGATCCGTGCTCGACGCCGACCTGAAGACCCAGTTGAAGAGCTACCTCGAGATGCTCCGCGAGCCGATCGAGCTCGTCGCGACGCTCGACGACGGTGCCAAGAGCGCCGAGATGCGCGAGATGCTCGAGGACATCGCCGAGCAGTCCGACAAGGTCACCATGCGCACCGACGGGTCGGCCACGCGCACCCCGTCGTTCGGCATCACCCGGGTCGGTGAGGAGCCGCGCGTCGAGTTCGCCGGTCTGCCGCTCGGGCATGAGTTCACGTCCCTGGTGTTGGCGCTGCTGCACGTCGGTGGACACCCGCCGAAGGAGGACGAGGCTGTTCTCGACGCGATCAAGGGCATCGGCGAGAAGCACCACTTCGTCACCTACATGTCGCTGAGCTGCCAGAACTGCCCCACAGTGGTGCAGGCCATGAACACGATGGCGGCGCTCAACCCCAACATCAGCCACACCGCGGTCGAGGGCTCGCTGTTCCAGGACGAGATCACCGAGAAGAACGTTCTCGCTGTGCCCACGATGTACCTCGACGGGGAGCTGTTCGGCCAGGGCCGCATGGACGCCCGCGAGATCGTCGGCAAGATCGACACCGGCGCCTCCTCGCGTGACGCCGAGCGCATGAACGGCATGGACGAGTTCGACGTCCTCGTCGTCGGTGGTGGCCCCGCCGGCGCGTCGGCCGCGATCTACGCCGCCCGCAAGGGAATCCGCACCGGTCTCGTCGCCGAGCGCTTCGGCGGCCAGGTGCTCGACACGATGGCCATCGAGAACCTCGTCTCCGTGCCCTACACCGAGGGTCCGCAGCTCGCGGCGCACCTCGAGGAGCACGTCAACTCCTACGAGGTCGAGCTGCTCAAGGGCCAGAGGGCCACGGCGCTGCGCGTCGCCTCCGGCGGAGGAGTCCACCAGGTCGAGTTCGAGAACGGCGCCACGCTGTCGTCCAAGAGCGTCGTCCTCGCCCCCGGTGCCCGCTGGCGCACGATGGGCGTCCCCGGTGAGACGGAGTACCGCAACAAGGGCGTCACGTTCTGCCCCCACTGCGACGGCCCCCTGTTCAAGGGCAAGAGCGTCGCCGTCATCGGCGGCGGCAACTCCGGCGTCGAGGCCGCGATCGACCTCGCGGGCGTCGTCGGGCACGTCACCGTCATCGAGTTCCTCGACGAGATGCGCGCCGACGAGGTGCTCCAGCGCAAGCTGCGCAGCCTGAGCAACGTCGACATCATCCTGTCGGCCAAGACGACCGAGGTCCTCGGCGACGGCAAGCAGGTCACCGGCCTCACGTACGAGGACCGCACGTCCGGCGAGAGCAAGCAGCTCGAGCTGCAGGGCGTGTTCGTGCAGATCGGTCTGCTGCCCAACACCGAGTGGCTCCAGGGCTCCGGTGTCGAGCTGACCCAGCGTGGCGAGATCGTCATCGACGAGGCAGGCCACACCGACGTCCCCGGCATCCTCGCCGCCGGTGACGCGAGTTCCACGCCGTACAAGCAGATCGTCGTCGCCCTCGGTGGCGGTTCCACGGCGGCGCTGTCGGCGTTCGACCACCTCATCCGCACCAGCGCCCCGGCCTGAGCCCCGCATGAACCTGCGTGACCTCGAGTACCTCGTCGCGCTGTCCGAGCACCGCCACTTCGGACGGGCTGCGGCTGCCTGCTATGTCAGCCAGCCGACGCTGTCCACGCAGATCAAGAAGCTGGAATCCGAGTTGGGGGCCTCGCTCATCGAGCGTGGCCCCCGCGGGGTGCTCTTCACGGTCGCGGGGGAGAAGGTGCTGGTGCGGGCCAGGTCGATGCTCGCCGGCGCAGAGGAGATCCGCACCATCGCGCGCCACGCCACCGATCCGCGGTCGGGAACGTTGCGCCTCGGCGTCTTTCCCACCCTCGGTCCGTACCTGCTGCCTCACGTGGTGCCGCAGCTGCACGGCACGCTGCCCGATCTCAAGCTGCTGCTCGTCGAGGAGAAGACGAGCGAACTGACCCAGATGCTGCACGGTGGCACCGTCGACGCGGTGGTCCTCGCGACTCCGATCGACGACGCCTTCGAGTACGAGCCGCTGTTCCGAGAGGATTTCGTGCTCGCGGTGCCCTCGGGGCACGAGCTGGCCGGGCGGGAGTTCGTCACCACCGAGGCCCTGCGCGGTCAGGACATCCTGCTGCTCGCCGACGGGCACTGTCTGCGTGAGCAGGCGCTTGAGGTGTGCTCCCAGGTGGGAGTCACCGAACGTGACGGTTTTCGGGCCACCAGCTTGGAGACGCTGCGCCACATGGTCGCAGCCGGCGCCGGGGTCACCCTCCTGCCGCAGTTGTCGGTCGCGCCTCCCGTGCCCCAGTACGACGGGGTGGAGCTCGTGTCGTTCGTCGACCCGGTGCCCTACCGCGACATCGCGCTCGCCTGGCGCAAGGGTGGGATCCACGGTGACCTGATGACCGACGTCGCCGAGATCCTCCGCGCCGCCTGTGCTCACGGCCCCACACCGCTGGGGCGCCGAGCTCGCCCCGGTCGACTGACCGATCGAGCGCCCGGCCCGAGTGAACGTCCTGAGTGAACGCCGTGCGATCAATAGGTGCACGGCATCTTTCCGAGTTCCGTGGGGGCAGGAGCACCCTCTAACCTCGAACGATGAACGCCTACCAGCGTGGACCCGTGACCCTGCGTGGCCAGCACGTGCCGACGAGCACCACCGACCAGCGACTCCTCGACAACGCGGGGCCGGCCGATTGGCTGCACACCGACCCGTGGCGCGTCATGCGCATCCAGGCCGAGTTCGTCGAGGGCTTCGGTGCGATGGCCGAGATCGGCCCGGCGGTCAGCGTGTTCGGCTCGGCTCGCACCAAGCCCGACCACCCCACCTACGAGCTCGGCGTTCAGATCGGTGCTGCGCTCGTGGAGGCCGGCTACGCCGTCATCACCGGCGGCGGCCCGGGCACGATGGAGGCCGTCAACAAGGGCGCCGACCAGGCCGGGGGCACCTCCGTCGGTCTCGGCATCGAGCTGCCGTTCGAGCAGGGCATCAACCAGTACGTGCACGTCGGCATCAACTTTCGGTACTTCTTCACGCGCAAGACCCTGTTCGTCAAGTACGCAGAGGGCTTCATCGTGCTGCCCGGCGGGTTCGGCACGTTCGACGAACTCTTCGAGGCCCTGACCCTGGTGCAAACACGCAAGGTCACCTCGTTTCCCATCGTGCTGGTCGGGACGTCGTACTGGCAGGGCCTGCTCGACTGGCTGCGTGACGTAGCCGTCCCCGAGGGCACCATCAGCGCCGAGGACGTCGACCTGCTGCACCTCACCGACGACCCGGCGGAGGCCGTCCGCATCGTGCGCACCGCCTCCGACGAGCGCCGCGCCCGACGCCCGGAGTGAGCCCGGGGCGGGAGCCGCATGGCACGATCGTGGGGTGACCGTCCTCATCGCTGCTGCGGCCCTCGTCGTCATCGGACTCGCCGTCGCGCTCGCCCTCGGTGCGCTGCCGCGGATGTCCGTGTATCGGACCGACCCGGTCTCCTCGGCCGGTGGGCGGCCCCTTCCTGCAGGGGGGTTCTTGAGTGACGACGTCGCTGACCTGCGGTTCGACCTCGCCGTGCGGGGTACCGCATGGACCAGGTCGACGAGGCGGTCGAGCGGTTGCGCCAGCGCATCTCCGACACCTCGATCGCGATGTTCCCGCCGGTCGGCCCAACGGGGGAGCATCGACGCGGCCATCCCCGCCCCTACCCCGGCGGGGCACCCGCGTCGGACGACCGACCCACCGAGCCGCCCACCGCCTGAGCCGCCTGGAGGTGGATCGGACACGGCCCCAGGGCGCGACCAGAGTCGCGGGGTACAGTGAGCGCGGTTCGCCGACGCCGGCCGGTCGCACACCGACTCGCATCATGGCCGCGGCCCGACCCGATCCCCACGCGAGTCACGACGCGCGAACACGGCGGGTCTCGATCAGTCCCGGACGAGAGGAACACCGTGCTGCAGCCGGTATCGGCGCCCACGCCAGGGGAGCAGACCGATGAGTGAGGTCGCCTCGGCGACGGTCGGGGCTGCGGGCTCCGAGCGGTCCAAGCCTCGCCTGGTCGAGATCGGGCTGAGCAGGTGGTACGAGCGACCGCGCGCGTTCGTCGCGGGCACACTCGCCATTTACTTCCTGGCCCGGCTGTTCTCGGGCATCGTCCTGGCCATCATCAGCACGTGGCAGCAGGACGTGACGTGGAACCTCTCGGAGCACGGGCACCCGTACTTCCGCATGACGGTCCTGTGGGATTCGTTCTGGTATCGGCAGATCGTCGAGGACGGCTATCCGTCCGTCATGCCGGCCGATGCCGAGACCGGCCGCCTGTGGCAGAGCCCGTGGGCGTTCTACCCCCTGTTCCCCTACCTCACGCGGTGGCTCATGCAGCTCACCGGTGGCAGCTTCGCGGTCGTCGGTTCGACGCTCTCGCTGCTGGTCGGCGGCGTGGCGGCGGTTCTCATCGCCATCCTCTTGCGCGACCGCGTGGGGCCGCGCGTCGCCATCGCAGGCGTGACGCTGTGGGCCACGTTCATGGCGGCACCGGTTCTGCAGGTCGCCTACACCGAGTCCATCGCGATCCTGCTGCTGTGCGGAGTCCTCTACTTTCTCGCCCGTGAGCGCTGGCTTGCTGCCGGTGCCGTCGCGCTGCTGACCGGAATCGCCCGCCCCATCGCCTTGCCGCTCGGGTTCGTCGGCGTCGTGTGTGTGTTCATGCGGTGGCGTCGCCGTGGCGAGCGCCCGGTCACCACCGTCGAGTGGGTCAAGATGTTCGCCGCCCTCGTGGCGTGCGGGGTCTCCGGCCTGATCTGGCCGGCGCTGGCGTGGCTCGGCACCGGTATCCCGACCGCCTACACCGACACGATGGCGGCCTGGCGTGCAGTCCCGGAGATCCAGCCCTTCCGCCCCTGGTGGAATCTCTTCCGGTGGTTGTCGCGCTACTGGTTTGACGCCGGCCCGGTCGTGGCCGGGCTCATGCTCGCCGGTCTCGTCATCCTCACGTTCGCGCTGGTTCTCGGGCCGTGGGCGCGGTCGCTGGGTCCGGAGCTGCGGGCCTGGTCGTTCGGCTACTCGCTGTACCTGTTCGCCTCGCTGGACCCCTCGACGAGCATCTTCCGCTACATGCTCTGCCAGTTCCCGATCGCGGTCGTGCTGCTCGGACGTGGTTTCGGTGGGCCCCGCCCCATCCCGGGTGTCGACGCGGAGGAGAGCTCCGGCGCCACGGTCGCCGAACGCTACGACAAGCGGCTGTGGTGGATCATGGCCGCGGGTGTCGTGCTCAACCTGGCGTTGCAGTGGTGGTGGGTCGACGTCATCTGGCACTTCACCCCGCCTGCCGACACTCCTCCGTGATCCGTTCGGCCGCGCCGGATCTGCGTCGGCGCGGCGGGATTTCGCGATGGGTGGAAAGCTGAGAGATACTAGGTGCAGTGAAGGGATGGGTCCAGTCGGATCCCTCCCACGAGCACTGCCGTTCCGAGAAAGAAGAGGGTAACCATGGCCGCGATGAAGCCCAGGACCGGTGACGGGCCGCTGGAGGTCACCAAGGAGGGCCGCGGCATCGTGCTGCGCATGCCCATCGAAGGCGGCGGTCGTCTCGTCGTCGAGATGACGCCCGACGAGGCTGCTGACCTCGGCGCTGCCATCACCGGCTGCGAGGCCGTCCCCTCCCGCTGACGCGAGAGCATCGAACAACGCCGAAGCCCCCACCATCTGGTGGGGGCTTCGGCGTGGGTGCGGCAGGGAGGCGGTTCAGACCTTGCGGACCGCCACGAGGAGGCCGTCGCCGACGGGGAGCAGCGTGGTCTGGAGACGGTCGTCTTCGCGCAGCTGCTTGCCGAGGTTGCGCAGAATCGTCGTGGTCTCGTCGCGGGCGGCGGGGTCGGCCACGCGGTCGTGCCAGAGCATGTTGTCGACGGCGACGATGCCACCCACCCGAACGATGCGCAGGGCCTGCTCGACGTAGGCGGGATACTCCTGCTTGTTGCCGTCGACGATGACCATGTCGTAGGCGCCGTCGGCCAGGCGTGGCAGCACGTCGAGGGCCTGACCGGTGATGATGCGGGTGCGCTGCGGCGCGACGCCTGCGGCGGCGAACGACTGACGGGCGGCACGGTGGTGCTCGGCCTCGATGTCGATGGTGGTGAGCACGCCGTCGACGGGCATGCCGTCGAGCAGCCAGAGACCCGAGACGCCTGCGCCCGTGCCGATCTCGACGACGGTGTGGGCCTGAACCGACCCGGCGAGGAGGCGCAGCGCGCCACCGACTCCGGGCAGGACGGGCGCGCAGCCCAGCTCTTCGCCGCGGCGACGGGCAGCCTCGATGGCGGGGGGTTCGGTGAGGAACTCCTCGGTGTAGATCCAACTGCCGGGCTTCTGCACGCTCATGGGGGCAGCCTACCCATGAGCAGCCGCTTCGCTGCGCGTGCTGCCTGAGCCCACCCCGCATCCAGGCGTTGTCCAGGATGGGATGCCAGGATTGCGTGGTCCGAAGGTCCCGTCGTGGGGCCGACCTGCTGCAGGAGGACCACCGTGGTCACCGCCCTCTCGCCGTCTTCGTCCACCGCCACCGCCCCTGGTGCGACCGGTGACGTGATGGTGGGCGAGCACAGCGGCACACCGGCTGCGGGTGTCGAGCAGGATTGGGTGCAGCCCACCTGGGACGAGGTCGTTCGCGATCACTCGGCGCGTGTCTACCGGCTGGCGTATCGCCTCACCGGCAACCAGCACGACGCCGAAGACCTGACGCACGACGTGTTCATCCGCGTGTTCCGGTCGCTCGGCACCTATCGGCCCGGCACCTTCGAGGGCTGGCTGCACCGCATCACGACCAACCTCTTTCTCGACCGGATGCGCCGTAAGCAGCGCATCCGCTTCGACGCCCTCTCCGAAGACGCGGCCGCTCGCCTGCCCAGCAAGACGCTGGGCCCGGAGCAGGAGTACGCCGACAACCAGTTCGACGACGACGTGCAGCGCGCGCTCGACGCCCTGCCCCCGGAGTTCCGGGCCGCCGTCGTGCTGTGTGACATCGAAGGTCTCACCTACGAGGAGACGGCCGAGGCGCTGGGCATCAAGCTCGGCACGGTGCGGTCGCGCATCCACCGGGGCCGTTCTCTCCTGCGCGAATCCCTCGCCCACCGTGCGCCGACGTCGGCCCGATCGAAGGCAACGCGACTCCCGGCGCTCGTCGGCGCGTCGGCTCTCGCTCACTGAGTGTTCACCCGAGCGGTTTCGGCCCTGCCGACCTGGGTGTTTAGATAGCTCTACCCCCGATGAACGGGGTGGCGACGGGTGAGGGAGATCAGGGTGGGTGCGGGAGAGTTCGGCGTCATCCTCGTCCTCGCCTTTCTGCTGATCGGTCCGGAGCGGCTGCCGCAGGTGCTCCAGCAGGTCAAGAAGTACGTGCGTGAGGCCCGCAAGATGGCCGAAGGCGCCAAGGGTCAATTGCGCGAGCAGATGGGCCCCGAGTTCGACGACATCGACTGGAAGGCCTACGACCCGCGCCAGTACGACCCGCGTCGCATCGTGCGCGAGGCGCTCACCGAGCCACTGGACGACGACGATGACGAGGCCGGTGTGCCCGTCCGGCCGGAGGCGTATCGCAGCGCAGCCGTGTACGACCCGGCCAAGCCCGTTCCGTACGACGCCGACGCGACCTGAGCTGCAGCCGAGCTCAGCAGCCACCGACGCACACAAGCGGCGCCCCAGGTGAACGAATCACCTGGGGCGCCGCTGTGTGTCGCGTGACTGTATGCGGAGACCGCGTGTCAGCGGCTCTGCGGGGTGAGACCGAGCTTGCGACCGGCGAGGCCGCGGGAGCGGGTGGAGAGTCCCTTGGCGATACCGCGCAGGGCGACGCCGGCGGGGCCGTCGGGGTTGGACTTGACCACGGGGGCGCCGTTGTCGGAGCCCTCACGCAGGGTGACGTCGAGCGGGATCTGCCCAAGCAGCGGGATGTCCGTGCCGACGATGCGGGACAGTGACTCGGCGACGCGCTGGCCACCACCGGAGCCGAAGATCTCCTGGCGGGAGCCGTCGGGCAGCTCGAGCCACGACATGTTCTCGATGACACCGACGATGCGCTGGTGCGTCTGCGTCGAGATCGACCCGGCACGCTCGGCGACCTCGGCAGCGGCCTGCTGCGGGGTGGTCACGACGATGATCTCGGCGCCGGGGATGAGCTGCGCGACGGAGATCGCGATGTCACCCGTTCCGGGCGGCAGATCGAGCAGGAGAACGTCGAGGTCGCCCCAGAAGACGTCCGCGAGGAACTGCTGCAGCGCGCGGTGCAGCATCGGTCCACGCCACACGACGGGCTGGTTGTCGGGCACGAACATGCCCACGGAGATGACCTTCACGCTATTGGCCTCGGGCGGCATGATCATCTCGTCGACCTGGGTGGGCGGGTAGTCCACGCCCATCATGCGGGGGATCGAGAAGCCGTAGATGTCGGCGTCGACGACACCGACGCGCAGGCCTGAATCGGCCATGGCCACAGCGAGGTTGGCGGTCACGGAGGACTTGCCGACACCGCCCTTGCCGGAGGCCACCGCGTACACGCGGGTGAGGGAGTTGGGCTTGGCGAACGGGATCTCCCGCTCGGCCTGACCGCCGCGCAGGTGCTGCTTGAGGGCCGAGCGCTGCTCGTCGTTCATCACGCCGAGGGTGAGGTTGACGTCGGTCACGCCCTCGACGCCCATGAGCGCGTTGGTCGTGTCGCGGCTCAACGTCTCCTTGAGCGGACAGGCGGCGACGGTGAGGAGGATCGTCACCGACACGCGACCCGCATCGTCGATGGACAGGCCGTCGACCATGCCGAGTTCGGTGATCGGGCGGTGGATCTCGGGGTCCTCGACCCCGGCGAGTGCCTGGAGGAGGGTCTCCTGGGTGGGTACTGACATGCCGCCCACTCTATGCGGGGGAGCACCGTGCCCCGTCCCGGGCCCAGAGTGAGGACGGCTGCGGACTGTGACCTGCGCGTCGCCGCGGGGAGCGGGATCAGACGTCGCGGTCGATGCGGGTGCTGCCCGTGCGTTCGGCTGGGGCGGGAGGAGCGCCCGGGCCGGCGGGAGCCACGAAATCCGCAGGGTCGATGTTCACCGCATTGCTCGACTCGGTGTTCCCCTCGGGGGACATGGAGGACATCGGGCGGGACTTGTTCTTGCTCTTTTTCTTGCGGGGGCGACGTTCGGGCTCGTCGCTGACGTCGTTCTCGCCGTCGGGATCCGCCTGCCGTTCGAGCATCTCTTCGAGGAGGTCGCGCAGCTCGGAGCGCACGAAGTCGCGGGTGGCGACGTCGCGCAGGGCGATGCGCAGGGCTGCGACTTCGCGGGTGAGGTATTCGGTGTCGGCGAGGTTGCGCTCGTCGCGGCTGCGGTCCTGCTCGAGGCCGACGCGGTCGCGGTCGTCCTGACGGTTTTGCGCGAGCAGGATGAGGGGCGCGGCGTAGCTGGCTTGGAGCGACAGGATGAGCGTGAGCAGCGTGTAGTTGAGTTCGCGAGGGTCGAACTGCGCCGCGACGGGCGCGAACGTGTTCCACGCGAGCCACCCGGCGACGAACACCGTCATGTAGATGAGGAACTGGGGCGTTCCCATGAACCGGGCGAACGCCTCGCTGACGCGACCGAAGGCCTCGGGGTCCATACGGGGGATCCGCAAGGGGCGTCGGGTCGCCTCGCGGGGCTGGTCGAGCCTTCCGCGGGAGAACGGTTCAGCCATGGGTCACCTCACCTCGGTCGTCGCGCCAGTCGGCGGGGAGCAGGTGGTCGAGCACGTCGTCCACGGTCACGGCGCCGAGCAGATGCCCGTCCTCGTCGGCCACAGGCAGGCTGACGTGGTTGTACGTGGCGAGTTCGCGCGTGATCGTCATGACGGAGGCGTCCGGCGGGAGGGGATCGACGTCCTTGTCGATGATCGACCCGATCGACTCGTGCGGCGGTTCGCGCAGGAGTCGCTGGATGTGGACGATGCCGAGGAACTTGCCCGTCGGCGTCTCGGTGGGGGCCCGGCTGACGTAGACCATCGCGGCCAGCGCGGGGGAGAGTTCGGACTTGCGCACGGTGGCCAGGGCCTCGGCGATGGTCGCCTCGGGCGGCAGGATGACGGGCTCGGTGGTCATCAGGCCACCGGCGGTGTTCTCGTCGTAGGTGAGGAGGCGGCGGAGGTCTTCGGCCTCGTCGGGCTGCATGAGGCGCAGGTACCGCTCCTGAGCCTCGGGGGACAGCTCGGAGAGGAGGTCGGCGGCGTCGTCGGGCTGCATCTCCTCGAGGACGTCTGCGGCGCGCTCGCCTTCGAGGTTGGCGAGGATCTCGACCTGTTCGTCCTCGGGGAGCTCTTCGAGGAGGTCTGCGAGCTGCTCGTCGCGCAGGGCTCGGGCGACCTGGATGCGGCGGTGGGGCGGCAGGTCACGGATCGTTTCGGCGAGGTCGGCGGGCTTGAGGTCGTCCATGTCTTCGAGCAGCAGGTCGGCGCGCTGATCGGGCTCGTGACCGCGCAGACCGATGACGCGTTCGACGTCGACCAGCGCGGTCTCGCCGCGGCGGCGGGTGATGCGGAACCGGGAGGCGCGCTCGCCGGGCGGCATCTTGCGGACGAAGACCTTTTGCACCGACCACTCTTTGGCGCGGATCCGCTCGATCGCGACGTCCTCGACGGTGGCCGGGTAGGCCTCCTCGTCGACCTCCTGCACGGTGACGCTGCGGTCCAGCAGCTCGGCGACGACCCGCACCTCGTTGGGGCGCTGCTCGAACCGGCGCATGTTGACCAGGCCCGTCGTGATGACCTGACCTGCATCGATGCTCGTGACGCGGGTCAGCGGAACGAACACGCGGCGACGCCCGGGGACCTCGACGACGAGCCCTACCGCCATCGGCTGGCGGCGCAGGGTGGGAAAGGTGACGACGACATCGCGTACGACGCCCACCTGATCACCGAGCGGGTCGAAGACGGCGAGGCCGGCGAGGCGCGCGACGAAGACCCGGGTGCTCTGGCTCACTCTCGCAGAGTACAACCCTGCACGTCAGGCCGGGTTTCTCGACAGGTGGGCGGGCGTGCACAACTGAGCGCTGGGAGCTGAACGGCAGCTCAGACGCGGTCGGCGTGGCGGGTGGTGTCGCGGGTGGTGTCGCGGCGGTGGCGGATGTAGTGCACGACATACCAGACGAGGAACGCGAGGATGACGGCGATGATGACCCACTGGAAGTAGCCGACGTAGTTCTCCACCAGGGAGTACCGCTCGCCGAGCGCGTACCCGGCGTAGATCAGGGCCGTGTTCCACACGAGGCTGCCGATGAAGGTGAGCACGGAGAAGAGGAGGAAATTCATCCGCTCCAGGCCCGCGGGGATCGAGATGAGGCTGCGGACGATCGGCATGACGCGACCGAAGAGCACCGCGGACTTGCCGTGCTTGTTGAACACCCGCTCGGCTTTGAGCATGTCGTCGACGTCGACCATCGGCATCTTCTCGATGATGTGCAGCAGACGGTCACGCCCCAGCACGACGCCCAGTCCGTAGAGGGCCCAGGCGCCGACGAGCGACCCGACCGTGGCCCACAGGATCGCGGCGACGAGGGACATCGATCCGACGCTGGCCGTGAAGCCCGCCAGCGGCAGAAAGACCTCGCTGGGGATGGGTGGAAAGATGTTCTCCGCGGCCACGAGGACGGCGACGCCCGGGGCGCCCATGGCCTCCATGACGCGCACGGCCCAGCCTGCGATGCCGTCGGTGGGGCCGGTGGCGGCCAGGATGGGTAGCGCCGTAGCGAGCATGCAGACGGGTCCTTCGGTGCGTATGGGAGGTAAGAGAGCAGTCCACCCCATTGTGCTGGATGTTCACTGAACGCTCTCCGTGAGCCGTCGACGCGGCGTGCCGTGGCGTGGCCGACCGACTCGGCAGGCCCGGCGTGATGAGCGTCTCGCCGCACAGCGGCCCAGGCCTTAGCCCCGCTGCTAGCCTCGAAACCGAGGTAGCTACGCCCTTTCCAGAGCCGGTCGACGGTCGCGCTTGTCGCGTACACCGATCGCCCCGGCGTCACGACGACGTGGAGGAACATTCCGAATGCGCAGTGCCAAGGCCTTCTTCGCCCCGCTCACTGTGGGGGCGCCCGCTCCCTTGCGTGAGATCCCCGCTCGCCCCTCGCGGGCCATCCACTTCTTCGACCCGAGCAACGCCAAGATGGCGGCCAAGATCCCGGGCATGGTCGGCTCCGTCGACGTGCTGCTGGGCAACCTCGAGGACGCCGTCAAGGCCGACAACAAGGAGGCTGCGCGCCTCGGTCTGGTCGACATCGCCAAGTCCACGGACTTCGGCCCGACGCAGCTCTGGACGCGCCTGAACTCGCTCGACAGCCCGTGGTTCCTCGACGACATCACCACGCTCGTGGGTGAGATCGGCGACAAGCTCGACGTCGTCATGATTCCCAAGGTGCAGGGCGCCGAGGACATCCACTACGTCGACCGTCTGCTCGCGCAGTTGGAGGCCAAGGCCGGCCTGACCCGCCCGATCCTCGTGCACGCCATCCTCGAGACGGCGCGTGGCATGGCCAACGTCGAGGAGATCTGTGGCGCCTCCCCGCGCATGCAGGGCATCTCGCTCGGCCCGGCCGACCTCGCCGCCG
>DAMDJY010000103.1:0-12914 GCA_032100225.1 Mobilicoccus sp.
GGCCCCTGCGAGATTCGACGGCGTGGAGATCGGAGCCGAGGAGGCGTCCTCGACAGCGAGGTCGACCCCGACGACGGGCTCGATGCCGGCCTCGAGTGCGGCGCGGACGAACCGAATGGAGCCGTACAGGCCGTCCCGGTCGGTGAGCGCGAGGATGCCCTGGCCTGCCGTAGCGGCGGCCTCCAGCAGGGCCTCCGGCGAGGAGGCCCCGTAGCGCATCGACCAGCTGGAGGCGACGTGCAGGTGGGCGAACGACAGGTCGGACACGACCGTGATCACCCCCGTCCGGCGACGGCGAGGCCGAGCTGCGCAGAGCCGGAGTCGAGCGGCAACCCGAGTGCCGCGAGCACGAGGCCGTGAAAGGTCTCGGCGTCGCGCAGCAGGTCGTCGGCCTCCCGCGGGCTCGCGTACTGCCCGGCCTCCAACGCCCCACGGCGGACCCCGCAGAGGGCGAAGTAGTCGGCCCACTCGGTGAGTTCGGGCGTGATGCCGGCGAGCGCCGTCCACGTGTCGCGCATCGGCGCGCCGTGCCGGGCCCGGGCACGAACCGGGGTCCGATCCGCCACCACGGCCGCGGCGCATCGCAGCGCAGCCAGGTGCGCCTGGATGTAGCGGTCGTTCGTCGTCTCGCTGAGGTGAGCGGCCACCAGAGTGGCGCGAGCGCGGTCGAGCAGGTCGAAGGTGGTCGCTGCAGGCATGTCGAGGGCCTCTCAGGGGTCGGAACAGGGATCGAGCGGAGCGAGTGGGTTAGGGCTCGAGCGGGGTCGAGTCAGGTCGTTCCAGCCCCGGAAAGGGTCGAGAACGGAAGGAGTCGGGATTCGGGATGAGAAGACGGTGGGCGGCGGGAGCGGAGCCAGCGAGAAGAGAGCCGGATTCGAGGCGAGAAAGGGTCAGTCGCCGACGCGTAGGAGGCGCCACTGCCTGCCGCGGGCGAGGTCGTAGATGCCGGTGCCTGCCGACCCTGCGCCTCGGGCCACGGCGCTGACGCGCCAGACGTGTTCGTCGAGCAGGTCGGGGTCGAGGGCCCAGACCCCGCCGTCGGGAGCGAGCGCCCGCCGCCACCACGGCAGTCGCATGACCCACCGGTCGAGCACGGTTTCGATGTCGTAGATGTGGCCGTGCCAGAGAAACCGCCGCGGCATGGAGTCGACGTCGTCCACACCGGCGGTCTGCACCTGCACCGGTTCGTCGTACCTGCGCATGCGACACCCCCCTCGCTTCGGCCTGCCACGGGCAGGGCACGGCCGATCCACATCGGAACCTCCCGATGTCGAACTTTTGTTCGATGAAACGAGCGTACACCTGACCACCGACAACCTGTCAATGGCGATGAATGCGCAGGTCAGAGCACCGGAGGTGTCTATTCGTACACCTGGACGATCGACCGAAAAGCATGCCCTGTTCGAAGGTGTTCGGACGCCGGATAGGCTCGGCTGAGCCACGATTCGGGAGGCCCACGATGTCCGTCGACGCCATGTCGTCCCCGCACGATCACCAGCACCCGCTGGATCTCGCCCCGTTGCGCGCAGCGGTCTCGGCAGAGCTCGAGTCCGAGATCTCGCGTCAACGGCGCAGCCTGGCACCGCTGGGAGCCGACGTCGTGCCCCTCGTGGACGCGACGGCCACGTTGGTGGCCGGCGGCAAACGCCTGCGTGCCGCTTTCTGCGAGTGGGGATATCGCGTCTTCGGCGGCACGCACCTGGGCGGCATTCACACCCTGGCTGCGTCGATGGAGATGTTCCAGGCCGCCGCGTTGCTGCACGACGACGTCATGGACGATTCGCGTCGCCGCCGCGGGCACCCCACCGCGCACGTCGCCTTCGCCGAGGAGCACGCCCGGCACCAGTGGTCGGGCCCCTCGGAGCGGTACGGCCTGGCCGGAGCGATTCTCGCTGGCAACCTCTGCCTCGTGTGGTGTGACGAGATGTTCGCCCGCGCCGATCTACCCGCCGACGAACTCGCCCGCGCCCGTGTGGTGTTCGACGAGATGCGCAGTCACCTCATGGCCGGTCAGTTCCTCGACATGCACGTGGCCGTCACCGGTTGGAACGACCTCGACGAGGCCGGGCGCGTCGCCCGCAGCCGCGAGGTCGTGCGCTACAAGAGCGCGCAGTACAGCGTCGCCCACCCGTTGCTCATCGGCGCGCACGCCGCCGGAGTCGGTGAGCAGGACGCCGAGCACCTGCGCGCCTACGGTCTGGCGATCGGTGAGGCCTTCCAGTTCCGCGACGACCTGCTGGGCGTGTTCGGCGACCCCGAGGCGACCGGCAAACCCGCAGGTGACGACCTCCGCGAGGGCAAGCGCACCGTGCTGCTGGCCCTCGCCCTCGGCGACGGCACCTCCGAGGAGTCCGGCGTCGAACTCCTGCGCACACGCGTGGGCGACCCCGATCTGGACGACGCCACCATCGACACGATGCGCGCGGCGATCACCGCCTCGGGCGCACCCGAGCGGCTGGAATCACTCATCACGGCCGACGTCGACCAGGCGCGGGACCACCTGTCGCGTGTCGGGGCCATCGACGACGCCGGTCGCGCCGCACTCGAATCCCTCATCGAACTCGCCACCCAGCGCACCACCTGAGCGAGTCCCGGGCCGTCCTGGCCAGGCTCGTCAAGCTCGCGGAGGGTCGTCACTGAAACGCCCCCGCTGAATGAGCGTTGCGACCTGGACACGGTTCGTGAGGCCCAGCTTGACGAGGATCCGTGAGACACATGCCTTCACGTTGCCCAGGCTCATGTATTGCTGGGCCGCGATCTCGGCGTTGGTGAGCCCATCAGCAATCGCCAGAGCCACATTGGCCTCCAACTCACTCAACCGCGCCAGCGCATCGTGGGATGCCTGGCGTTCTCGGGCGCCTTGAGTGAAGGCGTCCACGAGTCGGCGCGTGACGGCCGGTGCCAGCGCAGCCTCGCCTCTGTGCGTTCGACGGATCGCGGAGGCCAGATCGCGCGGGTCGGCATCCTTGAGGAGGAACCCGTCGGCGCCGGCCGCGAGCGCGTCCCGAATCATGTCGTCCGTGTCCCATGTCGTGAGGACGAGTACCCGCGGCGCCTGGGGTAGCTGCTTGATTGCGCGTGTTGCCTGAATGCCGTTGACGCCGGGCATTCTCAAGTCCATCAGGACCACGTCTATGGGTGTATCACGGACCAGATCAATCGCTTGGGCTCCGTCGAGGGCGGTGGATGCGATCTCGAGGTCATCCTGCTCGGCGAGCATGGCCTTGATGCCAGCAGGGACGAAGGCGTCGTCGTCGACCACAGTGATCCGGATCATTGGCCCTCCTGGAGCGGAATGCTGATCTGAAGGGTGTGGACACCGTCCCGAACGATACGGGTGAGTGCGCCGCCGCAGATGTGGACCCGCTCGGTGATCCCTCTGAGACCGACTCCGGGCGGGGTAGTGGCCGGGCCCTGTAGGGGGTTGGTCACGGTCAGCACGCACTGGCGCCCCACCCGGCAAAGGGTCACGTGGGTGAGGCCGGGCGCTCCATGTTTGCGCGCGTTCGTGACGGCTTCCTGCGTGATCCGAAAGACGTGCCGTCCGGCCCCTGGTGGCAGAAGACCGCCTTGGAGGTCGACGTCGACGTGGACCGGATGGTCCGGAGTGCTCGACTCGACGGCGAGCCGGGGCAGGTCACCCTCGTCGGGCTGCGGGCCATGGGGTTGGTGGTCGTCGCGCAGGTCGCTGAGAAATCCACGCAGCTCGGACAGTGATGCTCGAGCGTTGGCCCGGATCAGTGCTCCGGCGCGGATCCGCTCCGCGTCATCCATCGCCGTGCGGTGCTCCAGGGCTGCCGAATGCATGCTGATCAGGCTCAGGCGATGGGCCAGGACATCGTGCATTTCGCGGGCGATGATCAGGCGCTCCTGTACTTGAGCAGCTTCGATGTCGGCTTGTTTCTCGCGCTCGAGAGCCTCGTTCTGCGCACATAATGAACGCACGAGCGAATGATGGGCACCGAAGTAGGCGCCCCAGGCGACGAAGCACTCCACGGTCAGAGCGACGAGCGCCAGTCCCCACCACTGTCTCTGGTAGGGAGCATTCGGTATCCACGGCCACTGCCATCGCAGAAGAGCCAGGATCACGTAGATCGCCCCAAAGATCTGGCCGCGCCAGAATCCCTGGGCAGCTGCGGATTTCGACACCTGATGAAGAGCGACCCCGCACGCCGCGTTGGAGATCGCCGACATTGCCAGACCGGCCCGTGCATGACCGCGTCGTGCCGACCCGAGAGCCACCACGCCGACGGCCGCATCGCCCAACAGCCACCAGAACGGCACGGTGACCATGTTTCCCACGGCGCTGTCCATGGCGCACAGCACGACGAAGGCGATGCTGGCCGCGCTCGAAAGGGTTCCTGCGGCGCCCGGACGAGTCTCCACCCCCTCATCGTAGAAGTCGATCCGTCCAGGACGAAGCTATCTTTCGGCCACTTTCGTCGGCATCCGACCAGGACGATCTGGTCGTCGGGTTGCGCCTTGTGCACCATGACCGGCTTCCTCACACACGCATCTCACCTAGCGTTGACAAAGGCGAACATCGCCCAAGACCGATGAAAGGGAAGTAATGGAGATGACATCACAGGTACTGCTGGTGGTGAGCCTGGCATGTTTGGCGGCCGCTGTCATCGCAGCCGTCGGACAAGTGCTGAAAGCGGGCCTCAAGGGGCTGAAATTCATGTCATCCGGGCTATTCTTCCTGCTCTACATCATCACCTACGTCGCCTGGCTGGCCCTGTGAACAGCCTGGTGGAGATCGAGCAGCTGGGCGTCCTCTTCGGGCAGAAATCGGCGCTGACCGACATCGACCTCACTTTCCGACACGGCACCATCCACGCACTATTGGGCCCCAATGGCGCCGGCAAGACGACCATCTTCAAGGCGATTCTGGGAGCCGTCGACCACACCGGGGAGATCCGAACCGAGCCCTCGCCCCTGAGGGTTGGGCATCTCATCGAATAGCCCGCCTTCTATGGGCGCCTCACACTCCTCGAGAACCTGCATCTGCATGCCGACTACCTGGGCGCCTCGCATGATCCGCTGCCGGATCTGCTGGGCCTCGTCGGGCTGGATTCTCAGAAGAACCTGCCCTGCAACCAGACCTCGTTGGGTATGCGTCAACGCCTCGGTATCGCCCGGAGCTTGGTGGGAGATCCGCACATTCTGCTACTGGACGAGCCCACCAATGGACTCGACCCCATGGGTATCCGCGACTGCCGAGAACTCCTCAGACTGGTTCGGGACGAACGAGACGTGGCCGTGGTGGTCTCCAGTCACAACCTGACCGAGGTCGCTGCTCTTGCCGATCAGCTGACCTTCTTGCGGGCGGGGCGCATCATTCATTCCGTCACCAGGGCACATGAATCCCACCAGAGCCTGGAAGACCTCTACGTTCGACTCATGCAGGGAGAAGAATGATGGTCCAACTCATCCACAATGAATTGCGCAAACTGCGCAGAGAGCGATCCCTCTGGTTTGCCCTCGCCTTGCACCTTGCCCCTTGGGTCATGGTGGCGGTGGCCTCACTGATGGGGGTAGGAGGCACCGGTTCTTCGGGCTATTTCATCCTGCACAACCAGTCGATGCTCGTCACCGGCCTGGTGGCCTGCGTCGTCACCAGCATCGGCTTTCACGTTGAACTGACGAACAGGACCTGGTTCGACTGGCTCATCCAACCGCAAGGCGCGTCCCGTCTGGTGGTAGCGAAGATGCTCACGATCGGCGTGATCCTCGCCTTCTTCGTGGCCATATCCGTGACGCTGATGGTGGGGCTCATGGTGGGCAGCGGCGTGCGCTCCGGGCTGGATCGCATGGTGGTTGCCTACCTCGGCCTCCAATGCGGCACCTTTGTGCTCATGGTGGCGATCGCGGCCGCAGTGTGTCTTCTGACCCGCAATGTCGTCGTGGTGAACATCGTCGGCGTCGCCATCGGCATGGTGACGATGGTCCTGATGGGTGCCGAATTCTCCTGGGCCGTACCCACCGTGTGGCCTTACCGCCTCGGGCTCACCCTGCTCGATCAGGAGTATGCCTACCAATGGCCAGGTGCACTCCCAGCCGGGGGTGTTCTCTACGCAACCTGCACCGTGGCCGCCCTGGTGACTGCGACCTTCTGGGCCCGCCGTCCGCGTGTGATCAACGCGTCCCTGCGGTGAACCACCGGCGCCAAGGGCCGATAGTCAGCCCTATTACGCCCGTGACTCATCACGCATCCGATGCTGCTGTCCTCAGCCTCGACCGACACGTTCGGCCGCCACAGGCAGGGCGCAGGCCTCAACATTGGGCGGCACCCACCAGGTGCGTCTCAGAAAGCGGTCTCCATGGCGCGGCGGCGGACCTCGGTCTTGTGGTCGGCGGCCAGCGCCCCGATGGGCGTTCCGTCCGGCTCGAGGCCAGACTGAGGCGTGAAGAGCCAGGTCAGCAGCTCGATGTCATTCATGCCACCGTCGGCGAGCACGGTGATCGTTCCCGTCAGGTGCGTCATCGGCCCCTCGGGGGTCACGAAGACCGCGGGAATGTAAACCGCGTTGTTGGGCCCGCGCCGGACCGCGACGTACTCACGGTCCTTGATCTGGCCGCGCACGGCCGACAGGGGGAGTCCCTGGATCTCGGAGGCCTCGGGAACGGTCACCCAGGCGTCGACGAGGGTCTCGAGGTGGGCCAGGGGGGCGGTGTCGTCGTTCTGCTGCTCATCGGTCACGTCGACCAGGGTGCCATGCCCGACCCCGCGCGCCGCACCCCCCTCGTCGCTGCGGGCCACCTAGACTCGCCCCCGTGGCGACCCTGAACCAGGAAGACCTCGCCGGCCGCACGGTCGACGGGCGCTACACCGTGCTCGCGCACATCGCCGACGGCGGCATGGGCAGCGTCTACGCGGGGCTCGACACCCGCCTCGACCGCCAGGTCGCTCTCAAGGTCATGCGCCCCGAATTGGCGCGTGACGCAGACTTCGTCACGCGATTCCGCCGCGAGGCCCGCTCGGCCGCACGCCTCAGCCACCCCAACGTCGTCGCCGTGTTCGATCAAGGTGAGGACGACGGGCAGCTCTTTCTCGCCATGGAGTTCGTCGACGGGCAGACCCTGCGCGATCTCATCCACGACAAGGGCGCACTGACGCCTCGCGAGGCCTTCGCTGTGACCGAGGGCGTGCTCGAGGCCCTCTCCGCAGCGCACCGCAAGGGCATCGTCCACCGCGACATCAAGCCGGAGAACGTGCTCCTCTCGGCCGACGACGTCGTCAAGGTCGCCGATTTCGGCCTCGCCCGCGCCATGGGCACCTCGACGGCGACCGGTCTCACCGGTCCGATGCTCGGCACCGTCGCCTATCTCGCCCCCGAACAGATCGAACACGGACGATCGGACCACCGCAGCGACCTCTACGGAGTCGGGCTGTTGCTGCACGAGATGCTCACGGGTTCGCCTGCGGTCGTCGGCGACTCCCCCATCCACGTCGCCTGGCAGCACGTCAACGGGGCGTTGACGCCACCCTCCCAGCGCGTTCCCTCGCTCCCGGCCGAGGTCGACGAGCTCGTCGCTCGCGCGCTCCGCACCGACCCGTCGGAGCGCTACGAGGACGCAGCCGACTTCCTCACTGCGCTGCGCTCCACCCGCCACGCCCTGTCCGGCGACGACCTCGACCACCGCCCCGATCCTCCCGCCGCTGCCGAGGATGACGACGAGGCCAGGACAGAGACAGGCGTCGAGAACGAGACGACCGGCCGACCACAACGCCACGACACGAGCGCCCTGCACCGGCCCACCAGCACCCTGCCCTTCATCCCCGGGCGTACCCCGGGACGTACCGGCGACGAGGCGACGACCGGCTCGGGCGGAACAGGTGCGAGCACCGGTTCCACGGCCCCCACCCCGAAGCCTCGCCGCTCGCTGCTGCCGATCCTGCTGGCTCTCCTGCTGCTCGTCGCGGCAGGCGGCGGTGCGTACTGGTGGTTCGGGCCTCCCGGTGAGCGCACGGTCCCGGCGGTGGTCGGCGTGGAGCGCGCCGTCGCCGAACAGACCCTGCACGCAGAAGACCTGCAGCCGGCGACCGACGAGGAGTTCTCTGAGACCGTGCCGCGCGGGCGCGTCATCCGCGCCGGCAGCGACCCGGGCACGGTCGTGCGCCGAGGAACCCAGATCCCCTTGGTGGTCAGCAAGGGACCCGAGCGGTACGACGTCCCCGATGTCGCGGGCAAGAGCGTGCAGGACGCCATGGCCCTGCTCCAGAAGAGCAAGCTCGTGACCTCATCCGCTCCGCGCAAGGTGTTCCACGACACGATCGCCGAGGGCCTCGTCGTGGGGACGGCTCCCAAGGTGGGCACGTCGACCAAGCCCGGCACGCAGGTGACGCTCATCCTCAGCCGGGGGCGCCAGCCCGTCCCGATCGACGAGGTGGCGGGGACACCCCTCAACAAGGCCCGCGCCCAGTTGACCGAGGCAGGCCTGACCGTCACCGTCGCCGAGGAGCGGCCGTACAGTTCGGAGATCCGCGCCGGGTCGGTGCTGAGCACCCGCCCCGAGCAGGGGCCGCTCTACCGCGGTGACGCCATCGTGCTCGTCGTCAGTCGCGGCCCCGAGATGATCGCCCTACCCGACGTGCGCGGCAAGACCGCAGCCCAGGCCGAGCAGGCGCTCGAAGCCGCAGGATTCACCGTGCGGATCAACCGCATCGCGGGCGGCATCTTCGGCACCGCCCACTCCACCGTTCCTGCTGGTGGCATCGCACCCAAGGGCAGCACCGTCACCCTCAACGTCGTCTGACCCCAGGTCGCCTGATCCGCGACCCTGGCATCACCACATCAGCGGCGTGCAGAGAGGAATAGAGCTCACTCCTGGTGGGCGTAGCGCTCCTCGCGCCATACGTCGCCGGTGAAGTGGTAGCCGCGTTCTTCCCAGAAACCGCGGCGGGGCGTGGTCGTGTACTCCAGGGCGAGGATCCACTTGGGACCCTTCCAGCCGTAGAGGTGCGGGAGGACGAGCCGCATGGGCCAGCCGTATTCGGGTTTCAGCGGCTCGCCGTCGAGGTGGGTGGCGAAGATCGCTCGTGGTGAGAGCAGGTCGTCGAGGGTGATGTTGGCGTTGTAGCCGTAGGCCGCCGCCGCGATGGCCCATTGAGCGCTGGGTTCGGGTGGGGCCAGCTCGACGATCGCTCGCGCCGGCACCCCACCCCATACCAGTCCTGTGGCGCTGCGCTTGGAGGCGCAGTGCAGATCGGCCCGAACCTCCAGCTGAGGCAGAGCGAGGATGTCGTCCCACAACAGACGCGTCATCGACCCGTCGACCGTCGCGCCCTCGATCGTGAGGGACCACGACGCGAGGTCCATGCGCGGCACCCGCCCGTAATGGTTGGGGCGCAACGGGACGCTCCGCTGCCCGGGAGGCAGCAGCGGCGGCTCCGTCAACGCGTCGTCGGTCACCGGCTGACTCTCACCGCTGGGTGCCCTCGTCGGCGACGCCACCGGTGCGCTCGGCCAGCATCTCGGCTACGACGAACGCGAGCTCGAGGCTCTGCTGGTGGTTGAGACGCGGGTCGCAGAGCGTCTCGTAGCGGCGTTCGAGGTCGGCGTCCTCGAGGTGCATGACGCCGCCGAGGCACTCGGTGACGTCGTTGCCGGTGAGCTCGACATGAATCCCGCCGGGGTGGGTGCCGACCTGCGCGTGGGCGTCGAAGAAGCCCCGCACCTCCTCGACGATGTCCTCGAACCGGCGCGTCTTGTAGCCGTTGGCCGACTCGAACGTGTTGCCGTGCATCGGGTCGCACACCCACGTCACCAGGTGCCCGGACTCCTTGACGGCCTCGAGGATGGGAGGCAGCTTCTCGCGGATCTTGTCCGCACCCATGCGGGTGATGAACGTGAGACGCCCGGGGGTGTTGTCGGGGTCGAGACGCTCGATGAGCGCGACCGCGTCGGCGCCCGTGGCCGTAGGACCGAGCTTGACGCCGATGGGATTGGAGATACGCGAGACGTAGTCGAGGTGCGCGCCGCCCTCCTCGCGGGTGCGCTCACCGACCCACAGGAAGTGACCTGAGGTGCCGTACGGGCGCCCAGTGCGCGAGTCGATGCGCGTCAGCGGCTTCTCGTAGTCGAGCAGGAGCGCCTCGTGGCTGGCCCACACGTCGACACTGCGCAGCGCATCGAAGTCGACCCGGCAGGCCTTCATGAACCGGATGGCCCGGTCGATGTCGTTCGCGATCTTCTCGTAGCGCTTGTTGGCCTTGTTCGAGATGAACCCGCGGTTCCAGTCGTGGACGTGACGCAGGTCGGCGAAACCCCCGTGACAGAACGCACGCACGAGGTTCAGCGTGGCCGAACTCGCGTGGTAGGCGCGCACGAGACGCTGCGGATCCGGCTGGCGGGCCTCGGCCTCGAACTCGAAGTCGTTGACCATGTCGCCGCGGTAGGCGGGCATCTCGACACCGCCGCGCGTCTCCATGTTCTTGCTGCGCGGCTTGGCGTACTGCCCGGCCATGCGCCCGATCTTGACCACGGGCATGCTCGAGCCGTACGTCAGCACGGCGGCCATCTGCAGGATGGTCTTGACCCGGTCACGGATGTTGTCGGCCGTCGCCGAGGCGAAGGTCTCGGCGCAGTCACCACCCATCAGGACGAAGGCTTCGCCTCGCGCCGCCTCACCCAACCGCTCGGCGAGCACGTCGCATTCACCCGCGAACACCAGCGGCGGGTAGGAAGCCAGCGTCTGCTGGGCATCGCGCAGTGCGTCCTGGTCGGGCCACACGGGCTGTTGGAGGGCGGGCAGGTCGGCCCAGGTGAGAGAGGCATTCGCAGTCACCCGGCCCAGGGTAGTGGGGCGCGCGTCTCACACCGATTCGGGTTCGGATGTCGGGCATACAAGACGAGTCGACGCACCCGCCTAGCTCGACGCTCCCGGCGTCTCGTCCGCGTCGACGATCCCCTCGGCCACGGCATATCGCGCGAGTTGCACCCGGTTGTGCAGCTGCAGTTTGCCGAGCGTGTTCTGCACGTGGTTCTGCACCGTGCGGTGGCTGATGACGAGCTGATCGGCGATCTCGCGGTAGCTCATCCCGGTGGCGACGAAGCGCAGGATCTCGGTCTCGCGCGGCGTCAGTTCAGGTCCGTCCTGCGGCGATCGGCCACCGGCCAACCGGCGGTACTCCCCCAGCACCAACCCGGCGAGTCCCGGAGTGAACACCGCCTGACCGGCAGCAGTGGCCCGGACCGCGGCGAGGAATTCCTCTCGCCCGGCCGACTTGACGAGGTACCCCGTGGCGCCCTCCTTGACGGCCTGGAGCACGTCGTCGGCCTCGCCACTCGCTGACAGGATGAGAATGCGCACCGGCGAGGCGGCCTCCCGCAACCGGCGGCAGACCTCGACCCCGTGCAGAACGGGCAGGTTGAGATCGAGGACGAGCACGTCGGGCTGCACGGCCAGGGTGCGATCGACAGCGGCCCGCCCGTCGGCGGCGGTCGCGACGACATCGAGGCCCGCATCCTGCAGATCTCGGGCCACGGCGTCACGCCACATGGGGTGATCGTCGGCGACGACGACCCGCAGCGCGGTGTCCATCAGCGTTCCTCCTGCAGGTCTGGTCGCTCCGAGCCCAGCGGCGCGGTCAGCTCCACCAGCGTGCCCCGCGGCGAGGTCTCGATGCGGGCGGACCCGCCGATGTCGGCCATCCGTCCCACGATGCAGGAGGACACTCCCAGGCGCCCCTCGGCCTCTGCAGACCGCAGGCGTTCGTCCGTGGTGCCGCACCCGTTGTCCCGAACGGTGACGATCACCTGATCCTCGAGCTCCTCGAGGAGGACCCAGGCCCGCGCTCCGGGACCGGCGTGGCGGGCGACGTTGTCCAGCGCGGCCCCGACAGCGGCGTCGATCTCTGCGGCGCGTGAACTCCCCATGAGGACGGGCCGACCGGGGTCGACGACCGTGACGGACTCCCCCGCCCGGGCGGTGAGCAACGCTGCGAGGTCCGCATCGCCGTCGTCGCCGTTCTCGGATTCGGCCATCTCCAGCGCGGGCATGGGAACGCGGATGAGTTCGCGCAGTCGTCGTTCCTGCTCAGCGGCCAGGCGCCCCAGCTCGGCGGTCTCCCCGCCCACCTCGAGCCCGCGGCGATGGACGAGGCTCAACGCCTGCAGTACCCCGTCGTGCACGGTGCGGGCAAGCCGTTCGCGCTCCTGCACCCGGGCGCGCAACTCGGCGGCCTCGCGGGCCGCCCGCTGTCCGTCCCTGGCCAGCACGGCGCAGTACCCGACCAGCGCACCCAACATGAGCAGGATGACGATGTTGTGAAAGGTGAAATCCGATGGTGTGCGGATGAGGACCAGGTCGGCGGCGGCGACGATCGCTGCGGCGATCAGGCCTCCGAGCGGCCCGGCGAGGACGGCCCACGCCAGGACGGTCGCGGCGGGCCACATGCCCGGAACAGTGGGAGCCCCACCCTCGATGACGACCCGCGAGTCCACCCACTCCGAGCCGAGAATTGCGCCCACCCCGATGGCGAGTTCTGCCGCGAACCACAGCCGCGTGCGGGGCTTGCGCGCCAGACTGACTGCCGTCCAGACCCCCAGTAACGCGAGGATCGCCCATCCCCGTTCGGGATGAGCGACCTCGTCGAGCCTGGCGGAGTACTGGTACACGACGTACACCCACACCAAGGGGCGCAGCAGATCGATCGCCGACCAGAACGCCACGATCACGCGCCCGTCGTCCGAGTCGGACTGCACGACGGGCGGCACGATCAGTCGCGCAGGTCGGGAGGCGTGGCAGAAGCGTCGGTGGCGCCGGATGCCTCGGAAGCCGGCACGCTCGTCGAGGCGTCAGCGCCGGACGCAGGACCAGTGGGAGCCGCCTCGTTCTTGCGTCGACGCGCCTCCATCTCGGCGCGCGCAGTGGCGAGCAACTCCTCCGCGCGGGCGGTGGCGGCAGCA
>DAMDJY010000104.1:0-12443 GCA_032100225.1 Mobilicoccus sp.
CTGGCGACATGGCTCGAGCACTCCGGCGTCGACAGCGTCGTGTACTCCAGCTGCAACCCCGTCACTCTCGCGAAGGACCTGGACGCCATGCCGTCGCTGCGCCCGGTGCGGGCGCGGATGTTCGACATGTTTCCCCAGAGCGACCACGCCGAGGTCCTCACCCTGCTGCAGCGCAGTTCACCCGCCCAGCGCACGTGAGACCCGTACCCGAGACGAAGGAGATGCCATAAGAACCGTGTTCCACCTGGCGCTGGCCCGCGACTGGGATCCGAACGCCGAGACCTACCCCTGATCGACGCGGGGGATGACGATCGCCGACATCGGTTTTCTGCACGCGAGCGCCGATGAGGACCAACTGAATCGGGTGGCGGGTCGGTTCTATCGGGACGTCACCGAGTCGATGCTCGTGCTCACGCTCGACGAGGGCGAGTTGACCCGGCGCGGCTACGAGATCCGCGACGAACCCGCCGAGCCCGACAACCCGCACGCCGAGCTCTTTCCGCACGTCTACGGCGGCGATCTGCCGACCGCCGCCGTCGTCGCGACCCGTCCTTACGTCAGGCCGTGACCCGCTCCAGGTCCACGGCTGCACCGGCCGACCAGGTGCGGTAGCCGCCGTCGAGGTTGCGCACGCCGTGACCCGCTGCGTTGAGAACCCGGCCGGCGATGTGTCCGCGAATCCCGAGGGCACAGTGGACGATCACGTCACCCTCGGGAACCTCCGCCAGCCGTGAGCGCAGGTCGTCGACCGGGATGTTGACGGCGCCGGGGATGTTTCCCGCGGCGAACTCGCTCGGCGTACGGACGTCGATGACCGTTTGACCGTCGGCCTGAGCCGCCGCGATCTCGTGCCACTGGATCGCCTCGTCGAGCCCGGTCGCACGGTTCTCGGCGACGAACCCGAGCATGTTGATCGGGTCCTTGGCCGAGCCGTACTGCGGCGAGTAGGCGAGTTCGAGTTCGGCCAGGTCGACAGCCTTCAGGCCACCCCGCATCGCGGTGGCGATGACGTCGATGCGCTTGTCGACACCGTCGCGGCCGACGCCCTGGGCGCCGAGGATGGATCCGTCCTCCGGGTCGACGAGCAGCTTGAGCGACATCATCTCGGCGCTCGGGTAGTACCCCGCGTGCGAGACGCCGTGCGTGTGGATGGCCCGGTAGGCCCGCCCCGCCGCGACCAGCCGCTTCTCGCTCCAGCCCACCGTCGCCGCCTGCAGCCCGAACACCCCGACGATCGCGGTGCCGAGCACCGGACGGTCCGAGACGTCTCGGCCGGCGATGGTGTCGGCGATCCGGCGACCCTGGAGGTTGGCCGTGTTGGCCAGCGGGACGAGAGTCTCGCCGCCGTCGAGGGCATCGCGCTTGACCACCGCGTCACCGGCGGCATAGATGCTCGGATCGCTCGTGCGGTAGGAGCCGTCGACGACGATGCCGCCACCCTTGCCGAGTTCCAGTCCGGCATCCTTCGCGAGTCCCGATTCCGGTCGCACGCCGATCGCCGCGATGACGACATCTGCCGGGATCGACTCGCCGTTCTCGAGCTCGACACCGTCCTCGGTGATGGCGGCGACCTGCGAGGACAAGCGGAGATCGATGCCCTTCTCACGCAGCAGAGCGTGGACCGGCGCCACCATCTCGGGGTCCAGCGGCGCCATGACCTGCGGCAATGCCTCGATCAGCGCGACCTCGACACCACGGTGGACGAGGTTCTCCGCCATCTCCAGACCGATGAAGCCGCCGCCGATGACGACCGCGCGACGCGCATCGGCGACCGCCGCCACCATCGCGTCGGTGTCCTCGACGTTGCGCAGCGTGAGCGCGCGCTCGATACCGGGCAACGGAGGCCGCACCGGCGTGGCCCCAGGGGCGAGGACGAGCGCGTCGTACGGCAGGTCGGTCTCGGTGTCCGAGTCCAGATTCCGCACCGTGACGGTCTTGGCATCGCGGTCGATGCGGACCGCCTCGGTGCGCACCCGCACGTCGAGGTCGAACCGGGCCCGCAACGACTCCGGGGTCTGCAGCAGCAGGGCGGAGCGCTCTTCGATGACACCGCCCACGTGGTAGGGCAGGCCGCAGTTGGCGAACGAGACGTTGCCGCTCTTCTCCACCACCACGATGGAGGCGGATTCGTCGAGACGACGCAGACGCGCAGCAGTGGACATACCGGCGGCGACGCCGCCCACGATGACGATGTTCATACTCGACATAATACCCCTGGGGGTATAGGCTCGTCGAGTCGGAAGCTCAGAGGACGCCCCGTGCGGATCGACGCCCGACAATGGACACCCACCGACACCGTCGACCACGAGGAGCACTCCATGTGCCGAGCAGTCACCTGCAAGACCTGCGGCAAGACCACCTGGGCCGGATGCGGCGAGCACATCGACTCGGTCAAGGAGAAGGTTCCGGCCGACCAGTGGTGCGACGGTCAGCACGACACCACGGGCACGAGCGGCGCAGCCACCTCCGGTGGGAACTTCATCTCCCGCCTGTTCGGTCGCTGATCCGACCCTGCGGTACTCGCCACCCCGACGGCCCGACACAGCCACGCAGGGCGCGGCGTCACCGCGCCTCCGGACCCCCCGTGCCAGGCTGACCCCATGACGACACAGTGTGGCGGCCGGGCCGGGGGCGGCGAGTACGTGCGCACCCCCGACGGCGCATTGCTTCACGTCCGTCAGGGTGGCCCGGTGGGCGCTCCGCCGCTGCTCCTCCTGCAGGGGCAGGCCAACTCGATGCGCTGGTGGGAGCGCCTGCGCATGCAGTTCGAGCGCGATTACCGCACCGTGACCTTCGACTCCCGCGGCACCGGTAACTCGTGCGCCGAAGTCGAGGAGTGGAGCACCGAGACCTTCGCGGACGACGCCACCTGCGTCATGGCCGAATGCGGTCACGAGAGCTACCGCGTCTACGGCACCTCGATGGGTGGCCGCGTGGCCCAGCATCTCGCCGCCCGCGAGGGACAGCGGATCGAGCGACTGATCCTTGCCTGCACCTCCCCCGGTGGCCCGCTGGCCACCGAACGCAGCAGCGAGGTGCGGCGCATCCTCGCCTCGCCATCCTCACCCGAACGCTCCGAACAGGTCCTCCGGCTCTTCTACACCGACGACTGGACGGGCACGACGGCCGACACCCTGCTGCTCGGCGACCCGACGATGACGTCGGCAGCCACCCTGGCGCACCTGCGAGCGAGCTATGGACACGATGCGTGGCGGGCCCTGCCAAGCATCACGGCTCCGACTCTGGTGCTGCACGGCACCGAGGACCCGATGGTCCCGCCGGAGAATGCCGAGGTCATCGCGTCGGCCGTGCTGGATGCTCGCGTGATGTACCACCACGGCGGCCGGCACGGGTTCTTCGACGAGTTCGCCGACGACCTTCTCCCGACCCTGCTGGCCTTCCTGCGCTGAGCGCACCACCTGGCCAGAACAGATACCCCCGGCGGTAGGCGTAGTCTGCGATCCTCACTGCCGGACGCTCACCGCGCCCGACGGCCACCAGCCCCAGGAGATCCGATGCAGCTCGACCCCGCCGACCTGGACCCCGCCCTCAAACGACTGCGGCGCGCTCACGGACAACTCGGTGCGGTCATCCGCATGATCGAAGAAGGCCGCGACTGCAAGGACGTCATCACCCAGCTCTCAGCGTGCAGCAGCGCACTCGATCGGGCCGGCTTCTCGATCATCACTACCGGCCTGCAGCAGTGCATGACCAGCGACAACCCCGACCGCGACGCCGACCTCAAGGCCATGGAGAAGCTGTTCCTCTCACTGGCCTGAGTGCCGGCGGAGTCGGACTTACCCGCCCATCCCGGCGACCGCGACTTCGAGGTCATGGGCCGTGGACTGCACGCGAGCAGCCGCATTGCGCACGCTGGCCGCTTCGCCCACGGTGCGCTCAGCACTCCCGGCGAGGGTCTGCGCCCCACTGGTGAGGGTGCGTCCCTCGGCCGCAGCCGCCTGGCTGCTCTGACCCATCTCCTGAGTCGTCGCGGTCTGCTCCTCGACGGCGCTGGCAATGGCCGCCTGGTAGTCGTTGATCTCGGCGATGGTGCGGGTGATCTCGGCGATGGCCGCAACGGCAGCCTCGACCTCGCTCTGCATGGCCTCGACGCGGTGCCCGATGTCTTCGCTGGCTCGCGCGCTCTCCTGGGCCAGGTCCTTGACCTCGCTGGCGACCACGGCGAACCCCTTACCGGACTCACCGGCGCGGGCGGCTTCGATGGTGGCGTTGAGCGCCAGCAGGTTGGTCTGTTCGGCGATGCCCGAGATGGCCTTGACGACGGCGCTGATCTCCTGCGAGGACGCGCCGAGGCGGTTGACGTTCTCGTTGGTGACGTCGGCGGTGCGCACGGCGGCGGCCGCGACCTGCGCGGCGGCGTTGGCGCTGTCGGCGATCTGACGGATGGACGCGTTCATCTCCTCGGTTCCGGTGGAGACGGTCTGGATGTTCTCGGTGACCCCGTCGATCGTGCCGCGCATCTGCTCCGCCTGGCGCGAGGTCTCCTGCGCGGAGCCTTCGATGGCGTCCCCGGCGCCGGCGAGTGAACTCGAGGCGTCGATGAGTCCGGCGGACGCGGTGTTCACCCGGGAGATGACGTCGCCCACCCGGTCGAGCGTGCCGTTCAGAGCTGCGTTGAGGTCGTCCAGGGCCGTGCCATCACCCTTGACAGGAAGTCGCGCGGAGAGGTCGAGTGTGCGCATCCGGCGCGTCGCCTCACGGATGGGGGCGATGATGCGCTTCTGCAGCCACCACGCCGAGCCCAGCACGACGAGCATGAACGGCAGCGACCACAGGGCCAGCTTGCCGGCCGAGGCGAACGCGTCGGCCTGCACGTCATCGACGTAGATGCCCGACCCGACGACCCAGCCCCAGGGCTTGTAGCCGATGACGTACGACACCTTGGGTTGAGGGTTCTCACTCCCCGGCTTGGGCCACATGTAGGAGACGTAGCCCTGGCCCTGCGTGCTCGCCACCTGGGCGAACTCCCGGAAGATGAAGACCCCGTTGGGGTCCTTGTTCTGGCTCTGGTCCTTGCCGTCGAGCTCGGGCTTGATGGGGTGCATGATCATGCGCGCCTGCATGTCGTTGACCCAGTAATACTCTTTGCCGTCGTAACGCAGCGCCTTCAACTCCGCGAGCGCCTGGGCCTGCGCCTTCTCCTTGGTCAGATGCCCCGCCTCGACCTCTGTGCCGTAGTGCGTGATGATGCCCGACGCGACCTCGACCGCAGCGCGCACCTTGTCCCGGCGTTCCTGCTCGATGAGCGCCCGCTGCTCGTAGGCGCCCAAGGCCAGAACACTGATCATCCCGAGGATGGCGAGCAGCGCCATCAGGGCGAGTTTGCTCTGAATACCGCCCTTGAAAATCTGCACGTGGAACTCCCGGAGGATAAAGATGCGTCGGCGCGATGACTACCAGCCGGTGCGGCGGTGGATGAAAGGATCTGCCACCACATCGGCCCCATATGTCCGCCTCTGAGGGTTACCCGGCGCAACCGCGTTCTGCCACTGGGGGCCTGGCGCCCAGGTGGCCGGTGAGTGACACGTCGCGCAGCGTCACCACGGGCGGACGTAGGGTGTTCCGGTGTCTGACGGACGGCCCTCCGCGAGCGCCGACGACGCCCCTGGCGCCCCGGTGTTGTGGCCGCTCTATCTCGGCGGATTCCTCGGCCCGTTCGGTGCGGCGATGCTCAACACGATGCTCCCCGAGCTGGCGCAGGGGCTGAACACCTCGGTGACGACCGCGGGCTCTGCAGTGAGCGCCTACCTGTTTCCGATGGCCGCGCTCATGCCGTTGTCTGGATTGTTGGCGGCCAGGTGGGGTGCAGCGCGAACAGTGCGTCGGGCCTTCGTGCTCTGTGCGCTGGCCTCGATCGCGTGCGCGCTTGCCCCGACGTTCCACCTGTTCTTCGCTGCGCGCGTGGCGCATGGGGTGGGCAACGCCTTCACCACTCCGCTGCTCATCGCGATGATCGCCGAGCGCGTGCCGGAGTCGCGCATCGGCCGCAGCCTGGGGACCTACACGAGCATGCAGGCGGCGGGTCAGGCGTTCGCGCCGTTCGTCGGGGGCCTGGCTGCCGGGGTGGACTACCGCCTGGCGTTCGGGGTCGTCGCCGCTGTCGCGTTCGCCCTGGCGATCGTCTCTCCAAGCGCCCGCACCGCGCACGATCAGTCGACCCACCGGCCGCCGTTGCGCCCCCTGCTCAACCTGCGTCTGGCGGAGGCCGGGTTCGTCGCGTTCGGTGTGCAGTTCGCCTGCACCGCCGTCATGCTCCTCGCCGCACTCGAATCCAGCGACCGGTTCGGGCTGTCTCCGGGTGGACGTGGGCTCGTCGTGGCGACCTTCGGCGTCGCGGGGCTCGTGTGTGGCCGCCTCGTCGGGGGGATCGCCGACCGGATCGGGATGCGCCGCATGGGATTCGGCGCCGTCGCCACGCTCACGGTGGCCGTCCTGGCCGTCGCATGGGCACCGACCCTGGGCGCCCTCGTCGCCTGCGTGGTCATCGCCGGTGTCTGCGCCACCGGTGGCCGCGTGATGACGAGCACCCTCGCCTTGCGCAGCACGCCGGCCAACCCGAACACGGCGACCGCGCTGGCCTTGGCCGCTCAGTTCATGGGGGCGGCCTTCGCGCCGGGAATCCTGCCGGTCTACGCCCATTCGGTCATGCTGGCCTGCGTGCTGGCGGGTTCTGTCGCTGCGATCGCTGCGCTGGTCACGCTGGTGCGGCGATGAACCGCGGCGCGCTGAGCGACGAGGCGGTACGGCAGCTCGGGCGCGGGCCGGTAGGCTCCGACGGGCGAAAGGGGAACCGATGACGGCCAAGATCGGGTTCGACCGCGAGAAGTACCTGCGGATGCAGTCGGAGCACATCGATGCACGTCGCAAGCAGTTCGGCGGCAAGCTCTACCTCGAGTTCGGCGGCAAGCTGTTCGACGACATGCACGCCTCACGGGTGCTGCCGGGGTTCACTCCCGACAACAAGCTCGTCATGCTGCAGACGCTGGCCGACGAGGTCGAGATGGTCGTCGTCGTCAGCGCGCACGACCTCGCCGCCAACAAGATGCGGGCCGACCTCGGCATCGGGTACGACGCCGACGTCATGCGCCTCATCGACGAATTCACCGCCCGTGGGCTGTACGTCGGCAGCGTCGTCATCTCGCACATGACCGACGACAACAAGCCCGCCAAGGCGTTCAAGCGCAAGCTCGAGCGGCAGGGCGTCAAGGTCTACCGGCACTTTCCGATCAAGGGCTACCCGAGCGACGTCGCGCACATCGTCAGCGACGAGGGGTACGGCCGTAACGACTACATCGAGACGACGCGCGACCTGGTCGTCGTCACCGCCCCCGGGCCGGGCAGCGGCAAGATGGCCACCTGCCTCAGCCAGCTGTACCACGACCACCAGCGCGGACTCCCCTCCGGTTACGCCAAGTTCGAGACCTTCCCGATATGGAACCTGCCGCTGGACCACCCCGTCAACGTCGCCTACGAGGCCGCCACGGTCGACCTCGACGACGTCAACATGATCGACCCGTTCCACCTGCGCGCCTACGGCGAGAGCTGCGTCAACTACAACCGCGACGTCGAGATCTTTCCGGTGCTCTCCCTGCTGTTCGAGCAGATCATGGAGAAGTCGCCGTACTCCTCGCCCACCGACATGGGCGTCAACATGGCCGGCCACTGCATCAGTGATGACGACGCATGCGTCGAAGCCAGCAAGCAGGAGATCATCCGCCGCTACTACAAGGCGCTGGCGCACGAACGCCGCGAGTCGATCGAGCCGGATCAGTCGGAGAAGATCGCCCTGCTGATGAGCCGCCTCGGGATCGCCGCCACCGACCGTGTGGTCGTCGAACCGGCCCTGCGCGTCGCGAAGAAGACCAAGGGCCCAGCCGCCGCGATCGAACTCCCCGACGGGCGCGTCATCACCGGCAAGACGACGTCACTACTCGGTTGCTCGTCGGCCATCCTGCTCGACGCTCTCAAGGCACTCGCCGGCATCGACGACAAGGTCAAGCTGCTCGCCCGCGAGACCGTCGAGCCCATCCAGAAGCTCAAGACCGAGGCCCTGGGCGGCCACAACCCGCGGCTGCACACCGACGAGGTTCTCCTCGCCCTGGCCGTCGGCGCCAATCAGGACGACAACGCCCGCCGCGCCCTGGCGGAGCTGCCCAAGCTGCGCGGCTGCGACGTGCACTCCACCGTCATCCTCGGCTCCGTCGACGAAGGCATCTTTCGCAACCTCGGCGTGCAGGTGACGACCGAACCCAACTACCAGACCAAGAAGCTCTACCGAAAGGCCTGAGCGCGCGACTGCTCGGGGGTTGATCTCTTTCGTCGTCGGCTACTCGGGGACGCGACTATTCGGGGACGGTCACTCCGGAACCCGGTTGAAGTGGCGGATGAACCACACCGTCCAGGCGAGAACCCCGACCATGTAGACCACGAACGGCCACATTCCGAAGAGCTCGCGCCCCTGCAGCGTGAGCGACACCAGGTCGAGCATCGCCGCCACGACGACGAGATTCGTGGCCGCGAGCACCCACCACAGGTGGCTGCGCACCAGGGCGAGGGTGGCGTCGGCGCGCTCCGGCGCCAACCAGTAGTCCTTGCGGGGCATGTTCAGAAAGGCCGCGGGCATTCGCGTCGACGCGGAGATGATCCACGGCGTCACCACCAGCATCAGCAGCATGAGGCCGATGTTGACGCCGATGAACTCGACGCGGCTTCCGACGTCGTCGGGGGTTCCGTCAGCGCCGAGGTGGCTCACGACGCCCTGGGCGGGGAGCACGAACGCGGCCCACACGATCACCGCCACGTACGCCGCAGCACTGGCCCACCACATCGACTTCGCCATGCTTCTGCCTACCACGCCCGCATTGCCAGGACATCCCCCTTGCCCAGGACACTGCCTACACTGACGGACATGTCCATCACCGCAGCAGACTCCGCCCGCAGGCTGGAGGAGGTTCGTGCCTCTGGAGAGATTGCCTCCCTGTGCGAGCGTCACGGCATCGAGCTGCTGATGCACTTCGGGTCATCCCTGAGCCGGGGCGAGCCGAGAGACGTGGACGTGGCCGTGGGTTTTGCCGCGGGAGCCGGCGACCTGCGGGGAGTCGTGGAGGCACTGGCCGCGTTGATCCCCGGAGACCACCTCGACGTCATGGACCTCGATCGGGCCGGGGCAGTAGCGCGACAACGGGCCCTTGTCGGTGGCCGAGTTCTGTACTCGTCGTCGCCGGCGGCGTTCTCGGAGCGCGAGCTCTGGGCGGTTCGGGAATACATGGAAACGGCTCCTCGGCGCCGCGCCCTACTGCAGGAATTGGCTCGATGAGCGACATCGATGTGCAAACAGTGACGCGGCGGTTGGCGCACCTGCGGGATGTCCTCGACGACCTGGATGGCCTCGGGCCAGTCACCGTCGACCGGCTCAACCAGGACCATGTGCTCCGATACGCGGTGGAACGGATGCTGACCCTCGCGGTCGATACCGCCGTCGACATCAACACTCACGTGGCCACACGGCGGGTACGTCCCCCTGAGGATGCACGCGAATCGTTCGTCTTGGCGGCCAAAGCCGGTGTCCTCGATGCCGAATTGGCCACCCGACTGGAGGACTCTGTCGGTCTGCGCAACATCCTCACGCACGAGTACCTCCGCATCGATCGCCAGATCGTCGCGAACGCGGTGAGTGAGGCTTCCACGGGCTACCACGAGTACATCCGCGTCGTCGCCCGCGCCGTTGCCGATCAGGGCACGTGAACCGGGCGCCTACGTGTCGAGGTGGCGCGCCAAAAAGATGATGGCGCTCTGCTGAAGGTCAGGGCTGGAAAAGAAGTGCGGCTCCGCATGGCCGCCGTCGACGAGGACGAGCTCGGACTCCGCACCGGCTGCCTGCATCGCGGCATGGGCACGTTCGGACTGCAGATGCGGCACCACGCAATCCTGCAGACCGTGGAGGAACAGCGTCGGTGCGGAGCTCGACGAGACATGCGTCAGCGGGCTGGCCTGCGCCGCAACGTCGGCCGCAGCGGGCGCAGCCGGATCAGCGCCGATGAGCAGACCCTCCGGTGACCGCCGCCCCGCCTCACCACGACCACACCCCGTGGCCACCCGGTCGGCGACCAGACCGGCCAGGTCGGACACCCCGTAATAACTGACCACGGCACGCACCGCGCCGCCCTCCCCCGTCGTGCCGAGCAACTGCGCCAGGTGCCCACCGGCCGACTCCCCGACGACCGCGATGCGTTCTGCGTCCAGACCGAACTCGCCTGCGGACGAGCGCACCCAGCGCACCGCTGCGGCGACGTCGTCGAGCTGCGCCGGCATCTGCGCCTCACTCGTCAGTCGGTAGTCGACGCTGACCGTGGCCCAGCCCTGCGCGACCAGCACATCTCGCAAGGCGACGAAGCCCGGGCCGTCGGCGTCGTCGAACTGGGTACGACTCCCGCTACGCCACGCCCCGCCGTGGATGAACGCCACGACGGGCCGGGCCGCGTCTTCCTCAGGGATCAGCAGGTCGAGACACTGCGCAGCGCCGCCACCAGGCACATAACGCTGAACGCGGAACTCACGGACCATCGGCACGACCCCACCTCCCGGAACATCAGAAGCCATCGACGCCACGATGCCAGAACGCCGGAGAGACACCTCGGCTCGATCCACGCGACGCGGGTGTGGAAAAAGTCGAAAATTGTTGCGCCGGAACGCTGACAGAGCGCCGGCGAAGGGGCAGGATGCGAGTCGTCGGCGAGGGGCCGACAACGGGGAATGTCATTCAGGGGAACCAGGGGAACAGCTATGTCCAGCACCTTTTTGCGCCGCGCTCTCGCGGGCGCAGCCATCACCGCGACCGCGACGACCACGCTCGTGAGCGCACCGGCACAAGCAGCATCGACCACCGCACCTGCCGCACCTGCCGCACCCACCGCCGTCAGCAAGACGCGGGCCTCCGGCTTCGAGCCCGGCCGCGTCCTCAAGGGCACGGCTCTGGCGATGCACTCCCCCACCAAGGGGCAACTGTGGATCGCCGAACGCACCAACGACGGCAAGATCCTGCTCGAGCACAAGTCCGGCCGTTACTGGGGGTCCTACCGGCTGAACATCCCGCTCGGTGCAGGCGACACCGTCGACCTGCACGGCGCAGGCAACGACATGTGGCTCACCGCGGCAGGACAGCTCTGGCACTTCAAGGGCCGCTCATGGAGCAAGGTCGCCACGCCCGGCAAGGCGGCGGCCACCACCGTCTTCGACGTCGCCGGCCCGACGGTCTACGTGGGTCTGTCCGGCGAAGCCAAGAACACCGGCATCTACACGCTCCGCAACGGGCGCTGGAGCTCACTCGGCCGCCCGTCGGACAACGGCATGCCGGCACCGTTCTTCAGCCCGAAGGACGTGCAGGTCGTCGGCGGCAAGGTCTTCGCCAACTGGGAGGCCTCACCTCGCAGCGCGACCGTGTGGTGGAACGCCTTCGTCTACCAGAACGGCTCGTGGGGAAGCCCGTTCGCCAGCCACTCCTTCGGCAGCGGCAGCTACAACCACCTCGGCGCCTGGCTCGTGCCCAACACCACCACCCAGTACACCTTCGGCAGCGCCAGCTCGGTCAGCGAAGGTCTGCCCTGGTTCGCGCGGTGTCGCGCCTGGACCCAGAAGGCCGGCGACATCACCTGCACCACCCGGTTCGCTGCCGGGGCCGGCGCGGTGCTTCCCGACGGCCGCATGGTCCTCGGTGGCAGCGACTACAAGTACTACACGTCGCCCAAGGTCGAGGGACAGTTCGGCATCCGCACCGCCGACGGCACCGAGCGCACGATCCCCGGCAACCCCGGCGATGCCACCCTCGCGATGACCGTCGAGCCGGGCGGCTCCACGGTCTGGGCCGCCACGGTCTCCGGCAAGACCACTCGCCTGCAGAGCTGGAACCGCTGACCCAGAGCTCCGCCCAGTCAGACCGACAATCCAGTCATACCGACTCGAGGCCGGGATCCGCACTCCGCGTGTGGGTCGCGGCCTCGGTCGTGTCGCGTTGGACGTGGTGACGCTGCATCCACTCAGGTGAGGGCGACGGGCCCGTCTGCGGTCAGCCAACCGCGGTACATCGCGCCGGAGTTCCAGGCGATGACGACGTTGCCGGCCGGGTCCGTGACGATGACCCCGCCGTCGGCACCGAGGTCACCGAGGTGCTCGTCGAGTACGGCGCGGCAAGCGGTGTCGACGTCCGATCCGGCGTACCGCACCCGAGCGTACAGGTCGTGGGCGAGCACGCCGCGGACGAAGAACTCGCCCGTTCCCGTGCCCGAGACCGCCAGGGTGGAGTCGTCGGCGAACGTCCCCGCGCCGACCACAGGTGTGTCGCCCACGCGGCCGGGGAGTTGCCCGGTGATCCCGCCGGTCGACGTTGCCGCAGCGACATGCCCCGACCGGTCGCGCGCGACCGCCCC
>DAMDJY010000105.1:0-12212 GCA_032100225.1 Mobilicoccus sp.
CCGTCGGTGTACAGGCCGATCTTGCCGTCGTAGGGCATGACGATCGCCGCGGTCGCCGGCCTCGCCCTCGCCGCCGTGCACACCGGGGTCCGCCTGGCCTGAGCCAGGCCCGACACGGCGACCGCAGGCCGCGTAGCGCGACTCAGGCGCCGTAGACCGTCTTCGACTCGCCGTAGGCGGGGCCACCGGGTGCGGCGCCCGCACCGAGGGCCAGCAGCAAGAGGAACTCATCGACGACGTTCGCAGCCGAGAGGCCGGTGAGCTCGGCGTGGCCGTAGGCGGGGGCGGCCTCGACGACATCTGCTCCGACGAGGTTGCATCCGCGCAGGCCTCGGCAGGATCTCTAACAGTTCGCGGTTCGTGATTCCGCCTGGCTCGGGCGTGCCGAGATCCGCGGCACCCCCGCGCCCGCTGACCTGCGCCGCTACGAGGCTGCGCCCTCCGAGGCAACGCTTGTCGGGGCGTCGAGGGCTGGGAGCTCGCGGTAACCCCCGGCGCCGCCCGGCACGAGGACGAAGAGGAGGACGGCATCGACCTCGCCTGTGTTGCGCCACGTGTGGGGGTCGCGTCCGTCGAACGACAAGGTGTCGCCCGGGCCGAGTTCGAAGACTTCCTCCCCGATCTCGACCTCGATACGGCCGCTCTCGACGTAGAACACCTCGGTCTCGCAGTCGACTGTGTAGTGCTCGAACCCGCCGCATCCGCCCGGCGGGGCGACCGTGCGAACCAGGTGCACCGACAGCTCCGTCTGCGCGGTCAGCAGATGCTGCTCGATACCGACGCCCCCGATGCTGACCGGCGGCGCCTCCCCGGAGCGCACCAACGCCGTCCGCGGCGGCGTGAACAGCGACCCCACCTCGATGTGCAGCACCTGGCACAACGTGACGAGCGACGCGACCGACGGCGACGTCAGGTCCCGCTCGACGCGACTCAGAAAGCCCTTGGTCATCCCCGAGAGCTGCGCCAACTGATCCAAGGTGTAGCGACGCTCCAGCCGCGCATGCCGCAGCCGCGCCCCGACATGAACCGCATCCCGGTCGGCCCGCATCGACAGCGTCTTCACATGTCCCCCTTCAGCTCCCCCACCGCGACGGGCACACGCCCTCCCTGAACGAGGGTAGCGAGCAACCTCGCGACTCCGCATCGGCAACAACCGAATTGGGACTACGGGTTCGCCTGTCGGACAAGGGCATTCGGGACATCACGCCCACCTTGGACAGTTCGCCGGGATCGGGATGGGGCGCGATCCCGGCCATGCAGAGTCAGCCGTGCGGCAGGAGCATCGTCACGGTGAGCGTGCTGGGTTCGACGGCCGTGACGGCGTGCCGCAACATCGGGGTGAGATGCACGAGTTGGCCAGGAGCGAGATCGAGCTCCCGATCAGCAAGCGTGAACCTCACGTGGCCGCGCACCACCTGGATGATCACGGGATGCCGCGCAGCGTGCTCCCGCAGTTCGTCCCCGGCCGCGAACTCGAACACGACGACCTTGGCCGTGTCGACGTCGAGAGCAGCAGCAGCTCCGGGCTTGCCCCCGCGTGAGGTCACCGCAGAGAACATGTCCTCGACGTACGTGGCCGTGCCTGCTTCACCGCCGGCATCGGGGCCTTGGTCGACGTGGCCGATGGTCGGGTCGTCCTGGTGGGTATCCATACGGCCATCCTCGCCCACCCGGAGGCTGCGCACCCGGGGTCCGCGAGCCCGTCAAGCGATGAGAAGGACGAGCAGAACGCGCGCCGCATCGCCTCAGCCCGCTGACCTGCGGGTGTGTCTGCACTGAGTCGTCGGGACCACCCCGCTCGTCCTTCTTGCCGCTCCACCTCTCGCGAGACGTCGGCACGATCGTGCTGCACCCGACTCACACCGACCCTCGACGTGTGGCTACCCAGGGGATCGACTCGGGGCGGATGCGTCCGGCCCCGGCGACGCGCTTCACTGGGCTTATGGAGAAGACCAGCGGCGATCCCGCGACGCGTGCGACCGGGAAGCCCGTCGAGACCTGGACGTGCCGCCTGGCAGGGCGGGACTACGAGCTCGACGTGACGCCGGGGCTGTCGACTCGCCTCGTGCTGCGCGTCGACGGCACGCAGGTCTACGACAAGGCCGAAATGGACGACCACCGGCGCATCCGCCTCGACGGCGGGCGGGTGGAGGCGTGGATCGGTGCGCGGGGCAACCCCAAACGCGCGACGGCCTATGCCGGGTCGGTCGACATGGATTTCGACGCGCCGGTCGGCAGCCGCGCCGCTCGCACGCAGGCGTGGGGACGAGAGCACCCCGGCTTGTTCGCTGCTCGGCACGTGGCGATGCAGCTCGGCGGCGTCCTCATCGCGCTCCTCGGCCTCGGTGCCCTGTTCAAGCACCTGATCGCACCCGTCATCCGGTGGATCGCCGAGCGCATGCCTGACATCGACTGGCCTGACATCCCCTGGCCACAGATCACCTGGCCGACCCTCCCCTGGCCCGATATCCACCTGCCCCGAATCCCCTGGCCTGACGTGGGCCCGCCCCCGTGGTGGCACTACGTGGTGTCGTTCTTCGCCTGGATCGAGCCCTACGAGGACATCGCCAAGGCACTGCTCATCGGCCTGACCATCGCCCTGTTCGAGGCCCGCCGGTTGCGTCGTCAACAACGACTCCGTCGCGACGCGGAGGCACACAAGCAGAAGCAGGCCGACACATCGGGCGACGGCGATCGCGAGCCTGACCCAGGAGCTGGGCCTACGGCGTAGGCGTGTCGAGTACCGCGTCGAGGAGAGCGATCAGCTGCACCCGCTGCGTCTCGTCGAGGGGCGCGAACACCTCGTCGGCCCAGGCGGCACGGGCCTGGTCGGCGCGAGCTGCAACCTCGTGACCGGCAGGGGCGGCGACCACGACCATCGCGCGCCGGTCGCCCGGGTCGGGCTCACGCCGGACCCAGCCCGCTTGTTCGAGGGCGTCGACGACGTCGGTCGCCGACCGCGGCGCCACATGCAGTTCCTCGGCGAGCATGCCGAGGCGAAGCCCACCGTGCCGCACCACGATCCGCAGCGCCCGGGCTTGGTGGGGCGAGATTCCCCACGGCTCCAACCCCGAGAGCCAGCCCCGCCGCAGGCGACGACTCACCCCGAGAAACCGGTCCGCGAGCGCAGCGGCAGGATCGCGGCCCGACGACGCCGGCTCCACCCCCCTCGCACCCGCTCCGGTGGCGCCTCGCACGTTGCTGTCGGACATGCCGGGAACACTACCGCCCACGATGGCGTTCCCTCATTGTGAGGTAACCACATCACCTACGAAAGGGGTGGTACGCGTGACAGCGACACCCACACACATCGGCGGCGGCGGCGGACGAGCCCAACGGATCGACCCGCGTGATCGCGCCCAACTGGCAGCTGCGCCTGTGCCCCTGCGTCGTATCGGCGCACTGTTCATTCCGTATCGCCGACGGATGGGCGCGGTCATCGTCCTCATCGTCGCGACCTCTCTGATGTCCTTGGCCCAGCCGTTTCTCGTGCGTGAGGTCGTCGACCAGGCGATTCCGCACCAGGATGTGCGCCTGTTGGTGCTGCTCGTCGCGGGGATGATCGGGGTGGCCGTCGTGACCTCCCTGTTCGGGGTGGTGCAGACGTGGATTTCCTCCAGTGTCGGGCAGCACGTCATGCACGACTTGCGCACGGCGGTGTTCGGTCATCTGCAGCGGCAGTCGCTCGCGTTCTTCACGCGCACTCGCACCGGCGAGGTGACCTCCCGCATCACCAACGACATCAACGGGATGCAGGGTGTGGTCACGAGCACCGCGACGTCGATCGCCACCAACCTGACGACGACGATCGCCACGGCCGTCGCGATGACGGCGTTGTCGTGGCGCCTGTCGCTGCTGTCGCTCATCGTGATGCCGCCGGCCATCTGGCTGACTCGCCGCGTCGCCTTGCTGCGGCGCACGATCACCGCCGCGCAGCAGGCCGCCTTGGCCGATCTGTCGACGCAGATCGAGGAGGGTCTCTCGGTCAGCGGAGTGCGCCTGGCCAAGACCCTCGGTACGAGCGCCCGCACTGCCGATCGGTTCTCGGCGACGTCACGGCGTCTGATCGACCTGGAGTTGCGGTCCAGCCTGGCCGGACGCTGGCGCATGGCGACGATGTCGATCATCTTCGCGACGATCCCGGCGCTGATCTACCTGGTCGCGGGCCTGCCTGCGACGTCGGGCGGGATGACGATCGGCACGCTGATCGCCTTTACCACCTTGCAGGCGCAGCTCTTCCGCCCCCTGCTCGGACTCCTCAACGTGGGTGCGCAGGTCGTGTCGTCGATGGCGCTGTTCAGTCGGGTCTTCGAGTACCTCGACCTGGTGCCCGACGTCCCTGCCCCCGCCCATCCCGTTCCCGTCGACGCCGCCGATGTGCGCGGTGAGGTCGCGTTCGAGAACGTGTCGTTCCGGTACGACGGCAGCGATGTCGATGCTCTGAGCGGGATCGATCTGCGTGTCCCGGCCGGTGGGTCGTTGGCTCTGGTCGGGCCCACGGGGTCGGGCAAGTCGACGCTGGCGTCGCTGGTGTCGCGCCTGGCCGATCCGAGTGAGGGGCGCGTGACGATCGACGGCATCGACGTGCGCGACCTGGCACCGGAGGATCTGGCCTCGATCGTCGGCGTGGTCTCCCAGGAGACGTACCTGGTCCATGCCTCGATCCGCGACAACCTGCTGCTCGCCAAGCCGACCGCGTCGGAGGCCGAGTTGTGGTCGGCGCTTGCGACGGCGCAGATCGCGGATCACATCGCGGGCCTGCCCGAGGGGTTGGACACGATCGTCGGTGCGCGTGGTCACCGCTTCTCTGGTGGCGAGCAGCAGCGGCTTGCGGTGGCTCGAACGGTATTGCGTGATCCGCGGGTGTTGGTGCTCGACGAGGCCACCTCGGCGCTGGACAACCAGACCGAGCACGCACTGCAGTCCGCCCTCGATGCGTTGAGTCGGGGCCGCACGACCATCACGGTCGCGCACCGCCTGTCGACGGTCGCGGATGCCGACGAGATCGTCGTCCTCGATCACGGAGTCGTCGTCGAGCGCGGCGCCGCTCCCGAACTCCTCGGCACCGGCGGTCGCTACGCAGCCCTGGCCCACGCGGCCTGAATGAATGGCACAAACGATCAAGACGTGGGGAACGAGTGGTGTGGCCTACGCGCACATGGTGCTTCTGGCAGACCCGATCTTCCCCGTCAGGCGTCGGTCGTCGGGCTATCAGCGCCCATGTGCGCGGTGCCATGCTCACGCAGATAGTCACGCAGTCCGGGGATGGCTAGGTCCACCTCGCCCCACCGTGTTGCCTGAATGACCCCAGCAGCGATGAGCCGTTCGCGGTAAACGCCCACATAGTTTCCGTCACGACCGATGCGTTCGGCGATGGCAGAGACCTTGGTAGGGCCATCATCCACGGCCATCGCTACCAGGACGGTCCGGTCGACGGCGGACAGGTCAGCCAGGGCTGGTTCGTGAACCAAAGAACCCAATCGGATGCGGGCGGCATCGAGACCTTTGGTGACGGCGTCAGGGGTGATATTGCCGTTGCCGTCGGCGAGGCGCCACAAGTGGTAGCCGACCAGCTGCACGGCGAAGGGATAGCCACCCGTGGCGTCTGCTGCGCGTGCAGCCTGGTCTGCGGCGATGCTGCGCCCGGTGCTTCCGATTGTGGCCAGCAGAGATTCGGCCACCAGCGGAATAGGCACGTCCAGGAGCCGGATACGTTCGGCTCGACGTAAGAAGGTGCTCACGCTGGTGCTTCCTTTGAGGAGGATGCCTTCTACCGCCTGTGGCAGGCCCGCCATGACAAGGGAGACTGGCAGCTCCTCCCGAATGAAGTGCTGGACATCGGCGGCCAGCTGGCGCAGCTCCTCTTGCCCGGCAGCGTGAATCTCGTCGATCGTGATCGTCAGGCCGGTCTGGTGTTCGGCCAGGACCACCAAGAGAGCACGTACGCGGTCGCGCCACGACGTGGAGGCTGGTTCCGGTGGAGTGAGGGTGACCCCACCCCCACCGACACCGAGCACGCTTGGCAAGGAGATCCCGGCGAGCTTGCGCCGTTGAGGGTTTCCGATCTGCTCGCGGTATCGGTCCGCCTCGGCTGCGATGCGCTCCGCAAAACCGGGCGTGGCAGTCTCGTCGATGACGATCCACTGATGCTCGCGCGCAACCTCACCCAGGGCGGTGAGCATCACGGTCTTGCCAACCCCTCGGGCTCCGGTGGCGAGCAGCAGGAGATCCGGGGCGCCGGGGCCATTTTCGATAGCTTCGGCGTACGACGACAGCTCCGCATCTCGCCCCAACAGCAGCGGAGGGGTCGCTCCTGCCGTGGGCTTGAAGGGGTTGCGTGCCACTGGACGCACCTCCGTTTGGTGGATTTAGAGTCTTTATAATTGCACAGGGGTGCAGATCTCGTTGGCTCGGCGCTACCCCTCTCATCGAGCCCATGCCGAAGCCCCACTCAGTACTGAGCAAACCGCATCCCGCACCCCCCTCAGGAGGGCTGCCGAATCGCGCCAGCCGGGAGCCGCGAGACGCCGCTACTGGTCGATCTCGCCGTGATTGGCGGTGATGAGTGGGGTCGCTGGGCCGCCAGAATGGCCGCTGCATGCGCGCACCTACCGACCGCGTCTGCGCCACGGTTGATCGCCCGTGACCGATCGCTAAATCACCGCGCACAGGGCACTCGCATAGATCGACGCGGGCCGAGGCTCCGGCGACAGAGCTGGAGATGGGACTCGAACCCACAACCTCGGCCTTCCGCATGAAGGCGTCGATGCGCGCCGCGGAGTTGTCCGACGCCTGAGTCCCCGGCCCTTCAGGAGTCCCTGAGCCTTGTCCAGGCCGCTCGCCAGGGGTCCGGTGTCGATCCTGATGGAGCCGTAAAGCTCTCCGATGTTCATTGCCATGTCTGGTCGGTGCTCTCCAGCATTTGCCCTCGTCAGGATCACTTTAGGCATGTCTCGGAATATCAGACGATGACCGTAGAGAGACGTTCTGGCAGGCCGGATGTAGCACCCAACGTAGCGCGTCGGGTGCCAACGGATAGGGAATCGTTGCAGGTCAGAGGCATTGGACGGCCCGACCACCTGACTCCGACATAGATCCGAGGGGGTCAAACCCCGGGCGTACCCTTGCGGCACAAGGAGAGGGGGCACACGATGACGACGTACCTGGAGGACCTGGAGGCCAAGCAGCGCGAGACCGCCGAGCGCGTGGAGGCGGCCCGGGTCGATGTCGCGTGGCTCTCCACCCTCTACGCCCGGCACGGTGCGCCCCAGGACGCCCGTCGGTTGGCCAAGGGCGCCACCGACGCGGCCGACCTGACCGATCTCCTGTACACGCTCCAGACCCTGATCCACGCGGAGGCGAAGACCGCCGCTTCGTGGGGGAGCTTCCCCGACTGACCCGCTCCGTCAGGCCTTCCCGTCGCGCTCCCTGACCTCCGCCACGAGCCGGTCCATTATCCTCTGCACGTCGTCGGCCCCCTCCCCCCACGCGGCCAGGGCCCGATGAACTACGTCCTGCGCCTCGGCGTTGGCCGTGTCGAACAACTCGGCCATGGCATCCAGCGCGTCCACCATGCGCTGACGGCCCTTGATGGTGAAGAAGTCTTCCGCGTGCTCTCAGCAGACCGAGGAGCGCGGCCAGGTGGACTCCTCCGCTGCCACACTGACGGCAGAGGTCACCGACGTGACCCGCACGAGCTGAAGGAGAGATCCATGGCGAACCAGATCACCGTGAGCTTCGTCAGCGGGGGAGAACGCCCGTTCCACGACGCCAAGCACAAGATCCTCGACAACGGCACTCTCCAGGTGGACGACACGGAGAGCGGCAAGCGGTTTACGTACTCCCCGAGCTACTGGGCTTGCGTCACCGAGGACAAGCCCCGCCCCAAGGCGTCCAGCTTCGTGTGAGGGGGCCATCTGCAGCACCAGGCGTGGCATCCGGGCCCTGACCTCGAGCACTACCGTTGCCGCGCGGGCTATCTCCCGAAGCTGGCCACCTGATTTGTGGTCGGCGGCCCAGGTGCGGACGTTCATCGACGCGACGAAGGACAAGCCCCTCGGGATCGTGTGGGGGGTGGCCATCCAGGCCGGGCTCCGCCGCGGCGAACTGGCCGGGCTCCGGTGGACCGCGGTCGACCTGACCGCCGGGGGACGATTTTGGTCGAGGTGAACGCCGTGCAGGTGGGCCAGGAGATTGTGGAGGCGAGCCCGAAGAGCAAGGAGTCCCGCCGTGGTGCCCATCGGTGAGGACCTCGTGGCCGCCCTCCGCGAGCACCGCAAGGAGCAGGCCGCCCAACGTCTCGCCCTGGGCCTCGGTGGCGGGGATCTCGTCTTCAGGTGGCCCGACGGCTCCCGCCGGATGCCCGAGTCCTTCACGCGCCACTTCGTCGCCGATCAGAAGGGCCTCGGGCTCCCCCGCCTGACCCTCCACGGGTGCCGCCACACGTTCGCCAGCAACTTGATCGACCTCGGCGTGGGGCCCTCCATCATCAAGGAGCTGATGGGCCACTCCGACGTGAGGCTTCTCAACATCTACGGCCACGCCCACGAGGCGAGCAAGACGAAGGCCGCCGAGGCGCTCTCCCGCGTCCTGGCCTGATCGTTCGGCCTTGCCTTGTCGGCCCGGAGCGCCAGGATGAGTACATGGACCCCGTATCCGCATCAATCGCAACAGGACTCGCCGTCAAGGTCTTCGACTCGGCCGTGGACAAGGGCATCGACGCCGCGCTGGACGAGGTTGGCCAGGCTGGCCGCCGCGTCGTGGAGTGGCTCCGCTCCAGGTTCGCCGACCGGAAGGAGCTGGAGGCGTTCGAGGACTCCCCTGACAGCGCCCGCCGAGCCCAGGCCTTCCAAGGCGTTGTAGAGGCCGAACTAGGCGAGGATCCTGCCGCGGCCTCCGAGCTGGAGCGCCTGGTGGAGGTACTCAAAGCTGACGAGCCAACCGTGTACCAAGAGGCCCGAGGCCATGGGAATGTGCTCATCTCCGGCAGCCACAACACCGTGAACACCTACGTGGGTGGGCCCAGCATGTCCGTACAGCTCGGTGTCAAGTGGACGTTGCGGCGAGGCACGGGGGCCGCCTACTACCTGAAGAACGTAGGTGACGAAACGGCCTACCTTGTGCGCGCCGAGGCACCGGGGGCTGTGCGCTGTGACGGCGGCCTCATGGACGGCGGTGGCATCGACATGGAGCCCGACGACGAGGAGAAGGTCTTGATCCACGGAAGCTGGGGAAGGTCGGCCGACAAGTTGCACGTGACCTGGAACCAGGGATCCCGAGAGGGGCAACCCGTCACGAAGAAGCTCATCCTGGAGTGACCGGCCGCGGTGCCCTCTCGCGCCCTGGCCTGATTTAGCAAACCTGTAGCAAGAGGCCCCTTTGGGATCACTCCCGACAGGGCCTCTTCCCTACTCTCACAAGCGAGCTGGAGAAGGGACTCGAACCCTCAACCCCCTGTTTACAAGACAGGTGCGCTACCGATTGCGCCACTCCAGCGTTCGCGCGACTCGGGTGTGCTGGACGGGCCGCGGCGACCGGCACAGTCTACCCGGTCGGGACACTGGCCCCGGTGTGCGCCGAACAGGGCCTCTACCAGCGGTGTTGCGACACAAAGCCGTTCAGAGCGAGTTTCAATCGTTACCCAGTTCCGCACCCGCGGAGCACGCAATGTTGTCCCTTTTATCCCATCATGTCTGGAGATCGGCGACCGCCGCTCGTGCCGCTCCGTCAGGGGCGGCTGATGGAAAGGAACGTCACATGATCACTCTCGGCCTCGTCCTGCTGATCGTCGGATTCCTGGTCAAGGGCATGGCAATCCTGAAGACGATCGGGCTGGTCCTCATTCTCGTGGGCCTCATCCTGAACCTCGTCCCGATCGGCGGCACCCGCCGCAGGGTCTGGTGACCTGCGCCCTGCGCATCGCATGAAGTTCATTGTGTGAAAACACGCATGACGAAGGCCCGATCCCCCAAAAGGGATCGGGCCTTCGTCATGTGCTGTGCGAGTGAACTCAGATCAGGCCGCGAGCTCCACGGAGGGTGGAGCCGAGGAGCTGGGACTTGCCGGTGGCCCTGAAGCCGAGAGCGCGCTCGGTCTTGCGGACCGTCTCCGGGCCGACGACACCGTCGACGCGAGCGCCGACACGGGCCTGGAGGGCGCGCAGTTGGGTGCGGGTCAACGGGTCCTTGACGCGCACGGTGGCCGAACGAGCCGAGCTGCGCGAAGCAGCCGCACCCACGGAGCCACTGGCGGAGGCTCCGTTGGAGCGGGTCAGACCGGCACGGGGGCCACAGTGCGGCCACGCGCGCGGGCCCTGCATGCGCAGGAGGTTCTTGCCCGCAGCGATCTGCTGCGCCTTCGACGCCTTGTGGGGCAGGCTCGCGTAACGGGTGCCGCCCGCAGCGCGCCAGCTGCTCGCCGAGAACTGCAGGCCGCCGTAGTAGCCGTTGCCCGTGGCGATGCGCCAGTTGCCACCGCTCTCACATGCAGCGACGCGGTCCCACACGGAACCGCCGGCAGCGGCGTAAGACGCCTGCTGGGCCTGAGCTGCAGAGGCAGCCGGAGCTGCGGCGATCGATCCACCCACAACCGTCGCACCACCGATGAGGGCGGTCGCGAACGTGCGGGCAAGGGTCGACGACGAGCGGTCGGCCGCGCGGTGTTTACCGATGTATTGCATAGAGATGGTTGATCCTCTCCTGACGGCGCCTGTGAGGTTAGCTGTCGGGTTCGGGCGTCAGGCTGCCCGGCCGATGTCATCGGCTTCACCCCGAGGTCGTCATCACGACGACCGTGGCCGGATCACGGCCGCTGGGTCCCCCACCCTCGTCTGCCCGGAAGGTCCGGCGAAGTATCCCCTGACGAAGCTCGGCGCGAGGATACGCAGCTGAAAATGAATGGTGTTCAGTTGTTCGTCGGCCCCCGAGGACAGGATCGAACCTGTCGGCCAAACGCTTGCGACTCTAGGCGAGGGACCTGACCTGAGCAAGACCTGTACAACGACATGGCAACGATCAGGTGACGAGTTCGTTGCTGTCCGCGTGCATCACGGCAGGTGAAAAACCTGAACTCATCGTCGCGTCGTGACCTGCTCGTGACCAACGCGACATGGACGCATGGCCTGCGTCTCACCATCAGGTCAACGCGAAGGCCCCCACGTACGGCAACATCTGCCACCACTCGTCCAAGGGCCACCACGACAACGACCAGCCGCTCGACTGGGTCAGCACCCCGAGCGCCGCGGCCGCGAGCAGCAGCATCCCGACCGCGACCTGCCCACCGTGTCGACCCGGTGACACTGCGCGGGCAACACTGCGGGATCCACGACGCAACGTCGTTCCGCCCGGACCCCACCAGGCCACGACGAGCGCTGCCGCCGCCGAGATCCCGACAACCGAAGCCGTCCCCACAGGCACCCCGGCGACACTGCCCGCCATCGCGCGCAGACCGACGCCGAACCCCAGACCCACCAGCAGCGGCAGCACACCCGCCACGACGGCCGAGATCGCCGACCCGATGAGGTGCAGAGGACTGCCGAGAACCGCCAACGGCATGTCACGATCGCGGACCCCCCGCGCTGCCCGACGCAACGCCACCGCCGTGATGAGCCGATCGACGAACCGCGCCAGCCACGACCACCCGAGCGCGGCCAGCAGACCGATGCCGGGGGCGTACGTGATCAGCGCGACCATGACCAGCCCGAGGGCGAACATCGTCCCCACCCGACGCGGAATGGGCGCGTAACCCGGTGCAGGGGCGACCGGCTGCCGTGGTTGGGGGTAACCCTGGAGATGCCCACCAGGCGCAGGGGCCATGCCCATGCCGTGCTGCATCGGAGCACCCGACCCAGGTGGAGCCTCGTACCGAGGCTGCTGCGCCTGAAACTGCGGCGCCTGAGACCGCGGCCGGGGAGCGAACGACGCGTAGCTGGGATCGCCGGTCGGCTGCGGCTGCGGTTGCGGCTGCGGACGTGCGGTGTGTGTCGGCACTGCGGGCATGACCCGCGTCGAGATGATGGGGTGCGCCGCCGTCGCGATGTCCTCACGCCTCGGCGAGGGAGGTGGGGCGGCCGCCCCCGTGACCGGACGACGGACGGGCTCGGTGACGGCGGGGAGGATCTGAGTCCGGGGGCCTGCGCCGCGGGGGTCCGGGCCGAGGCTCTCCTTGTACCCGCCCGGTGCCGGCGCCATGTCGGGCCGGGGCGGCATCGACGA
>DAMDJY010000106.1:0-12195 GCA_032100225.1 Mobilicoccus sp.
CGCCTCCGCGACGCCCAGGCGGGCTTCGCGCTCGTGCCGGGTCGAGGCCACGTTGTTGAGGATGACGCCACCGATCGTGACGTCCGGGGAGAACGTCGCGAAGCCGTGAACGAGCGCGCCCACGCTGAACGCGGTCGAGGCACAGTCGACCACGAGGATGACCGGCGTGGAGGTGAGCTGGGCGACATGGGCGCTGCCCGCGAAGCCGCGACGCCCGAGCGCCCCGTCGAACAGGCCCATGACGCCCTCGATGACGGCGACATCGGCCCGGATCGGAGAGGTCGCACCGTGCAGCAGAAGCGGAACGATGCGGTCGGGGCCCTGCATGTGGGCGTCCAGGTTGCGGCCACGGCGTCCACACGCGGCGGTGTGATAGCCGGGATCGATGTAATCGGGGCCCACCTTGTGCGGGCTGACCTCGAGCCCCCGCGCCCGCAGCGCAGCAAGCAGACCCGTGGTGATCATCGTCTTGCCCGCACCGGAGGCCGGCGCCGACAACAACACCCGCGGGAGAGCGCCGACGGGCGACTCGGCAGGGGTGGGCACAGACACGGCATACGCCTCTCTTCCGGGATCCGCGTCCCGAAACAGTTCTCGGTCGAACGGAGTCTCTGGCTCCCACACGCGTGAGCGCATGGTCACAGTGGCGGGACCGCACCGGTGTCGCACCGGTTTCCTCCGTGTCGTCGACCGACGACAGGTGCCGATCGGCCGACCGGCGCTGGCGAGCCTATCAGCGGGGCTGCCGCACCCGGGCCGGGTCCTGGATGCTCGCACCAGCACCAGCACCAGCACCATCGGCGACGACGGCGTCGGAGTCGGAGTCGGAGTGGGCGCTGGTGTCGATATCGGTGCGGACGTCGTCGGCACGAGCGGCATCCTGCTCGATCACGTCAGGGGAGGCGCCGGCTGTGGTGTCGGAGTCGCCGGGGCCACGGTCAGGAGTCGTGTCCTCCCTACGGCGGCCGACGGTGGCCGTGACGGGTTTGCTCGCGAGGTCGATCAGCGACGCGACGTCGATCAGCGACGCGACGGGTACAGCGGCGCGGCGCAGACCCTCACGCAGGCGCAGGGTGCGGGTGGCGGCGCTCTCCTCGGCCTGGGCGGCGTCGATCTTGCGTCGGCGGCGTTGCTCGCTTGCGTATTGGCCGTCGTAGTCGAAGGTGACCTCGACGTTCTGAAAACCCTTGAGGCTCTGGGCGCGGACGAGTCGGGCGTAGGCGGCTTGGTCGGCCTCGGTGAGGTCGACGCGGTCGGTCATCGGAGTCATCAGGGATCGCGGATAGAGGCGCCGGGCCAGGACGACGTTAGCCTCGACGCAGAAGACGAGCGCGATGCCCGCGAGATAGAGCCAGGCCAGCAGACCAAGGACGACCGCGAACACACCGTTGGTCGCCGAGGATCGGGCCACGACGGTGGTGACGAAGGCGTTGCCGCCGGTCTGCAACCCCTGCCACGCCAGGCCACCGAGGACGGCGCCGGGGACGAGTTCACCGATCCGCGGGGCCGCGGCGGTGCCCATCCGACAGACGACGACGAAGAAGATGCTCGACAGCACCAGCGACCCGATGAAGAAGAACACGGCCGAGGTCGCGGAGAACCACGCCACCCGGTCGCCGAGGACCGAGCCGAGTTGCGAGAGCACCGTGGTGGCCACGATGAACAGACCGAGGACCGAGAGCAGCCCGAGGCTGCGCACCCGGCTGAGGACGGGGTTGGGGCGTTCGTTGCGTCGGACGCCCCAGGCGACGTTCATGGCGTTCTGCAGCGCCTGCGCCACCCCGAGGGAGCCGTACAGCGCGGTGAGCACGGCGACCGTGACGGCCGTGCCGCTCCCCCGCAGCTGCTGCGTCTCGATCTGCTGGCCGATGACGGGGATCTGCCGTGCGGCCGACTCGAGGATCTCCTCACGCAGCCCTGGGTCGTTCTCCAGGGCGAAGCCGAGGATCGTCGAGAAGAGCAGGAACAGAGGGAACAGCGAGATGAACGCGTAGAACGCGATGAGAGCCGCGAGGTAGAAGCCCTGATCGTCGAGGAACTTGTAGACCACCGCCAACGGCAGCCCTGCACTCGGATGCCGGCGTTGGAACCGGTCGAGCCGACCCACCACACTCATGTCACACCTCCCACCTGCACGGATCATCCCACGGACCCCGCGCAGGACCCGGGTCGACGCGGCCTGGCGTGAGCCTCACGACTCGACGCAGCCTCACGACCGGCCGCCTCACCACTCGATGCCGCGCTGCCCCTTCTGACCGGCGTCCATGGGGTGCTTGATCTTCGTCATCTCGGTGACGAGGTCCGCGATCTCGATGAGCGGCTCGTGCGCCGGGCGCCCGGTGATCACGACGTGCTGCTTGCCGGGACGGTTCGCCAGCGTCTCGACGACGTCGTCCATGTCGAGCCAGCCCCACTTGAGCGGGTAGTTGAACTCGTCGAGGACGTACATGTCGTGACGCTCCTCGGCGAGGCGTCGCTTGATCTCCGCCCAGCCCTCGCGGGCGTCCGCGGCGTGCTGTTCCTCGGTGTCCTCGCCCTGGCTCGAGCGGGTCCAGCTCCACCCGGAGCCCATCTTGTGCCACTCGACCGGGCCGCCTTCGCCCGTCTGCTCGTGCAGCTCCCCGAGGCGGCGCAGGACGGTCTCCTCGCCCACCTTCCACTTCGCCGACTTCACGAACTGGAACACCCCGATGTCGAAGCCCTGGTTCCAGCCCCGCAGCGCCATCCCGAACGCAGCCGTCGACTTGCCCTTGCCCGCTCCGGTGTGGACGGCGAGGATCGCGCGGTTGCGGCGCTGACGCGTGGTGAGTCCGTCGTCCGGAACGACGGCGGGCTGTCCCTGGGGCATGGAGTCTCCTCGGATGGTGATGGGGTGGTCGGTTACCGACGGTACAACCCGTGCGACCCTGCCGGCACCACGTCCGGCTTTGCCTCGACACCATGTCCGGCTTGTCCGCAGAGTGATGCCCGGATTCACATCCGCCCCGAGCCTGCGTTCCGGCCCACGACACCCCGCCCGCGAGCCTCAGGCCGATCGTGTTGCGGCCGATGGGTTCTGAGGGATCGAGACCGAACCCCACCCCCGAAGCGAGGACATCGGATGAGCGCGTCACCCACCACCCGACGGTCGTTCCTGCTCTCCCCGGGAGTACGCCGACAGGTCGGCAACGTGGGGCTGATCGGCCTGCTGACCGCCGTCATCATCGGCATCGTGCCCTCGTCAACGTGAACGCCATGCGGGATGCCAACGCCGAGCTCGGCCGCCTCCAGGCCCTCTCCGCGCAGGTCGAAGCGGCCCGGTACGGCAATGTCGACACCAACGGATGGCAGGGCTTCTACGCCTGGAGCACCTTGCTCGACGGTCAGGTCGAGGCCGTGACTCCCTCCGACGGCTCCAACCGCGAGGGGTTCGAGACGTCTGCGGCCAGCACGACCGCCGCTTTCGACGCCGTGGACACCTCGCTCATGACCGCCGAGGAGAAGGCGACGTTCGCCACGATGCGCGAGGGGTGGGACACCTTCATCGCCGGTGACACCGAGGCCGCAGCCGCCTTCAAGACGGGCACCCCGGCCGGTCTGGAGAAGGGCACGGAGATCATCAACGAGGGTGTCTGCGTGACGGCCTACGAGCAGACCGACGAAGCCGGCGCGCAGCTCATCGCGTCGATCGGCAAGCGGATCGGGGCCCAGCGCGCCGCCGCAGATGCCGCCGCTGCCCGCACCACCCCCTCCGTTCTCATCGCGCTGCTGCTCTCCGCTCTCGCCATCACGGCACTGTCGACGCTGATCTCGAACCGGTTGGTGCGGCGCATCCGCTCGGTCCAGGGCAGCATCGAGGCTCTCGGCGCCGGTGACCTCACCGTGCCGTCCGAGGCGACCTCCTCCGACGAGATCGGGGCGATGGCCGTGGCGACCGAGAAGGCGCGACTCTCCGTGCGTGACGTCATCGCTGCGGTGCGCGAGGCCAGCTCACGGGTCGACGACTCCTCCGCCTCCCTCGCGACGGTCTCCCAGCAGCTCCGCAGCTCCGCCGGTGATGCCCGCACGCAGTTGGAGGCCGTCACCGAGGCCTCCACCGAGGTCAGCGCCACCGTCGACACGGTGGCTGCCGGGACCGAGGAGATGACCGCGTCCATCCGCGCCATCGCCGACAACGCCCACAGCGCCGCACAGGTCGCGAGCAACGCCGTCGCCGCAGCCCAGCGCACCAACGCGACCGTGGGCAAACTCGGTGCCTCCAGTTCCGAGATCGCCGAGGCGGTCACCGTCATCGGTCAAATCGCCGGACAGACCAACCTTCTCGCGCTCAACGCCTCCATCGAATCGGCCCGCGCCGGTGAGGCGGGCAAGGGGTTCGCCGTCGTCGCCAACGAGGTCAAGGAGTTGGCGCAGCAGACCAGCGCCGCCACCGAGGACATCACCGGCCGCATCGCGGCGATCCAGGCGGACACGGCCGAGGCCGTCGCTGCCCTGTCGGAGATCAGCGAGATCATCTCGACGATCGACGACACCCAGCGCACCATCGCCGCCGCTGTCGAAGAGCAGAACGCGACGACCAACGAGATGGGCGTCAACGCCACCATGGCCGCCAACCGCACCGCCGCAATCGGTGACCGCGTAAAGGCAGCCTCGCGTTCTGCCGCCGAGGCCAACGCGGCCGCCGAATCGACGTCCTCGGCCTCGACCGAACTCTCCGAACGCGCTTCCGAACTCCAACAGCTCGTCGGTCGCTTCACTCTGTAGTGTGCGCGCCTCTCGCGAACGGGCAGGGTCGACGGCTCGGCCGGTGAACTGACCTGTTCTGCTCACGGATGCCGCAGTCGGGTCAGCTCGGCGATCTGATCCGGGCCGACGCGGCAGCATCCGCCGATGATGCGGGCTCCGGCCTCGATCCACGCGGGTGCGAGGTCGGTGATGTGGTGCCCCTCGCCGGTCCAGGATCGGGCGCTCGCGTCCCACCCTTCACCGCTGTTCGGGTAGACGACGACCGGGAGTGACGTTGCGGCGCGGGCGATCTCGACGGCCGCGAGGACATCGGCCGGGGCACTGCAATTGACCCCCACTGCCACCAGGTTGGGGACATCCGCTGCGGCGGCGAAGGCCTCGGTCAGTGGTTGGCCGGCACGCGCGGAGGTGCCTTCGATCGTGTAGCTCAGCCAGGTGGGGACGCCGGTGTCACGCACCAGGTCGATCAGTGCGGCGGCTTCGTCGGCGTCGGGAACGGTCTCGATCGCGAGCAGATCACCAGCGCCGCTGCGCACGGTGTCGGCCAACACCTCGAACCGGCGGGCATGCCAGTCCCGCAGCTCGGCCACGGTGAGCCCGTACCGGCCTCGATACTCCGAGCCGTCGGCCAGGGCCGCTCCGTACGGACCGACCGACACGGCCACGAGCGCCTGTTCCCCCGTCTCGGCCTGGTGCCGGTCGACGGCCTCCCGGCCGAGGTCGACGGAGCGGCGCATCAGCGACTCCGCGTCCTCCGCACTGACCCCAGCGGCGGCGAACCCGTCGAAGGAGGCCTGATAACTCGCGGTCGTCACGATCTGCGCCCCGGCACGCAGGAACGCCAGATGCGCATCGACGATCGCCCCGGGCTCGTCGCGAATCAGCCGCGCCGACCACAGGGCGTCCGTGAGGTCGTGGCCCATCGCCTCCAACTGGGTGGCCAGTCCACCGTCGGAGATGAGGATCGTGTCATCACTGCTGAGGGCGTCATTCAGGAATTCGCGCACGCCCCATCCTGACCCGTCGGGGGCTAGACGTCGAGGACGCGGCGCTACTGACCGCGCCGACCTCATTCCGGCGGCGGTGGCAGCGGCCAGGGTTCGTCCATCTCGAACCGCCACGTCCTGGCCAGGTCCGCGGCCACCGAGGGGTTCGCCGCGTCGTGCGGGAGCCACGCAACCCCACGCCGCTTCCCGGTGCGCACGTCCACGGTAGTGAGCGCGTCCCGAAACGGTGCGACCCCGTGGGTCTCGCACAGCAGCGAGGTCTCCGACAGCATCGCCAGCGGGCTGCACCCGAAGCGGTCCAGACGGATGCTCGTCGCTTCGCCGGCCTTCGTCTGCGAGGAGACCGGGACCACCGTGACCAGCGGGCCGGGAGTATCAGCTTTAGGCTCCTCGCCGTATGCGCCCTGGTCCTCGACCACGATCAGGTGCGATCCGTCCGGTGACCACAGCACTTCGACGAACCCCGGCCACTCCGAGGTCTGAGCGTCCCGCGGGTCGCGTTCGGATGCGGCTTCTGCGGTGGCGCGACCGGTGACGCCGCCCGCCAAGACCGCGCCGTCCAGGGAGATCACGTCGATCACTCCGTCCGGTCGGACCACGGCGAGCCTGCTTCCGTCCGGTGCGGCTGCGGCCGTGAACACCGGTGTCGACACAGAGATCTCCCGCCGTGATCCGTCGACACCGACCCTCCACAATGACCCCGGGTACTTGGACCAGTCTGGTTGCGGCAGAACGACATAGACCCATCGACTGTCCGCCGACCATCCGGCGAACCTCGCGGAGAAGGCCTCGGCCCCGCCGAAGGGTTCGATGTCGACGTCCACCCCTGCGCGGGTGCTGAGGTCGTCGATCTTCAGATGCGCGTCCTCGCCCGACGACACCACGAATCGTCCATCCGGTGAAAGCTCGGCATCCCCCATGAAGTAGACCTGGTCAGCATGCCGCGCGCGCTCGAAGTCCTGCCCGAGGACGAGGAAGTGGGAGGCGTCGAAGATCCACCGCTCGTCTTCGGTATTGAACCCGTAAGCCATGCCTGCGCGCCCGATCGGTGACCACGATTGTGGTGCGCGCCAGATGCGGTGGACCGGCAACTCGGTCGGCAACGTCACCGTCGACTCCCCAGCGGCCGGGGTGCGGCTGGTCCGCCCCTGCACCATCGCGACACCTGCCATGACGAGCATCAAGGTGATGGCTGCGGCAACACCGGTGAGGAGTGGCCGGCGTCGGTTCGCACCACCACCGTGATCACCGGCTCCCACACCCCGCTCAGCCTCACGAGGGGGCGGGCCGGGCAGCGTCTGCACCCTCCGGAGGCACGTCGATGGCCTCGACCAAGTCGGCGACCAGCATTCGGGCCCGCTGCTCGCGGGCATCACCGGTGGGCGGTGTGGTGTCAGCCATCGAGGGTCACCTCCAGCTCTGCGAGCGCCCGCGACAGGCGCGACTTCACGGTTCCAGGCACGCCCAGCATCGCCGCCGTGTCGGCATCGGACAGGTCCAGGTAGAACCGGCAGAACACGACGGCCCGCCGCTGGGGGCTCAGGCGCCCGATCGCGGAGCGGACCTGCAGTCGGGTGGCCACGTCGACCATCTCGGCCCGGTCCCCCCGGGTTCCAGCCGGTCCATCGGTCCGAACCTGCGACTGCAGGTAGCGCCGGGCCGTGATGCGCCGACGCACCCACGACACCGAACGGCGCGCCACCGCCCTGTTGAGCCACGCGCCCGGAGAGTCCACGGCATCGAACTCGGCCTGCAGATCCGCGAACGCCTCATGGACCACGTCCACCGCGGAATGAACGTCACCGGTGACGAACGCCGCCATCCGGATCAGCCCGTCCCGCTCACGGGCATAGACGTCGGCCATCGACGGCCCCACTGCCTCGTCCGGCTCCCCGGCGCGTTCGCTCACGTCGCCCCCCGCTCCCATGCCTCCTCGTCGCACAGCCTCCCCGGAAAGTTCCCGGTCGGCGTCGCCAGAGGCAGACCAGGTTCTGCGCGGACGATCACCCGTCTGCGGGGTACCACTTCTGCGACATCGAGAACGTCCACGTGCGAGCCAGGTCGTCCGCGACCTGGACGAAGACGAGCGAGTCGTGGGTCCGCGCGACGACGTTCCGCTCTCCGGTCTCGATGTCGAGCACGCTCAGCCCCGAATCGGCCGACGACTGTCCCGGCTTGGTGGCGGCATCGCCGGAGCACAGGAGCTGTCGTTCGGTCAGCATGACCACGGGGATGCACCCGGATCCGTACGGCATCCGGCGGGTCTTCCTCGTCGCGGTGTCGACGACCCACAGATGCGCCTTGTCGTAGGACATGACATCGAAGGGCACGACGACGACCGACCTGCCGCTCGGGGTGAAGAGCGGCTGCCCTTGAACTCCCTTGACCACCTGGGCGCCCGAACCGGACGCCGGCGCAGGGACTCGGCGGTCGACGATCCGAAGGTCAGTCTTCCAGCCCGCGATGGCCAGATGGACACCGTCGGGGGACGCGTCGAGTTCGTCGACGTCGCTCATCTCGTTCTTCGTGATCCGCGCCGCGGGGACCGGCTCGACGCCACCGCCGGGCGTGGTCACCCACACTCCTGCCGAGTCCCGGGCGCCGAGGTAGAGCATGCGCGAATCCGGTGCCCAATCCCTCGGCACGGTGTCGCCGTCGGCGGGGACCCGATAGGGCGCGGTCTCCCCGGTCTCGAGGTCCTCCACCGTCACCTGCCCATCGGTCTTGCTGTAGGCGAGGCGGCGCCCGTCGGGAGAGATCAGTCCCCCGCGGTCGCCCAGTTTGCGGACGGAACGCAGGTTGTCACCCACGGCAAGGTCGGAGCCGTCGTCGCCGTCGGGCTCGTACCAGGTCATCGCGATCCGAGACAGCGGCGACCACGACTGCGGCAGCGTCCACCACCCGTCCCCGTTTGGTAGCTCGGCTGGAAGAGTTTGCCCGGGGCCCGCGAGTGCCGGTGCAGGCGCAAGCGACCGCGCCGCGAACGGTGCGCCCAGCACCACCGCAACGAGCAGCAGAGCTGCGGCAATGCCCGCCATCAAGCCCCTGGACCGTCGTCGCGCACTGTCGGATCGACCCGTCAGGCCCGGTGCCGGAGGAAGGTCGATGCCGTCGATCATGTCGACGAGTGCTCCTCCGAGCGGCTCGTGGCGTCGTGACTGGAGTTCGTCGGTCATGACAGGGCCCCTTCCAACTCGTGCAATGCCCTCGACAACCGCGACTTCACGGTCCCTACGGGGATCCCCAACATGGCGGCCGTCTGCGCCTCCGACAGATCGAGGTAGAACCGGCAGAACACGACGACCCGCCGGTCCGGCGTCAGCTCCGCCACCGCATCCCGCACGACCAGGCGCCCGGCGCTGTCGACCGAGCGAACCTCGTCGGTGCTCTGCCCGTACGTGTGCAGATACTTGCGCGCGACGATCCTGCGTCGCACCCACGAGACCGACCGCTTCGCGACCGCACTGCGCAGCCACGCCTGCGGATCCTCGACCGTGTTCCACGACTGCTGCAGATCGGCGAACGCATCCTGCACCAGGTCGACCGCCGCCTCGACATCGCCGGTGACGAACGCGGCCATCCGCGCCAACGCGTCCCGGTCCCGATCGTAGACCTCACCGATCGCCGGCCCGCGCCGCGAACCGGCCGTCTCCCCTGTTGCCGCCACGTCTCCCCCAGCCCTCACACCTCATGGTCGTCGAGCCCCACCGAAAGGTTCCCGACACCGACGTCAACCCCTAGCGGATGGTCGGTTACCACTTCTCCGACATCGAGAACCCCCACGTCCGCGCCAGGTCGTCGGCCACATGCATCTCCGCGAAGAACGACGGTGCTCGTCCGACGACGGTCCGTTCTCCGGTCTCGATGTCGAGCACGCTCAACCCTTGAGGCGCCCACTCCTGCCCCGGCAACGTGGCGGCGTCACCGAGGCACAGGAGACGCCGTTCTGTGAGCATGACTACTGCCTCGCACCCCGACCCGTACGGCATGCGCCGTGTCGTTCCCGTCTTCATGTCGATGATCCACAGGCGCTGCGTACTCTCGGTCATCCACCAGGTCGGCACGACGATCAGCGACTTCCCGCTGGGCGTCTACACGGGTTTCCCCGAGACCCCCTTCGGCAGTGGGGGGCACCGAAGACCCTGGGGCCGGCGGCGCTGCGCGTCGGTCGACGATGCGCATCCGCGTCTTCTCCCCGACCGCCAGATGCGTGCCGTCGGGAGACGGTGCCAGGTGCCAGCGGTCGTCGGACTCTGCTGCGGGCACCCCCTCGATCGAACCCCCGAGGGTTGCTACCCAGACCTCACCGGCGACCCGGGACCCCACATACAGGTGGCCACTGTCCGGCGACCAGGCCAACGGAGCGCCGATGTCCTCGCCCGGGATCCCGATCAGCTCCGAGCCTCCGGTCTCGAGGTCGTCCACACGTACGGCGTCCTCGAACTCATCGTCGACATACGCGAGACGCCGCCCGTCAGGGGAGACCAGCGCGCGCGCCCGGGCATCGAGGTAGCGCTCGGAGTGCAGGTCGTCGCCGAGGAGGAGCTGTTCGCTCCTCTGAATCACCGGAATGTCTTCGTCGCTCGGAAACGACAGGGTCACCGCCACACGGGGTAGTGGCGACCATGACTGCCGAACCTTCCACACCGCCGCACCCGGCAACTCCGCCGGGAGGACCTGACCCGGCTCTGCCGGTCCCGCGGGCGGAGGAACGAACGCCCCGACCACGGCTGGCCGGGCCACGAACGCCCCGGTGAGCAGCACGACGACGGCCAGGAATGCGAGCACGCCCCTGGGCAACCGCCGCTCACCAAGGGTTTCGTCCGTCCTCGGGCTGTCCGCCCCGGGGAGGTCGCCGAACGCCCCGGAATCGCCGGTGGCGACGGTCGTGCGCGTCGACCCGCCTCGACCCTGAACGCGCGTCAGGTCATCGTCGATGGCCGGCTCAAGCCGCCCCGGTCCAGCCTTCTCCCCCGTAGCCACACTCCATAGTCGCGGTGCCCCGGCGAAAGGTTCCGGGATCACCCATGTGACGCCCCTCGCGTGAGTTAGGCGGAACGGGCGGGGGCTGCTGCCGCGGTCAGGCTGCCGCCCAGGTCGGGGAGGTCGACGTACTCGGCACGCAGGTGCACGGCCAGATCACGCGCCAAGCCGAGGCGGAAGCCGGCACGGTCGGACTCGCAGTCGACGACGACGCTGCCGATCCTTCCCGTCCGGGCTGCGTGTTCGGCGATGCCGTCGGCCACGCGATGCGCTCGCGGCAGTGCTTGGCGGCCGCCCGCGCTGGCGCGGCCGTCGGTGAGAACCACGAGGAGGGCGCGGCGATGCGGGTCGCGGACCTGCTCACGGCGAATGAGCTCGTACGCGGTGATGAGCCCCTCGGCGAGCGGCGTTCGGCCGCCGGTGGGAACGTCGGCGAGAAGTCGCTGCGCGAGGTCGACGCTGCTCGTCGGAGGCAGCACCACATGCGCCGTCCGCTTGGCGAACGTGACGACGGCGACCTTGTCGCGCCGCTGATACGCGTCGAGCAACAGCGACACACAGGCCGTCTTGACCTGCCGGATGCGCTCGGCGGCCCCCATCGAGCCGGACGTGTCCACCGCGAACACGACGAGATTGCCCTCTTTGCCACGGCGGATACTGCGGCGGAGATCCGGGGCATCGACATCGATCGCCGTGCGGGGTCGCGATGATTCTGGACCCGTGCTCGACCCTGACCGAACCTCACCGTGAAGTTCAGCGTTACCCTCATCGTCACTGCTCACGGCACTACTGTCGCCGCCGATGCGCGTCGCGGCAGCGAGGACCGTTGCCGTAAGGGCGATCCCCCTTCCCCGCGGATCCGCAGGCGCAACAGCTCGCACATGGCGTCCAGTAGCCACATCGGCAGCCGATCGGCGCCCCGCGACACCCGCCCCCGCGTGCGGAAGCGCGAATAGCCGCGTGCGGTACGGCTGTTCGGCCGCAGTCCGCTGAGTGCTCGGCGCCTGACCCGGGCGAGGTCCACTTGAATCGTCGGCACGGTCGCGCTCTGGCCCAGGTTCGGGCTCAGCAGGCTGAGGCTGCGGGTCGTTCTGCAGCTGCTCCGACGTGGATCCGTCGTCGGTCCCGTTGTCGTCAGCCGGATCGCCGTCGACGGACTCGGGCTGCTGGGGAGTGTCGACCTCGGTGCCCTCGCCGTCGTCCGGTGATTCGGGTCCGCCGTCGTCGGGGCCGTCGTCCGGATCGGTGGGGTCGTCGGGTTCGTCGCCCAGCACCTCGTCGAGGATCTCCTCGAGGTCGTCGCCGCCGTGGTCGTCGAACGGCGAGCGTCGCCGCCGGTGCGGCAGAGCGAGTTTCGCCGCGACGCGCACGTCGGCTACGGTGACCTCGGTCCGGCCGCACCACGCGGCGTGTGCGCAGGCCGTGCGGGCGGTGACGAGGTCGCCGCGCATCCCGTCGACGTCGAACTCGGCACAGATCG